>NZ_JADMQH010000005.1:3318-310565 GCF_015559655.1 Bacteroides sp. 1001136B_160425_E2 | reverse complement strand
CAGAGAAGTTAAGCCTCGTCACGCCGATGGTACTGCGTAACAGTGGGAGAGTAGGTAGCCGCCGTTTTTAAGAAGCCCCTTGATTCAACTAAGAATCAAGGGGCTTTCTGTTTTTAAACCAGAAGAAAAGATAACCTCTTCTCTTCTCTTTTCTTTTCTTTTCTTCTCGGCCCGGATGCCATATATAATTTGATAATCATGTTTGGAAACGAATGTGGATTGGATAAATTTCATAAAACGTTTAGCTGCCCCCGTGTGTCCGATCTGAAACATGGTTTCGATGGACATGGAAGCATCCCGAAGCCAACAAAAACGATAATCCCAATTGCAGACCTCTCCTACAGCTTCCCGGCGGTTTAATTTCAATCACTTTATTTCTTTGTAGAATTTGTACCTTCTGCCGGGTGCAGAGTGAGTCAAAATAGAATACTTTTTTCAAAATGAAAGGGTATGTTGGATGGATAGAAAGTTCCTTGTGATACGTATCTTTTTGAATATTAGTTTATTATCTCTTATCCGCTTTTTGTGGCACGCATTTGGCATGAAAGGTGGTAAGTAAAAAAATAATAGTAATCATTTAAAAGGTAAAAACATGGGAATAACATTATCATTTATTTTCTGCCTGTTAAGCGGTTTCGCTTGTTTCTGGCTATTTTGGAAATGTGTAGACTGGTTTGAGAATATTTAAAGAAAAAGGAGAATTGATTATGTACACAGCGTTATTCGTATTAGGTATTGTGATCTTCGGTTATTTGATGTACGTGCTCGTCAAACCCGAAAAGTTTTAAAGTAACACACACAGTTTAAGGTAAAAAGTATATGAATACAGAAATTTTAGGCGTGGTTGTTCAGATAGCCTTGATGGTGATTCTGGCTTATCCACTGGGAAAATACATCGCCAAGGTCTACAGAGGAGAAAAGACCTGGTCCGATTTTATGGCTCCTATTGAAAGAGCTATTTATAAAGTATGTGGAATTGACCCTAATGAAGAAATGAACTGGAAACAGTTCTTGAAAGCATTGTTAATATTGAATGCTTTTTGGTTTTTCTGGGGAATGGTGCTTTTGGTTTCACAAGGGTGGTTGCCTCTGAATCCGGATGGAAACGGACCTCAAACACCGGATCAGGCATTCAATACCTGTATCAGTTTCATGGTTAACTGTAACTTACAGCATTATAGCGGTGAAAGTGGTTTGACCTATTTTACACAACTGTTTGTTATCATGCTCTTCCAGTTTATTACTGCCGCAACAGGTATGGCTGCTATGGCAGGTATCATGAAGAGTATTGCCGCAAAAACAACCAAAACGATTGGTAACTTCTGGCAATTTCTGGTAATAAGCTGTACACGTATTTTATTGCCTCTTTCTCTGATTGTAGGTTTTATTCTGATTCTCCAGGGAACTCCGATGGGATTTGACGGTAAGATGAAAGTGACTACGATGGAAGGCCAGGAACAAATGGTTTCTCAAGGTCCTACGGCTGCAATTGTTCCTATCAAGCAATTAGGTACGAATGGTGGTGGTTACTTTGGTGTAAACTCTTCTCATCCGTTGGAGAATCCGACTTATCTTACTAATATGGTAGAATGTTGGTCTATCTTGATTATCCCGATGGCAATGGTATTTGCGCTGGGATTCTATACCCGCAGAAAGAAGTTGGCTTACAGTATATTCGGAGTAATGCTTTTCGCTTTTCTGGTAGGCGTATGTATTAATGTCAGTCAGGAAATGGGCGGTAATCCACGCATTGATGAACTGGGAATTGTGCAGGATAATGGTGCGATGGAAGGTAAAGAAGTTCGTTTGGGAGCCGGAGCAACGGCATTATGGAGTATTGTAACTACTGTAACCTCTAATGGTTCTGTGAACGGTATGCATGATTCTACTATGCCGCTGTCCGGAATGATGGAGATGCTGAATATGCAGATTAACACCTGGTTCGGAGGTGTAGGTGTAGGATGGATGAATTACTATACATTTATTATCATTACAGTGTTTATCAGCGGTTTGATGGTAGGACGTACGCCGGAATTCCTCGGCAAGAAAGTGGAAGCCCGCGAAATGAAAATCGCTACGATTGTAGCTCTGCTTCATCCGTTTGTAATTTTGGTATTTACGGCACTCTCAAGTTATATTTATGTGTACCATCCTGATTTTGTGGAAAGTGAAGGTGGATGGTTGAACAATTTGGGATTCCACGGTTTAAGTGAGCAACTTTACGAGTACACTTCTTGTGCTGCCAATAACGGTTCCGGTTTTGAAGGTTTGGGAGATAATACTTATTTCTGGAATTACACGTGCGGTATCGTTCTGATTTTGAGCCGTTTTATTCCTATCATCGGACAGGTTGCCATTGCCGGGTTATTGGCACAGAAGAAATTCATTCCGGAAAGTGCCGGCACATTGAAGACCGATACATTGACTTTCGGAGTAATGACATTTGTGGTTATCTTCATTATTGCTGCGCTGTCATTCTTCCCGGTACATGCATTGAGCACAATTGCTGAACATTTAAGTTTGTAATACTGAATTAGAGAAGATATGAAAGATAATAAATCAGCTTCTTTGTTTCCAAAGGAGCAAGTTATAGAAAGTTTGAAACAGGCATTCGTGAAACTGAACCCGCGGATGATGATAAAGAACCCGATTATGTTTACAGTAGAAGTGGCTACAGTGGTCATGCTGCTTGTAACGCTCTACTCCATTGTAAACTCTTCACAAGGTTCGTTTGCTTACAATATTGCCGTGTTTATCATTCTGTTTGTAACCTTGTTGTTTGCCAATTTTGCTGAAGCTATTGCCGAAGCACGTGGTAAAGCACAGGCCGACAGCTTGCGTAAGACTCGTGAAGAGACACCGGCAAAGAAGGTGGAAGGTAATAAAATCGTTATCGTCAGTTCTTCACAGTTGAAGAAAGGAGATGTGTTTGTTTGTGAGGCCGGAGACGTGATTCCTTCCGATGGTGAGATTATTGAAGGCTTGGCTTCTATTGATGAAAGTGCTATCACCGGCGAGTCTGCCCCGGTTATTCGTGAGGCAGGTGGCGACAAGAGTTCTGTAACGGGTGGTACGAAGGTATTGTCCGATCATATAAAAGTAATGGTGACTACTCAACCGGGAGAAAGTTTTCTCGATAAGATGATTGCGCTGGTGGAAGGTGCTTCCCGCCAGAAAACCCCGAATGAGATTGCGTTGACTATTCTGTTGGCAGGTTTTACGCTTGTTTTCGTCATAGTGTGTGTTACCTTGAAACCGTTTGCTGACTATAGTAATACGGTCATCACCATTGCTTCGCTTATTTCTTTGTTTGTGTGTCTGATTCCGACAACTATCGGTGGACTTCTCTCTGCCATCGGTATTGCCGGTATGGACCGCGCGCTTCGTGCCAACGTGATTACTAAATCCGGTAAAGCAGTAGAGACTGCCGGTGATATTGATACGTTGTTGCTGGATAAAACAGGTACTATCACAATCGGTAACCGTAAGGCAACTCATTTCCATACGGCTCCGGGTGTTAATTTGCATGATTTTGTGGAGACTTGTCTGTTGTCTTCCTTGTCCGATGAAACACCGGAAGGTAAGTCTATCGTAGAACTGGGACGTGAGTCGGGCATCCGTATGCGTAACCTGAATACAACAGGAGCACGTATGATTAAATTTACGGCTGAAACCAAATGCTCGGGAGTAGACCTGGCAGATGGAACACAGATTCGTAAAGGTGCTTTCGACGCTATCCGTAAGATGGTGGAAGGAGAAGGAAATGAATTTCCGAAAGAAGTGGAAGAGATCATCTCTTCTATCTCCAGCAATGGTGGTACGCCGTTGGTAGTATGTGTAAACAAGAAAGTGACCGGTGTCATTGAGTTGCAGGATATTATCAAACCGGGTATTCAGGAACGTTTCGAACGTCTGCGTAAGATGGGAGTGAAGACGGTCATGGTGACAGGAGATAACCCGTTAACTGCAAAATATATTGCCGAAAAAGCCGGTGTGGATGATTTTATCGCTGAAGCTAAACCGGAAGATAAGATGGAATATATCAAGAAGGAGCAGCAGGCCGGTAAATTGGTTGCAATGATGGGAGACGGAACGAACGATGCTCCTGCTCTGGCGCAAGCCAATGTAGGTGTAGCCATGAATAGCGGTACACAGGCTGCAAAGGAAGCTGGTAATATGGTCGATCTGGATAACGATCCGACAAAACTGATCGAGATCGTGGAAATCGGTAAACAATTGTTGATGACACGTGGTACACTGACCACTTTCTCTATCGCCAATGACGTAGCGAAGTATTTTGCGATCGTTCCAGCCTTGTTTATGGTTGCTATTCCTGAACTGGCAGCTTTGAATATCATGCACCTGCATAGTCCTGAAAGCGCCATTCTTTCAGCGGTTATTTTTAATGCGATTATTATTCCGATTCTGATTCCGCTGGCTTTGCGTGGTGTGCAATACAAACCGATAGGTGCAAGTGCCTTGCTTCGCCGTAATCTGTTGATCTATGGTTTGGGTGGTGTGATTGTTCCTTTCGTGGGAATCAAGTTGATAGATTTATTGGTAGGTTTATTCTTTTAATTAAAAAAACAATAGCAATGAAAACTTTATTGAAGTCATTAAAAATAACGCTTGCTTTTTGTGTCTTTTTCTCCGTATTCTATATCCTTATCTTGTGGCTGTTTGCACAGGTTGCAGGTCCTAATAAGGGAAATGCTGAGGTAGCTACGCTGGATGGGAAAGTAGTGGGAGCAGCCAATGTGGGTCAGATGTTTACAAAAGATATTTATTTCTGGGGACGTCCATCTTCTGCCGGAGACGGATATGATGCTACGAGTTCCGCAGGTAGTAATAAAGGGCCTACGAATCAGGAATATCTGGATGAAGTGAAAGCGCGTATCGATACTTTCCTTGTGCATCATCCTTATTTAGACCGTGCGGATGTGCCTGCCGAAATGGTTACAGCCAGTGCTTCGGGACTGGATCCTGATATTACTCCCCGATGTGCGTACGTACAAGTGAAGAGAGTGGCGCAAGCACGCGGATTAACAGAAGAACAAGTAAGAGCGATTGTTGATAAAAGCATAGAAAAACCGTTCCTGGGATTTTTGGGAACAGAAAAGGTGAACGTGCTGAAATTGAATATAGCTCTTGAAGAAAGTAATAAGTAGATGAAGATCAGAAGCAGCGTTCCTGTCCGAATCGTTTGGGTTATGCTAGCGGTTCAAATTAACAGGGTTGGATGGGGCGCTGCTTTTTTACAGGAACATAAAATAGAATAAGATAAAAAGTATGAAAAGTTTTTTTAGTAAAAAGAGTATTTTAGGAACAATGGCTGTAGCAGCCGTATGTATGTTGGGAACTAACGATGCACAAGCGCAAGAGTTTACCATACAAGGTGATTTGGTAAGTTCGTATGTATGGCGCGGTATTTATCAAGGTGGTGCCGCTTCTTTTCAACCGACTTTGGGATTTAGCATAGGAAATTTCTCGCTTACTGCATGGGGATCAACCAGTTTGAGTGAAAGTAATAAAGAAATAGACCTTACTGCGGCTTATAAGTTTGGTGAAGCGGGACCGACACTTTCAGTGGCCAGTCTTTGGTGGAACGGACAAGCTGATGTAGCCAATGGAGAACTTACAAATGATTATTTCCATTTTAAGAGTGGCGACACCGGACATCATTTTGAAGCAGGATTAGCTTATACGCTTCCTATTGAGAAATTCCCATTGTCCATTGCATGGTATACCATGTTTGCCGGTGCCGACAGAAAGATGACTGACAAGGGGGAAGAAAAACAGGCATATTCTTCTTACGTAGAACTGAATTATCCGTTCAACGTAGAAGGGGTAGACTTGAATGCTACCTGTGGAGTGGTTCCTTATGAAACTCCGCAGTATGATGTGAATGGTTTTGCAGTGACGAACCTTGCTTTGAAAGCAACGAAAGCTATAAAGTTTAATGATAAGTTTTCATTGCCTATATTTGTGCAGGCTATATGGAATCCGCGTTTGGAGGATGCCCATCTAGTATTTGGCGTAACTTTAAGGCCATAAAATAAACTCATGAATTTTTGTGAACCCGTGGTGATCGTGACGATTGCTACGGGTTAGGATGTTTAAAATAATAGATTGACATAATGGATGATAGAGAACAAAGTGTACAGTATTTTTTGGATCTGATAAAGAGATCCCACCGGGGTAAATTTAAGGTTTATATCGGTATGATAGCCGGTGTGGGAAAGTCATATCGTATGCTTCAGGAGGCACATGAACTGCTGGAGAACGGTGTGGACGTACAAATCGGCTATATCGAAACTCATGGACGTGCCGGGACGGAAGCGTTACTGCAAGGACTCCCTGTCATTCCGCGCCGCAAAATCTTCTATAAGGGGAAAGAATTGGAAGAAATGGATGTGGATGCGATTATCCGTATCCATCCGGAAATAGTAATTGTGGACGAACTGGCGCATACCAATGTAGAAGGCAGTATGAATGAGAAACGTTGGCAAGATGTGATAACTTTGCTGGATGAGGGGATCAATGTGATTTCGGCAATCAATATTCAGCACATCGAAAGCGTGAATGAAGAAGTGCAGGAGATCACGGGCATTGAAGTGAAAGAACGGGTGCCCGACAGCGTACTTCAGGAGGCGGATGAGGTGGTGAATATTGACTTGACGGCAGAGGAACTGATTGCTCGTTTGAAAGCGGGGAAGATCTATCGTCCGGAAAAGATTCAGACAGCATTGGATAATTTCTTCAGAACCGAGAATATTCTTCAATTGCGTGAGTTGGCTCTGAAGGAAGTTGCGCTGCGGGTAGAAAAAAAGGTGGAGAATGAGGTGGTGATGGGAGTAGCTGTCGGACTTCGGCATGAGAAGTTTATGGCTTGTATCAGTAGTCACGAGAAAACACCCCGGCGGATTATCAGAAAGGCGGCAAAGTTGGCAACCCGGTATAATACTACGTTTATAGCTTTGTATGTTCAGACTCCGAAAGAGAGTATGGATCGAATTGATTTGGCCAGTCAACGCTATTTGTTGAATCATTTTAAACTTGTGGCGGAGCTTGGGGGAGAAGTTGTCCAGGTACAGTCGAAAGACATTTTGGGAAGCATCGTCAAGGTTTGTAAAGAGAAACAGATATCGACAGTGTGTATGGGAACTCCTAATTTGAGGCTACCGTATGCTATTTGTTCTATACTGGGATATAGAAAGTTTTTAAATAATTTGTCGCAAGCTAATGTCGATTTGATTATACTTGCATAATATTAATCGTATGAACGTTATGAATATTAAAACGAAACTGATTCTTGGCATCGGAATGCTGGCCGGAATGATTATTTTGTTGGTAACACTTTCAGTAGTGAATCTTCAAACTCTGACTGCGACAGAACCTGATAGTCCTGCTGCTATGCCCGCTTTGGAACGTGCATTGCTCTGGATCTCCATAACGGGGGGAATCTGTATCTTGACTGGACTGATATTGCTTTATTGGCTGCCCCGTTCTATCAGCAAGCCGGTTAAGGAGTTGAAAGAAGGAATTCTTGAAATAGCCAATCATAACTATGAGAAGCGTCTGCAAATGGATAATAATGAAGAGTTCCGGGATGTAGCGGATAGTTTTAACCGGATGGCAGAACGTTTGACCGAATATCGTGCCAGTACTTTGTCGGATATCCTTTCTGCCAAGAAGTTTATTGAAGCCATTGTCAATAGTATAGATGATCCGGTGATTGGTCTGAATATGGAACGTGAGATTCTGTTTATCAATGAGGAAGCACTGAATGTGCTGAATTTGAAACGGGAGAATGTGATTCGTCAATCGGCGGAGGAACTGGCTTTGAAGAATGATCTGCTGCGGCGGCTGATTCGTGAACTGGTGACACCGGGCGAACAGAAGGAACCGTTGAAAATATATGCAGACGATAAAGAGAGTTACTTTAAGGCATCTTATGTTCCCATCATTAATACGGAGGCTGAAAAAGATGAACCTCGCAAACTGGGTGATGTCATTTTACTAAAGAATATTACGGAATTCAAGGAACTGGATTCTGCCAAGACTACATTTATCTCAACCATCTCTCATGAACTGAAAACTCCGATTGCTGCTATTATGATGAGTCTCCAACTGCTTGAAGATAAACGTGTCGGTGTGTTGAATGATGAACAGGAACAGCTTTCAAAGAGTATCAAGGAGAACAGCGAACGTTTGTTAAGCATCACCGGAGAGTTGCTTAACATGACGCAGGTGGAAGCTGGAAAACTGCAATTGATGCCAAAGATCACCAAACCGATTGAATTGATTGAGTATGCAATTAAAGCTAATCAGGTGCAAGCGGATAAGTTTAATATTCAGATAGAAGTGGAATATCCGGAAGAGAAAATCGGTAAACTTTTTGTCGACAGTGAGAAGATTGCCTGGGTGTTGACGAATCTGTTAAGTAATGCTATTCGTTATTCAAAAGAAAACGGGCGTGTGGTTATCGGTGCCAGGCAGGATGAAAACTGGATCGAACTGTATGTTCAGGACTTTGGCAAAGGCATTGACCCGCGTTATCACAAAAGCATCTTCGACCGTTATTTCCGTGTACCCGGAACGAAAGTACAAGGCAGTGGCTTGGGATTATCTATTTCCAAGGATTTTGTGGAAGCTCATGGCGGTACGCTGACGGTAGAGAGCGAATTGGGGAAGGGGAGTCGGTTTGTGATGCGGTTGAAGGCATAGTTTTGAAGGAGTTTATGAAAGAATTAGACTTCCGACAGGCACAAAATCTGCTTGCCGGAAGTTTCTCTATTCTTTCTTTTTATCGTTTTCTTCTTCTCCAGCATATCCAAATGCCACACAGACCAATAATAAATGGAATGCCATAGCAATAGATAATTTTGATAGTGGATAGATCCATAGGAGTCAGGCTGATATCTTTGTCGAGATAAGGGGCTCTGGAAGAAGATACCGGAAATTCATTATAGCATAGCCAACGGAATGAACCGGGAATCATATTGAAGTTGAATGAATAGATACCCGGCCTTGAGCTTTTTTGTAGTTCGGCATTGCTGAAACAGTCTGCATCACCCAACACAATGATCCGTTGTTTTTTATCTTTGCCTTTTATCTTGCGGGTTAACGCTATTGCCGTGGGATAGGCTCCTGGCTTTTCACCTTGAAGAGAGTCCAAAGAAAGGGAATCATTCACAAAATCTTTTGTTTGATACTCAATCCATGTTTGTTGAGCGTTGCTTTGTAATAAAACTATTGGATGGAATTTTGTTGTATCGACAACTTCCAGAGCAACAGCCGATGGCATGGTGACTGCGCTATGCGTCTGCCTGTCAACCATACGTTTGTAGAAGCCTCCTATACTGTCGGCGGCTATCTGGGTAGCTTTCGCGAGAACGAGGTCTCCGGGATTAACATCAGAAGGTTGTGCAATGATTCCCGGCAACAGTTTTAAACCAACTTTCCGGAGTAAAGGATTCATTACTTCCTGACGTCCGACGTCGCCCATAATCATCATATTACCTCCGCGTTCAAGAAAACGATCTATGATTTCTTGTTCTTTGGAACTCATGGAAGAACGCATTTCAGCGATAAGTAATATATTGATATTACTTGGTATATCATTCATATCCTTCAGATTCAGTTCCACCAAATCAAAACCTTGATTAATCATGGAATAACGAAAGCGTCCATGTGTGGCAAAAAGTGAGTAATCCTGATCTCCCTTTTTAGTGGTGGAACGTTCCTGATGTCCTGTGATGGCGCCTACCTTCACAGGAGTAACAAGCATTTTCTTCAATGCTGCGGAGATTTCTGTTTCAGAAGGGTGATATTCCATATCGTCGAACAAGCGAAGGCGGGCTTGTTCACCGGATCCACGCTCAACAACACGCACAAATCGGTAGTTTTCTTTTGCCAAGTCTATTTTTTCTTTCAGTTCTTCGGCACTTTTCAGCTTTTGGGGATTGAAGTTCTTTTTCTTGGCAACTTCATAAGCTATCTCACGAATGTTCTTATTCGGATATTGGCGATAAAGGGCACTGTCTTTCGGTGTGGAGTAATAGTAAACATACTCCATCTTTATCTCCGGTTTGAAACGTGTGTACATTTTGAAGCGTGCCATATCCTCTTTTTGCTCTTTTGGAGAAGCGACATCAAATTCTTTATCGAAAATATTGACGTAAGTTGTGATTGTCATAGGACCGGACAATTGCTCCATTACTTTCTGGCTTTCTTCTGAAAGTGTACGTTGTTTGCTGCGGGTAGCATCATAAAAGCCCATCATTGCCGGACGGGAACTGACAAAGCCGATAACTATAATGGTACATACAGCTAAGGCATAGCGCATTGTTTTTGAAAGGAGTGAACGCCGTGTTTTTTCGTTGTTCAGTTTAATGACCGATAGCCAGAGGAATAATAAAATTACGGCAAGGAAATAGATAACGTCATCGCTACATATCAATCCTCCAACCATCTCACTGGCACGTCCTTTAATGGATAGCCAATAAGTAATTTCTCTAAAGAATATGGACTCCTGCCCAATTCCTCCCACATAATTGAGAAATGCTAATGCGGAAAGGGTGGCGACAGCTGCCACAACCTGGTAAGATGTGAGTGTGGTCATAAAGAGACCGATAGAACAATAGGTCAGTATCAACAGAAACATGGATAACAATCCCGCCAAGATAAGTGTAATATCGACATGCGGCACGGAGATAAACATTACGATTGTCGGTAGGGCAAGGATGATGACAAAGATCAGGGCGAATACCACCATTGATACAAACTTGCCGGTAATGATTTGGACACTATTTACCGGTGATGAATAAAGTAGTTTGATAGAGCCTGATGAATATTCACGACTCATTAAGTTCATGGTTAATAAAGGAATATACAGATAGATCGTTTCCTGGATTACTTCATATATTCCTTTGAGACCAAGGACAAAACCGGCTGTGACACTGAAAGTGATCGTGTTGCCCAATGCTTTTATTTTTACTATTTCCGTCAGGATATTCATAAAATCGAATCCTACCTGGCATGTAAATGCAATCAGTAGCAACCATGCGACCGGTGAGTAAAAGAGTACCGCTAGTTCGGTACGGGCTATTCTAAGTATAAGTCTTAAGTTCATCTTTTTCTCTTATTAATTTCTTCTGCGGAAAAACCAGATGCCAACTCCTATAAATAGGAGGATAGCCGGTATAATGATTATGAAAATAGTTTTCATTGTACCAATATCTTTCACTCCGATCGAAAGTTTGTTATCGGTACAATGGGGACGGCGTACGTCGATCGGAAATTCTCCTCCGGAAAGCCAGCGGAAGCTTTCGATAATCAGATTAAAGTTTCCTGATCTATATCCTTCGCGTGAAAGAGTCAGTTCGGTGTTGCTTATGCAATCTGCATCACCAGAGATGATAATACGCTGCTCTTTATCTTTCAGTTGGCGTGAAAGGGCATAGGCTGTGATATAGGTTTGTTCTTTCTCTCCTGCCGAAGCATTACATTCTACTGGCAATTCCTGTAAATCTGTTTGTTCTTTTTCAATCCATACACCTTTGGCGTTTGTTTCAAGAATCGGAGTATATTGGAAGCCGTAATCGTTGTCGGAGGATGTAAGGGCTACACATCCGGGCATAGAGACGCGTAAGTCATATTGGAGAAAATCTTCTTTGAATCCGAATGTCAGTTTTCCCGATTCACGGGTTGCTTTGGCTAGAATCAGATTAGGAGAGAAATCAACGGAAGATTGTGCCAGTTGGTATTCTTCCATTTTGATACCGAATTTGCTTAAAAAAGGATTCATAACTTCTTGCCTGCCTGTATCGGTGAGAATAAATAAATTACCTCCACGAGCCAGGTAAGCCTCCAGTTGATTTTCTCCTTTTTCTGTAAGCGGGGTTCTCATTTCTGCAAGGACCACGATATTGATTAGGGAAGAAATGGTGTCTCCGTGAGAAATGTCGATCTCGCAGACATCAAAGCCTTGATTAATTAAGGCGGCTCTAGAATATTTCTCAATGGAGAAGTTGCTATAATCGCGGTCACCGGATTTGGACACCTCACGTTCACCGTCTCCTTTGATAAAGGCAACAGTGGGAGGAGTTGAAATCATCTTTTTGATGGCTGCTGTAATTTCCGCTTCGGATGGCGTTGCATCCATATCTTCAAAATCACGGATGAAGGTACGTTTTCCATCTTGCGTTTCCATAATGCGAACAAATGTATTTTGTTCTTCACGCAGGTCGATGATTTGGCGGATTTCTTCCGGGGATTTGAATAAATGAGGATTCAAGTTATAAATCATGGTCATATAATCACGCATCTCATCTACTGTTTTGCCTTGAAACTTAGGATTATTTGCAACGCCGTTGGGTGCGAAATCATAATAATAGACATATTTCACTTGCAGGTCCGGTTTAGCGAGACAATAAGGTTCGAAGATTGTTTCATTCGCTTTCTTCATGATAGGGAGGTAGCGATATGATTTGTTATCAAGTAGGTTAACATAATTGGTAATAGTTACCGGTCCTGTCAATTTTGCTAATACGTGTTGGCTATTTTCGGTAAGTGAGTTTAGTTTTGTGCGTGTTGTATCCCATACCTTGATCATTCCCGGACGTGAAGTGAAATAGCCAATTGCCATTGCTGCGACAAAAAATCCCAGATAGCTGGTTGCTTGCCGGAAACGACTGATAGTTCGCCGGTCGGATGTAAGTTTGAAAGTGGTAAATGTCAGGAAAAGGGTTACTACGACCACGAAATAAATCACATCTTCACTCCGGATTACTCCATTCAGCATATCAATTGTTCTTCCGTTTATTGACAGCCAATAAGTCAGTTCGCGTATAAAATCGTATTCCTGGCCGATATTTCCTACAAAATTCAGTATGGCTAATACAATAAGTGTCCCAACTGCTGCTACTACTTGATAAGTCGTGAGTGAGGACATAAAGAGTCCGATAGCGCAATAGGCACATATTAATAAATAGAGTCCTAAAAGGGCGACTAGTACAGGAGCCCAATCAAAAGAAGGGATTACCAAACTGCCATAAATAGCACTGGCTATCGGGACAAGCATCAGACAGCAACCAAATCCGATGGCTGCAAGATATTTACCCAATACGATCTGACCACTGGTGACTGGGGATGAATATGCCAGTTTGATTGAACCCGATGCCGTTTCGCGACTGATGAGTCCCATTGTCAACAATGGAATATAGATGTATATGTTTGATACGACGGAGGACAAAAAACCGTAACTACCTAAGAAGCAGATACCGCTCAAAGATACTTCCTTGCCGCCTGACAGATCATAGTCGGTCACTATATTCTCCATCAATGACGTAAAACTTGCTGTTGTCAGGAATGAGAAAACAATCAATATGAACCATGCAATCGGCGAATAGAATAAAATAGCCAGATCGGTTCGGGCAATACGTATTATAATCTTTAAATCCGTCATGTTAGATATTATTTTTAAGTTTTCCCGATAGTTGTGCAAAGATTATGTCAAGAGAGCAGCGTTCCATCGTGATTTCTTTCAGCCGCCATCCGTTTTGTATGCTTAAGGCTACTACTCGTTCAGTTATGTTGTCATCGTCATCAAAGCGTATCCGGAATGTACCGGGATAGAGTTCTTCTATATTCAACACATGTTCTATCTTTGCTAGTTCTTCTATAGAAGGGGGAAGGGCAAATGTAACGGTGAAACTACTTGGAACCACATAGTTATCAAAGTCTTTCATGCTACCTGAAAATACGACTTTACCATGTTCAATCATACGAATATCATTGCAGGTAGCTTGCACTTCCGACAGGATATGAGTGGAGAGTAGGACAGAATGATCTTCGGCAATTTCTTTAATCAGATTGCGTATTTCGACAATTTGGTTAGGATCAAGCCCGTTTGTAGGTTCATCAAGTACTACGAATGGAGGATTATGTACAATAGCCTGTGCAATTCCTACTCTTTGTTGATACCCGCCTGAAAGATTCTTTATCAGGCGTTTGCTAAAATGGGCAATAGCGCAACGTTCTTTAGCTATTTCTACAGCTTCACGAATTTTTGATTTCTCCATTCTCCGCAGTGTGGCACAGTGTATGAGATATTCGTCGACAGTCAAGTCCGGATGGAGAGGTGGTTTTTGAGGTAAGAAACCAATATGTTTTTTTGCTTCAACCGGATTTTTTCGTAGATCGATGCCATTGATAAATACATCCCCTTCCGTTTGATTTAAAACTCCACAGATGATATTCATAGTGGTGGACTTACCTGCTCCATTAGACCCTAACAGACCTAATATTCCTGTTTTCTCAATAGAAAAATTGATATCGCGAATGGCCCAATCTACACTATAACGATGAGATAAGTGTTTAACTTCGACAATAGGATTACTCATATTTTTTATTTTAAATGATTAATAGATTTCTTATTCATATTACCATGCAACTCCTCTTGAAATATCCATCCGGTTCGCTTTGATCTTTCTGAATTTCCAGGAGAAATTTATGGTAAAATACCGCCCGAAGTTCTCTCGGTCAATATAACTGGTATAGTTATCTTTCATTTGGATAATACGGTTATGATATGAATTTAATAAGTCAAATGCTGTAATGCTTACTTCTGCCCGTCGATTGAATACTTTCACTCCAGCATAAATGTTTAAGATATTTTCTTTATCAATTTGATGATAGGTTTTGTTGTTCTGATGTTGATAGGTATATGATACCTTTGCAAAGAAGTACTTCAATATGGGAGTGCACGTCATGTCTACCGTTAAACGATTTGTTAATATCCGGTTCGATTGGTCATTCACTTTATTGGAGGCTTGCCGATAGTGGACGCTCCAGTAGGCCGATGTACGTAATCGAGGAATCAGATTGGTAGCGAATCTGGCTCCTATCCTCGTTGTGCTTATTTTCGTTATATCCCGTATATCATTATAGTAGTAAGGCAGATGTTCATACTTATTATTAATACTAACCTCTAAATTAGATTTGATTTTTACGATTGGATACATCCAGGAAATATCCCAATCTGTATTCCATGCTCCGTTTAGATTGTCGTAACTGCTGAGCGTACTATTTGCAATAGCCGTATAGTTAAAATCAGGCAAGTAAGTTGCTTTGTTAAAATAAGTGCTCCTATTGGAAATACTGTTTTTTATGAAAGCTAGTGTTAATTCCGAATTTATCAAATGTCCGTAGTCATTAAAGCGATACTGTTCTTTCCACCAAATTTTATGTATGGTACTGGCTTTCAAATTTGGATTTCCACTGCTGATAAAGTAAGGACTAGAGTTGTTGACTTCTGAACGTAGTTGTGCTATATTGGGGAGTTGGCTATTTATGGTATATTTGATTGTGTGTTCTGCTTTTTCACTTAATCTTCCTCCTAAAGAGATTTGTACTTCTCCTTTCAATGCGTTAAATGATTTTTTTAATATTGTTTGTGCCGTTTCTTTTCTATCCTTAATAATGGAATGTTTCCACCCTGCTGAAATATCAATATTGAAGATTCCCAAATCAGGTAGAATAACTGTCGTTTCAGGGGTATGTTCTATCAGAGAATTTCGGTAATTATATGTATTTGTAGGGTCTATTTCTCCTGTTATTTTGTTCCATGCAAGCTGATTGATATGGCGATTGTCCGATACAAAATTGTATATTAATTCGATGAATGAATATTTATCTTTTGATAACATGCGCTTTAATCCTGTTTTGGCTTCCCATTTATTTCCTCTTCCATTTGTTGGAATGGCTATGATCTCTTGTAGACTTCCACTAGTCTCATTTTGTGTTTTGTTTTCCCGGTTTTCTTCTCCGTTGGACGAGCTATTTGAATAGTTCGCGTTGACGGAATAGTTCCAGTCTCCGAAGAATTTATTCCAACTAACTGATCCTTGCATCTCTTGAGATTTACCATTGCCATTTTGTTGTAAAATGCCGGTAGATTGGATCTCATCTATGCTATTTGCTATTTGTTGCAATGTATGTTGTTTTGAATGATTAGTCGATAATGTATAATCAATAATCAAATTGCCCCATTTCTTATCATTCATACCGAATCCGGTATTCATAGTATGTTTATTATACTGATTTGTATTCTGATATTGACTTAGATAGCTCTTTTGCCAGAAGGCATCTGTAGCGAAGTATTCTTGTTCAGTTCGGGCATTTGCTTCTGTTGCGCTTCGTGCAAACTGATAGCTGCCTTTTATTTCTTTATAAAATCCTGTCTCTTTTTCCCAACGACGGGACAGATTGATGCCTCCAAAGCTATTTTCACTGTAAGTTTGCGATGGATTCTTGGTACTGAGGAACATTTGCGGTTGATTGGTTGTTCTATTCAAATTGTTGTGCATGGCATTGATCGCTACCAACATTTTCTCGGAGAAGAAGTTAAATGTACCTCCTATGCCATAGCGTACATCATGGTCTGCAAGTTGTTTTTTTTCCATATTTCCTCCGATACTTGCTATTAGATCCCCTTCCTTCGAGTTTACTAATTTGCTTTTTGTCTCAATATTCAGAACTCTGCGTTTCTTACCTTTTCTGTTTTTACGTGTTTGCTCTTTATGCTCATCTTCATCATAAGCGGATATATATACAACATCATTGGCAGGAAGGTGATTCAATGCATTCATTGGATTCTCTCCAAAAATCTTTTTGCCGTCAACGTATGCCTTTTCTACATCTTTTCCAGCAACTTTTACACTCTGTTCCGAAACTTCTACTCCCGGCATTTGTTCCAGAATATTTCGTGCCACATCATCTTCCAATATGTTGATTCCTTGTGGATTAAAACGGATAGTATCGCCTCGATATACCATAGCGGGAATTTTACCTTTTACTGTTACGGCCTGTAATTGTATAACGCGGTCGGTCAGATAAAAGTCTTTTTGTGTAGTTTGCCCCTCGTGTACATAAAGTGTATCGGAATCTGCGATGAATCCGTCGGCCCACACGATGGCTCGTGCGATACCGACGGGAACTTTATTCCAAAAGAAAAAATCTGAACTTTTATAATCTTCTTTCAATGTATCTTTACCACATATCAGATTTGCCTTGACTGCATCAAGACTTGCTTGCATAATACTTGTGCGCAGCTTTACTTTTCCATATTTAATACTCTTGTTCGGTGTTATAATTGAATCTGTACTTGCCACCTCCTGCGCAGAAAGAATAGGTATATTACAAAAGAGTATTGGTATACATGAAAGAATGATTATAGAAATAGATCTTTTCATAACACTTACATTATAAATTTAGAATCCTCATGTGAGAGTGATTAATCCAATGTGTTGTCTAGATTTTGATAATTAGGCTTCATTTCCACTCTAATGCTACCTGTATTTGCGCCAACTTTGACTTCCATTGTTTGATAACCTACAAATGAAAAAACTAATATACTTCCAATAGGTACTGTGATAGTAAATTTTCCATCAAGATCTGTTACAGTTCCATTAGTTGTTCCTTTAACAACCACACTAACACCAGGCATTGGTTCTCCATATTCGTCAACAACAACTCCAGTGACAGTTTTCATTCCTTGTGCATAAAGCATACTTCCAAGAACTAAAAATAAAAAAAATAACAAGTGCTTTTTCATAATTCAATAATTTAAAAAGATTAATATTTTATTTATAAAACTCGATCTATCATTTTTATCAGATAATTACACTTTCCACGCTCAATATCATTATGAGCTAAACTGCAGGCTTGTATTAGATAGCGGCGTGCACTTTTCAACTTATCATAGCAAATGGCTTCGATATCCGTACCGACATAGAAATTGACAGCAGTCATAGGTTCCATACCCGATTGCTCTTCTGTTGCAGATATAGAGGCAAAAGTTGTCAGCAACCCTAATGATTGTAACTTATGATTAGTTTGCTCGTTGAGAGCAATGGAAGTTACTCTTGTTGATACAGCCTTGTCAATAGCCTTTAATGTCGGACACATTCCTTTTAAAGAACTGATATATACAGACAGTTGTGCAATCATTGGAGCACTTAAAGGTTTCCCATTTAAAGTTTCTTTGAATAATTGTTTCTCTATATCATTCAAATATGCTTCTTGGGTATAAGGTTTAGTTGATTTCTCTACACTCAATCCCATACGCATCAAACGAAACATCAAAGACATCATTGGGTACCCGTTATTGTAAATCCATGTTGACATATCAGGATTGACACCACCTAAACGCAAGAAATCCTTATTAGAGTCCAGCCAGCTTAAATCATAGAAGGTACTGAATATCTTTTGTAAGACTTTCTTTTGCATATCTGCCGATACCGGTTGATATGAAGGAACATTGCTTTTTTCGTTGGCTTCATTGATATAAATACCTCCGATATAAGAAGATACAGGTGACAATGTTTTATTGATTAATTCAATAATCACAAAATCAGGAAATAGCTCCCGGTAATCATTGGGGATATTATCGTCGTGAAACCAGGCAGGACTATTTTTAACTACATATTTCACATGAGCGATTTGTGCATCTAAAGAGGCTATCGGATCATTACCTAAATCATAGTTTTGGCAACGCGGGTCTGTAGCATAAGCTGGTGAACGCTTTCCATAGAAATAGCGTGGATCTCCATCGTGTTCCATAGCCCATTTCTTCAACATGTCTGATTCATTTTCACTGGTGGCGGCATACAGATATTTGAGCGTAAATGCATCACATACACCCGGTTTGTCGACAATCAATACCACTCCTTTTTCTTTATCACCGGGCTGTGCCAGATAATTGTATAATACGTTGTCCATGACTGAAGCTGTGATACCATATTTTTGAGTAAATTCAGGAGAACGCAGTTCCTCAGGGGAGTATGCTGCAGAACCAGCCAAATTAGTTGCCAATCCCAAACTAAGACCAAATGCTTTTAGCATACGTGCTGTCAGATTCTCACAGATCACCTCATCGGCAATGTAATAAGTCCGGAAGCGCGGATCAATCTCTGCCATTTGGTATACTCCATTACGACGTACGCTGACGGCAAGGTCGCGTGGTACTCCTATCTTGGTACTTAAGATTTCTCCAGTGCGTAAATCAGTGACATTGTATGCGGTAACTTCCGAGTTGTTGTTATTCAGGAAAGCAATCGTATTTATCATTGGGTTATTAGCACGGAAAGTTGAATCTTTCTCATACGGTTTTATTATGATTGGTTTTCCTATTCCTAAGTCTTCAAATATTATATTCCATTCATCTGCACTTTTTTGGATGGCTTTTACCCAGCTATCTTGAATCAGAGTGTCGATGTAGAAGACAACAGGTTGTTGTGTTGTTATATTACGGCGTGTTACATAGTATCCTTTCTTGAAACGTTTTTCATTACGATAGTCTGTGTATGATATATAACCTGTTCCTACACGTGGGTTGGCTTCGCGGGTATTCATCTTTTCTTTCGACAGTAGGGCTAATGTTGTTTGCACTGACATTGTTAATTCCGGTTGTTCTTTGGAGACGAATCCCATGATGCTGATGCTCAACTTTGCAGTACAGTTTTGAGTGATACTGATACAATTGTCGAATGCATCTGCAGAGTCCACAAAAGATGTTTTATTTTGAGGGGAAGCACTTACAATTGTGAGCATACCTCCATAACTGCGTCCGCTAAGATTGAGTACATCTTTATTGGAACAAGAGAAATAGGAAGTGGCATTAAACACAACAGCCGTTGAATCGCTGGTGTATCCTTCAATTGGAAATGCTTTGTAAATGGCATTACTACGAGATAATGCAAAAGCCGCTTCTTGATTATCGTCCTGTTCGTTGAGGCGAACATTGTATTTCGGATCTCGGAATAATATTAATGAATCGGTTTTATCAATAATCAGATACCTACTTTGAGCAGCTTTTGTGCCCGCCAGCGAAATGTCACTTGCAGTAGTGATGGCAGAGTTTACTAAAAAATCCCGTCCCATTAATTCAACCGGTAGTTCCAGATAAATCTTATCCTCGTACTGATGAACTGTGATTGTCCCTTTATTGACTGTATGTTTCTTCTTATCTTTGAAAAGCTTGTCGTAGACACTCTTTTTTTTCTTTTGAACACTGTCAGTCTGTTGTTCGGTTTTTGCTTTTCCTTTTTTCTTTTTGGAGCGGGCATTGGCTTCATTTGTTGATCCGATAATCAACAAAATTGCCATCAACCATAAAAATAGTTTTTTCATCTTTTGTCCCTCCTTTATTTTAAGTTGATGTCGAGCATCTTTAATAATAATTCATAGTGAGCTTTAGTTTTCCCTGATGCACCGGCTGCCTTCTGCTTCATCAGTTGTTTCGCTTTAGCTATATATGCGTATACATCTGCCTGGGTAACTTTGGCTGTCATAGAAAAACGATTCAACGGTCTCCATTCAAAACCTGCTACAGGGTTGTGTATAACATCCTCTTTGATAGCATGTCCCTGACAACAAGTGTATCCGAACTGGCGGTGATTGATGTCAAGTGGTTTTTCTCCGGTCAATGCTTTCCCGGCTCCTTTGATTGTGAAGCCGGCAGTTTGCATCATCATGTATATATATTGTTTCTGGAGATTCATTTGGGATTCTGTTAATGTACGTCCGGAAATGGTCGGTTTCCATACAAAATTGTATATCATGTTGAAAGCCTCGGCAGCAGTAAATGAATCTTTTTCTAATCCTTCGTATTGTGATACCTGGAAAGGTACAGGCAGTATATATCTCAACATGAAGTTTTGAATAGTTTGTTTAGGGGAACCGGAAACCGGGAATTTAGTTAACAAGTTTTTGTTGTCAAGCCAATCCAGATCGTTATAAATCTCGAATAGGTAATTCAGGGCTTCTTTTTGTTGTGCCTTCGGAATCTGTGCAAAACGTGGCATTGTGTCTCCTTCCTTAACTTCGTTGACAAAATAACCGCCTACATTGCCTGCTACATGGGTAACATACATTGCAAGTTGTTCTACGATACCAATAAATAAATCTTCACGGTATTCGTATGTATCGTCACCTTCAGAAATCCAACTTTCCAGATTATTCATGATATACTTAAGGTTCTTGATGCCATATCGAGTTGCTTTCACAGAGTTGTCACCAATATCTTCCGTTTGTGAACGGGGATCAACAACTCCATATACTTGTTGTTTTCCATATCGGTACACAGGATTTTCTTTAATGGCATCACTGATCCATTTGCCTGTTATAATTGCTTCTTCCTCTGCAGAATTAACATTGAATACCGGAGTATACGTCCATTTAATGAGGTATTTGTCGTATTCACCAAAGCGGGGAGGAGTCAATTTAACGCCACGTTCTTTATCGCCAGGTTGTGCTACATAGTTGAAGCGGGCATAGTCCATGATGGAAGGAGTGGTACCATACTTCTGCGTGAATTCCGGTGAACGTAAAGAATCTACCGGGAAGGTGGAAGAAGCTCCCATGTTATGCATAAATCCTAAACAGTGCCCGATTTCATGTGAAAGTACATAGCGCAACGCATCTCCAACCATTTCATCCGGAATATTGACTGTGCGTACATCTTTATCGGCTTGTGCTGTTTGCACGAACAACCAGTTGCTGATAAGTTTGATGACATTGTGATATAAATATACGGAGGCATTCAGGATTTCTCCGCTTCGTGGGTCTACCCATGATGGTCCCATTGCATTTTCAATGCTTGATGGAGCATAGCGGACACATGAATATTTGATATTGTCGGGATCGAATTCCGGATCATCTGTCGGGAAATCTTTGGCTGCTACAACATCTTTGAATCCAATCTGTTCAAATAATTCATTCCATTGGGTGACTCCTTCCCGCAGATATGGTTTCCATTTTTCCGGGAAAGTATTATCGATGTAGAAGACAATCTGTTTAGTGGGTTTCACTTTCTCTCCACGTAAGTAGGCGGCGGTGTCGGACGGTTGTATATCCCATCGATTGGCATAGTAAACGGGTGCGGTCGTTTTAGCTCCTTCGCCTAGTTGTTCGCGTCCGGTAAAAAATACACCGATCCGGTAATCTGCCATACGTGGACGATAAGGCTTTTCTTTTAACAGCATGATGGAACGTGTCATTTCTGCGGTGAATGGACGGTCTTTTATGAGTGATGTTCCTTGTGAATTGCTGACAGAGAATGTATATGACAGACAGCTTTTAATAGAAACATTATCTTTGAAAGCCTTGATTTGTGAAATGTACGAGCAGTCGGATTGATAATTCTCTGTACGATTGTACATTCCATAAATAGAATTTTTGTCGAAGGGACTCATCTTTTTATTGTCGCCCAGGAAGACGCTGCTCATATCAAAAACGATAGCAGTAGAGTCATTATTGTATGCTTGAATCTTTTGGTTGCTTAAAATTGCTCCCAGTGTACTTTTGCGTAAAGCTTCATCAATTTGTGTGTTACCAGTAATATAGTCAGTGTTTACCTGACGTAACTGTACATGTGTTTTATTGCGTGTGAATACTACGTGAAGAAGATCGGTCGGTTTAGAACCGACTACTGCATTGCCATTATCAGAGATACTGGTGACAGTGGAACCAATAAGCATATCTTTATTGATTAAATTCACAGGAAGTTCAAAATATACTTTTCCATCCAGCAGATGGAGAGTAATCAGTCCTTTGGCTATTTCATGCTTTTTCTTGAATAGTTTGTCATATTCACTTTCTTTTTTAGCAGGAGTTGTTTGTTCTGTTTTTGCCTTCTTTTTTTTCCAGAAGAATGGAAATTTACGCTGTGCGTCAATGGTGGTAGACGAAGCTACCACCATTGCTGCAAGTAAGAGGATTTTCTTTCTCATATCAGTTCTTTAATGTATTTTTATGAAATTAGATTAATATCCGGTTGTTGTTACATCCAGGATTTTACCAAAACCATCATAGATTAGGGCTTTAGAAATATCCAAGGTTCCTGCACCGGCCTGTTTCATCGGAACAATTGAGACTTTTCCGTTAAATTCTGCGGATTGGGTCACAATAATGAGGGCTTTGTTATTCCATGCATTTGGGGCAATAGTTGGTGGATTACCAGTCATTACATTAATTTGATTGGTATATTGCCCTTGTTGATATAA
Source organism: Bacteroides sp. 1001136B_160425_E2 (assembly GCF_015559655.1). NCBI lineage: Bacteria > Pseudomonadati > Bacteroidota > Bacteroidia > Bacteroidales > Bacteroidaceae > Bacteroides > Bacteroides sp. 1001136B_160425_E2. The sequence continues at coordinate 287,499 of NZ_JADMQH010000005.1, read as the reverse complement.
CTTGGCTTTTGTAATTTTTTCTCCGTTACTGGGGGTAAACTGTGAGGTGGTGGAGACAGATACTTCATTTCCCATACCGTAAGTAAATGAGTATATAGCTGCATCTGTTACTACATATAATACATTATTTGTATGTCCGAAGAAAATAGATACAGCTTTGTCTAGTAAGGTTTTTCCTGTCGCTGGAATAATATATTTGTTTTTTGCAGCTGCTGGTTGTTCTGGTGAAGTCACAATCCATCCCTCCCAATTATCAGGATCTTCATAATGTCCTTCTTCTGCTTTATATTGGCTTAAAGTGTAAATAGCATAATTTCCACTATTATCGTCTTTAAGTAAGAAAGTGGCCAATGAGCCATCTTGAGAACTTGTTGCGGCAATAGCTGTTTGACTTCCCATGTCATTAGGATCGAAATCCGGATTTGAGATATACGGAGTACATGTGTTATAACTCGTGCCATTTAAGGAATAAAAGGCACCTTTGGGTTTATCTAACCATACTAAATGGTTGTCTCCAATACTATATGAAGAATTTGCTGCATATACATTGTTATTGATTTCAAATCCATTAAAAACAGAATTAGGCATAGAGAATTTGTTACCTGCTACGTTTAAGAATGAATATAGTCCATTATTTGTATAAGCGATGAAAAGTTGTGAAGAACGAATATAAGATTTTACTTGAAAATCGGTGGGGCAATATAAAAATATTTTTTCATCTTCCCATGTCCCGTTTATTGAATAGTCCTTACAGTTGAAACGAATGCTTTTTCCTGTGGAAGAAATAGCCCAAATCTGATTTAAGTGAGAACTACCAAGTATTGCTGTGTTCCCCATCACCTCATAGGTTAATGAAGTCAATAATTCATCATATGCTGCTCCATTAGCAGTTTCTAGTATGTGACGGAATATTCTTTCTTCTTTTGTATATTGATTTGTTATTTGAGAATTGTTAATCAAAGTAAAATCTGTTGTTGTTCCGTTTTCACTATCTGCGATCAACAATCCGTCTAGGAAGCTACTTTGTACATATAATTCCCAAGAATAAATATATTGTAAGTTATCATTTGCTACATCTGTTACAGTCAATTTTAACGTATAGGCTCCATTTGATATAGGACGATTTATAATACCATGAAAGTCTTTTTCTGTACCAATAATTTCATAAACAGGATTATTAGTTGAGGGTTCCTCGGTTACAGCCCATTCATAGCGCAAATTAGAACCATCAAAACCATCTTGGGTAATAGATGGTACAATATCGACAGGAGATTGATAACCTACGTATATTGAATTTTCTTGATTTTTATCGTTTATACTAATTTGTACTTCTGGAATAAGGTTTGTTACAAATGAACTTTTATCCTCATAACAAGAAGTAAACCAGAGAATATTAGGCAGCAGTAATATTATTAATTGAGTTATATTATTTTTCTTCATAATTTTATAGAATTATATAAATTAATATGTTCTGGCTTCTATAATTTGTCCTTTCAAATTACCTTCGTTATGAACTAGGGGGGTATCGGGATGTTCTTTCTGATACTTTTTTAGATAATCCGCTAATTTTGCAGCATAAGCTTCATATGATTTGTCTGTTACGAATAATCTATAATTGGCGAGATATTTATATGTAAAATATGTTGGTCTCTGTGGTTGGTCAGGATGCGCAGTCATATCGTCCCAATCATCCCAGTCTAAAGCTGTTACAATTGTTTTTAAAGCATTAGAACTATAAGCCGTTGTAGAATAAGAGGTTGGAGCTAGGGATGATTTTATTAGTGAATTATATGTCATCCATACATATCGTTCAGTCGCCGGAGGGGCAATGATATTGTTGTTCCAACTTACTGTTGCTGTGATATATTCTTTAGGGCCTAACCCTAGAGTTGATGACTCCTTTAGCTGGATATAAAGTTTATATGATGCTCCATTTTGTATTTCATCAGTATTAAACAGCCTTATTTTTATTGTTCCTTTTAAACTATTTGCGGGAATCACTGCAGCAGTTATTTCATAACTGTTTTCGGGGGCAGTGGTTTCCTCCACATTGATTACATAATTCACAGTACGGTCTTCTGCCGATACATTTCCGACCAAAACTAAAGGCAGTTCATATTCACCATATTCATCAAAGGGATTCTCCAGAAAAGAATAATTCCCTTTAAATATGTCGGTTTCTGCATCGTACTCATTCGTAGAATTGAATCTGACAGCATTATATTGACTGTCAAAATATGGTATTTCTTCCTTGCCGCAACTAATGAGGCATAAAGAGAAACAGCTTATCGCTAAGATTGATTTTATAACTATTTTTTTCATATTAATATTGTTTATTGTACACGACCGGATTGTATTTCGAAGGTAGGATAAGGTAATAAATATTGCGTATCTGTCATCTCTTCACTATAATTAGGAATGGATTTACACCCTGTTCGCTTATAGTAATAGAACATGACACCTTCGGAAATGAATTCTTTGTGATATTCTTTTTGTATTTCTTTTATGATTTGATCTGCATTTAGATTCTCAAGAGGGGTGCTGATACCTCTGTTTTCGCGAATCTTATTTAGCCTTTGTAATGCCATGTCAATATTTGGGGTTGCACTTGTTGCATAGCATTCTGCAGCAATATAGAATATTTCAGGCAAGCGTATTAGAGACAAGCGGTTCTTATTGAATCCGTCTAAACTTGCTTGATGAATTTTCATAGGGACATATCCTCTGGAATCACTTTGGGTTTGATCTAACATTTGTGTGAAACGAACATCTGAATTTATGCCTTCATATATATTTTCAACATCTGTTGGAGATATATACATAGCTGTATAGTCTGTGTTGACGAAGTTGGGTATTATATATGAGGTAATGTTGGACGTAACGTCTGAAACATTTAGGCTAAATAAAGCTTCGGATGCTAGAGAACGGTTAGATTGAGAAATTTCTGGTAACAGGTAGGAGTAAGTGTACATATCGTCCATAACAATTCCATTATCACCGATAGCTGTGATTATCTCTTCAGTAGCATTTAAAGCTTTGTCTATGCTTTCTTTACTGCCTTCCCATAAATATACACGTGCTTCCAGTGCTTTGACTGCATAATAATTGAGTCGTAAAGTTCTATCTTTGAAGAAACCATCTGCATCTATACTTGTGTAATAAGAAGCCGGATGTTTTTTTGTGATCGGGTCGTATTCCTTTAATAATTTTTCTGCGGCTTCCAAATCGTTGATAATCATTTGAAGTGTCTCCTTTCCTGTGCGTTGAGGAGTTGGGATCGACGATAAAGTTGTTACATATGGAATCGTTTTTTTAGAATTTAGTTCTGCGGAACGGTTTTTCCAATCACCATATCCATATAGGCGCAACAGATCAAAATGCATATATGCACGAATGGCAAGAAGTTCTCCTTTGATAACATGATAATAGACTTCGTTCAGACTTGACTCCTGTCCTTCCATATTAGTTAATGCTTCATTGGCATTGGCTATTACAGAATATGCTTTAGCCCAGATATTTTCGATTTCCGAGAATATTTGTGTGTGGTTGTAATTGAATTTTTCATATTCTTGCATTTCTCTACTATTACTTGAATTGGAAGTCACAGGATTAAATTGATGACCTAATATTTCAATTGCATACCAGGATAATTCTTTACCATAAAGGGTATTGTCTGTCATGCTAATATAACAACCTATTAAAGATTGTTGGAATCCGGCTAGAGTGCTATAATGATCTTTTTCTCGAATTTCAGACCCTGAAGTAACATCGAACCAGTCGCTGCAAGAGGATAATGTTACTACGGACGTTAATAGGATTAATATGTATTTTTTCATCTTTATAAAATTTAGAGAGTGGCTGTTAATGAGAACGACATATTTCTTGCGAAAGGATAATTTAAACCTCGTTCTATTTTTATAGAAGAGAACGTTGCAATATCATTTAAATAGAATGATAAACGCAGGCGTTGCATACTTAATTTCCTATAAATGGAACTGGGAAACTCATAATATGCACTGATGGAAGAGAGTGATAATTCACGCCGATCCTGTACAAAGCGAGTGGTAGCACGTGTGGTTGTTTCAGAATTAAATTTCTTGTATGGTGTTACTTGTCCGGGAGTAGTCCAACGACCAATTAGCAATCGGCGATCCACATTGTAAGCAATATTTGCATTTTCCACCCGACTGACGAGGGTTGAATTATACATTTGACAGCCAGCAAGATAACTTATAGTAGCGCTTAATCCGATACCTTTATACTCGGCTGTGAAACCGCCTGTACCACGATACTTAGGATCGGAGTTACCAGCAGCGACCATATCATTGGCTGAATAAGTATAAGTGTAGGTACCATCTTTTTTAATGTATATTTCTTGTCCGGTTTGCGGATCAATACCGGCTGAAGGGACTGCCCATATTGTTTTCATAGATAATCCGTCTTGATACATTAATACAGGTGCAGAGGTATTATTATCTTCTGCTTGTTTCATCATTTTTTCATTGTAAGCCCGCATACTCTCTGACAAACGAATTATTTTATTTCGGTTATAGGCAAATGTTCCATATACATTTACAAAACCTTCTTTTCCTTGCCATATTGTATAATTAGCTTTAGCTTCAACTCCAGAATTACGTACCAATCCTAAATTATCTTTTACTATTGCGAACCCTGTAGAAGTTGGGATTGTTACATCGGTTAACATATTCTTGGTATCTGCTGAGTAATAGTCAACAGAAAGGGATAATCCGGCAACTCTCATATCAATTCCTATATTATGATCCTTTTTCTGTTCCCATTTTAATTTGGAGTTAGGCATGGAAGCTAAATAAGCTCCTGTAAATTTGCCAGCTAAGCCTCCATATACGACGCCTGTGTAATAATTATATGTAGCAATTGCTGCGTTGGTATCAAAGTTTTGATTTCCAGTCAAACCAATCGAGGCCCGAAGTTTTAACTGTTTAATCCATCCAACACCTTTCAAGATGGCTTCATTGTGCAGGTTCCATCCAATACCAAAAGACCAGCTATTGGCCCAACGGTTATCTGAACCGTATAAGGAAGATGCACTTTCCCGCACAGTTGCATCGGCTAAATAACGATTGTCATAATCATACGAAGCGGCTAATAGGAAGCTGGCTTCACGGTTAATTGTGGAATAACCAGTAGGGGTACTGTTTTCTGCATATTGTTTTGCGAATGAAATATCTGCCTTCTGATTATTGGGGAAACCTTCTGCCGTGTGTCGATATGCCGATGATTTTTCTCCGGAGATAAATGCACCGGCATTTCCAAAGATAGTATGTTTACCAAATTGATTATTATAGTTTATATTCAAGTCTCCGGAAATAGAACTGGATTTACCATTTTCCATAATATATTTACCACGCTTAAGTATATCATTAACATTTGCAAAAATGGAATGTGAGGCGGGATAGAAATCATCCATATCATTTCGTTTTTCAGAGACTCCTATACGTGCTGTTGCTTTCCAATTTTTATCAACTTGCCATTCTGCATAAAAATTATTGGTGAATTGTAAATAACTGGAAGTAAAGCTGGTTCCGATAATAGAATTATACATAGGGTTAGCTACTTTGCTTGATGTTGAGCCAATTTGTTCTACCCATTGAACTATATTCCCATTTTCATCAGTTGCTTGCCAATATGGATTCATTCTGGAATATTCGCTAAATTCTCCACAAGGGGACTCATTACTTTTGTTAGATATGATTGATAGGATATTCTTTAGTAATAGTTTGTTATGTCTGTATGATAAATTTATATCACCCGATATATTGCGGCGGTCAGATCCCTTCATAACCCCAGTAATCTGATTATAAGTAAGGTCTAAGATTGCACGTAAATTTTGGGAATCGCCTAATTCTATATTTAGGTTATGTTTATGTCCTATGCCAGTGTGAAGTGGCTTGGATAACCAGTAGGTATCTAATCCTTCTAATGCAAGTTTTCGTCGTCCATTATATAATTGATCTAATTGGATTTGTGTATTGGCGCTACTACTTGTATATACTCCGTCTAAACGTTCTGCTTCCAATTTTTCAAATGCATTACAAAGGTCATAACTGGTTAAATCCGGCATTTCCAAAGAAATACTACCATTATACGTAATACGCTGTTGATTTCCGGTTAAACGTTTTGTTTCAATAACAATTACACCATTGGCTGCTTTAGAACCGTAGAGAGCTTTTGCTGAGGCGTCTTTTAAAATTGTAATGCTTTCAATTCGGTTCATGTCCATGTCCATTATTGTCTCAGCAGTTGTTTCAAAACCATCAAGAATGAATAAAGGTTGATTGGGTTGATTTTGATAGTTGCTGCGCAAAGAACTGCTTTCTGTTGTTGGAAAACTGGAAGTTCCACGCATTGACATATCCGGAACACTATTGGGATTGGAGCCCATATCAAAATTATCTGCAATGTATATTGTAGGATCCAGATTTTTCAAACTCTGGAACACATTCTGATTTCCGACACGCATCAGATCTTTGCTCGAAATAGTAGTTGCTGCTCCAGTAAAACTTTCCGCTTTACGAGTATAAATTCCAGTAACGATAACTTCATCTAATTTAGTATCACTTTTTAGAGTAATATTTTTTCGTACATCATTCCGACCACTATTAATCATTACTTGCTGAGTAGACATTCCGATATATGAAAAGGTGATAGTACATGCAGTATTAGCTGGAATCTCTATATTATATTTACCATTATTATCTGTTATGGCAAAGCGTTGAAGATCACTAATCACAACATTAACACCGGGCAAAGGATATCCTTCTTCATCCGAAACGATACCTGTTGCGATACGTTTGCTTCCTTGTTGTTCCACTTTAGAGATAGTGACAATATCTCTTTCCATGCTGTAAGTGAGACCCGTGCCATTGAGTACGGTACGTAGTACGTTATCCACAGTTTCATCTTTTACATGGATAGTGATGGGTTTCAGTGACTTTGTCTGTTCTGTATTGTAGACAAAGCTTAATCCGGTTTGTTGTCTTAAAGCATCGAAAAAATCTTTGACAGTGACAGATTCCAGATTTAAAGTTACTTTTTTGCCACTTTCTGGAATGGCAAACATCATTGTGGGTAATAGTAATAATACTACTACCAGAGAAAGTATTCGGATTCTTTCTCTACTTTTTGTCTTTCTCATTCTTTCTTCTTGTTTAATTAGTAATTAATTGTCTGTGATTAAAATCTCTCTTCCTTCTATTTTTATTTGTAAATTCGTAGTACGTGCTATTGCTTTTAATATCGGGCTGATTGTGGCATAACGATCCATATTACCAGTAAATCGCAGTTGTTTAAGCTCGGAAGTGCCAAAGGAAATATTAACATTATACCAATGTTCTAGAATTTCGACAATATTTTCTAAAGTACGATTTTCGAAAATAAGTCGTCCTTCATTCCATGCTATGTAGGGAGTGAGGTCTACATTATATATAGATATATTGTTACCTTTCTGTTCAATGTGTGCCAATTGGCCCGGCTCTATGAGTTGTTCCTGTGTACTTCCTTGAGGAATAATACTGATACTCCCTTTCACTAATGCGACTTCTGTTCGTCCAGAGGTGAATGTATTAACATTAAATTCTGTACCATACTGTTTGATTGTTCCTTGGTCAGTGATAACATAGAAAGGACGAGCATCTTTGGCTATTTTAAAATAGGCTTCCCCTTTTAGATAAACCGTGCGTTTAGTCTTACTAAACTTTACAGGATACCGTATTTCTGTATTATAATTGAGGTGTACGGTTGTTCCATCTTCAAAGGTTACTCTGAATTCGTTTCCCTGTTCAGTTGTTAATGTGTTTTTTTCTACTATTTCAGGCTGCTGTTTTTGAGATATATCTATATTTATATTGGGTGTTGATGGATAGATGAGCGCACCATTTTGAGCTATAGCAGTTGTGGAATGATTAACTTTAACTGGTGTTGGATATGTTGGAGTAAGCGATTGTTTGTCATTCCCGGCTAAAATTAATGTAGCTTTAGGAATTCCTGGCTGTATGGCATCTCCTAAGGCTAGATTGTCAGATATTTGTTTTTCGGAAGCAATATAAAAGTACCATCCTCCTGCTATTATTATAGGTAATATTAAAATAGCTGCATATTTCAAGAGAATTGATGTGACTGATACTTGGCAATATTTCTTTTTGAAATGTTTCCATGCCTGATGTGAGTTAATCTGTGTATATGCCTCGTAGCGCTTACGAAATGATGCGCTTGTTCGTAAACGATTGAAAAACTCTTCGTGTTGTGGAGAGGTCTTGATCCAATTGTCAAGTTGTTTTTTCTCGTGCTCTGTAATATCACCGAAGAGATATTTGGCTATTAATTCTTCTGTACCAGATTTTATTTTCATATATCTATTGTCTTATCATTTGTTAATAAGACAACATGAAGATTAAAAAGAGGTACAAACTTTCTAAAAAAGATTATTTTGGTTACGAAAAAAACTTGGAACTATACAAAATGTCACATAAGGGGAGCAAAAAATAGCATGTGCCCATCTGTTCTTTGATAGATTGTATAGCTCTTTTCTTTTGTGTTTTTACTGTTTCAATCGAAATTCCTAGTGCAGTAGCTATTTCTTCATTCTTTTTTCCATCCATATGCAATAAGAATATTTCCCGGCAGCGTGTTGGCAATTTATCGATAGCACGAAATAGTAGCCGGTATACTTCTTCTTCATTGGTATCTTCTTCTTCTGTGATTTCTCGATAAGTGCTTGCCAAGCGTTCAAGATAGAGAGATTCTACATTCTGATGTTTTAAATAATTAAGAGAGGCGTTTCGTATAGAATTATAAAGATAAGTCCGGAAAGAAGGTAATGATAAGAATCTCATTTTCTTTTCCCACATAGTCGCAAAAAGATCCTGTACAATATCTTCGGCAGCTTGTTGGGAAGAGAGAAAGTTGATGGCATACAACACCAATGCTTTATAATATTCATTATAAAGCTGATGATAAGCGGTTGGGCGTTGCTCATTTATACCTTTTATAAAGGAACTTTTCTCTTCGTTCATGGTGAAATATTATGTTTTATGCAGCAAATGTATAAAATATCTAGGATAAAAGAAGCCTTTCAAACTCTATAGTGTTTGTGAATGCTTCTTTTTTCTTTTTGCTTGTCTGTATAACTTCATTTTTTTCTTTGGAATAATGTAACAGCAAAAAAACGTGACTCTGTTCTGAAACTTTAGAGAATCAATGTATTATAGTCTCTCTAAAAATCTTTATATTTGCAGACCGTTTGGAAACGATAGTGAATAATAAACAATACAATAACTTAAAAAACAACCAAAATCAGATGAAGCAGGATATGATTGTTATCCTTGACTTGGGTAGTCATGAGAATACGGTATTGGCTCGCGCCATCCGTGCATTAGGAGTTTATAGTGAGATTTATCCTCACGATATCACAGTGGAAGAACTGAAAGCATTGCCCAATGTAAAGGGTATTATTATCAATGGTGGACCGAATAATGTAATTGATGGCGTTGCCATTGATGTAAATCCGGCTATCTATACTTTGGGGATTCCCGTCATGGCTGCAGGTCACGATAAAGCAACTTGTGAAGTGAAGTTGGCAGAATTTACAGATGATATTGAGGCTATAAAGGCAGCAGTGAAATCATTTGTTTTCGATGCTTGCAAAGCTGAAGCTAACTGGAACATGAAGAATTTTGTTTATGACCAGATTGAGTTGATTAGGCGTCAAGTAGGTGATAAGAAAGTTTTGCTGGCTTTGTCGGGCGGAGTTGACAGTTCTGTGGTAGCAGCTTTACTTCTGAAGGCAATTGGTAACAATCTGGTTTGCGTACATGTTAATCATGGTTTGATGCGTAAGGGAGAGTCTGAAGATGTGGTTGAGGTATTCAGCAACCAGTTGAAAGCAAATCTTATTTATGTAGATGTAACCGATCGTTTCCTGAATAAACTGGCAGGTGTGGAAGATCCGGAACAGAAACGTAAAATTATTGGTGGTGAGTTTATTCGTGTGTTCGAAGAAGAAGCACGTAAGCTGAATGGTATTGACTTCTTGGGTCAAGGTACTATTTATCCGGATATTGTGGAAAGTGGAACGAAAACAGCTAAAATGGTGAAGTCTCACCATAACGTAGGTGGTCTGCCTGAAGACCTTAAGTTCGAGCTTGTGGAGCCATTGCGCCAATTATTTAAAGATGAAGTTCGTGCTTGTGGCTTGGAGTTGGGATTGCCTTATGAGATGGTTTACCGTCAACCTTTCCCTGGTCCAGGTTTGGGCGTACGTTGTTTAGGTGCTATTACGCGTGACCGTTTGGAGGCTGTACGTGAGTCCGATGCTATTTTGCGTGAAGAGTTTCAGATTGCCGGATTGGATAAAAAGGTATGGCAATACTTTACAGTAGTACCCGATTTTAAATCTGTTGGTGTACGTGATAATGCCCGTTCTTTTGATTGGCCGGTGATTATTCGCGCTGTCAACACGGTAGATGCTATGACGGCTACTATCGAACCGATAGAATGGCCTATCCTGATGAAGATAACAGACCGTATCCTGAAAGAAGTGAAGAATGTAAATCGCGTTTGCTATGATATGTCACCGAAACCTAACGCGACTATAGAATGGGAATAAAGAGATTTTTTTAATGATATTTCGATAGCCTCAATTTATAGTAAGTTGAGGCTATTTTTATTGTTTAACATTGGCTTCTGACAGAAATGTAATTGAGCTTTTGTTGAACTATGTTATATTGGATTTGATTTCGGAACAACTTGGAAATTGTTTTATGTTATTTGAAGCTTATGCGCACCATTTAGTATCTTGTTTGGGCAGTTGAACGAATGGGAAAAACTGTAGATGAATATGTTTTGGAAAATCCTAAGTTTCAGCAATGGTTAGATGTAACGAAGCTTCCCACTTTTAAAAATATAGAATAGTTTACTCGTAAATTTTATGCACCACTGGGATATATGTTAAAAAAATCAAGAAACTTTTCCCATACCTTTTTGGGTAAAAAAGAAAACAGAGCCCATAACATCAATGTTTACGATATTATAATCGAGATGAAGGAACGTCAAGAGTGACTTTCTGAATATCTTCGTAGAATGGATTTTGGACAGATTGACTTTGTCGTCATCTTTAGTATCTTTTCAATTATATAATATTTGGAAAAATGAACCGAAAATAAAAAGAGATAATAATCAGGGCGGTAATTTTTATCCTTCTGCGATCAAAAAAAGTAGTTGCACTTTTCTAAGTCATGTAAATAATGCGTTAAATAGGAATATGTTGCTTCACATGGATGCTTATCGTCTGACGGGTTTGAAAGGCGATACATTTCACAAAATCTTGAATTCCTCTTTTTTTATCCAAGATTATGAAATATATAATAGATTCAAACAGCTTTATAACTCCTCACCGTACCTTTTGTCCAACAAATGTAGGGATAAGTTGTTGGAATTTAATCCTAAAAACAATATTTATATACAGATATTTATGAATAACCAGTCAAATCTCTCGAAGTCCATGCAGTCTATCCTATCTAGTGTTGTTGATAATATGAAGCATCTCAAAAGATTATTCAAAATTTGATGTGATTACCTTACACATAAATAGAAATAATTTCTTTATTTTGCAATAATTAAAGGTGCATTCATAATAGCAGAATGGATATAGAAAAAGAGAAAACATTCAAAATGTTATTTGAGAAACATTATCAGCAATTATATCAGCATGCTCTCAGTTTTATGAAAGATGAAGAGACTGCGAAAGATATAGTAAATGACGTATTTCTATTTTTTTGGGAAAACTTCGATCGTTTTTCCAACTCAACATTATACCTTTCTCTTCTTTATACGCTCGTACGTAACCACTGCATTGATCATCTTCGCCATTATGATGTGGAAGATAAATACATACAATATTTAAAGTTTGCATTTACAGAAGAAGATATTGATTACTATACACAATACCAGGAATTATTGGATGAAGCCTTCAAACGCCTTAATGCACTCCCCAAACAAGCCCGAGAAGTGGTTTATGCATGTTTAGTCGAAGGAAAAAACTATAAAGAAGTAGCGGAACAGATGGGAATCAGTCCGAATACGGTGAAGAATCATATCGTCCAATCTTTGAGTAAAATGCGAAAAGAAACAGAAAACTCGAAAAAAAAATCATTTTATATAGTCTTTTTTTATCCCTTCCTCGTCTTATAGATAAAAGACACTGTTATGGAAGAAAAAAGATATTTGGATGAAGATCTGGAATATGCTCTTCATTTATTAAATCAACCAGAATTATTATGCGTAAAAGAAGCGGTTCAATGGTTAGATAATCCAGATCATAAAGAACTTTATTATTCTCTTTTGGCCATGCGGGAATCTATCTTATCGAACGATAAAAATAAGATAGACGTAAAAGCTGAATGGAAACAATTTAATACCCGCCATAAAGTAATGCCTGCTAAAACGTCCCGCCATTCATTTTGGTGGGGAGCTGCGGCTGCCACTATTGCATTATTGATTGCTTTCTCTTTCTTATATATATACGATCAAGATTTAACAACAGAAAAAGTAGTTGTATATACTGCTATTCCAGAAAAGACTGACGTTGTTTTGCAGACAGCGAGTGGTCGTTCCCTGAATCTGTCCTCTCAAGCAGCTATGAAAGAATTGGAAAAAGCACAGACTATTGATATCAAAAAAGATGCAATTAGCTACTTGCCTGCTCCTTCAAATGATAAAACGGCTGAGATACACACATTAAGTACCCCGCAGGGAAAGAACTTCAAAGTGGTTTTAAGCGATGGTACCGAAGTATGGATGAATGCAGAGAGCCGTTTACGTTATCCAGATCAATTCTTTGGAAATGAGCGTATTGTAGAATTGGAAGGAGAAGCTTATTTCCATGTTACTAACAATAAAAAGCAACCATTTATTGTAAAGACTAAAACTGCAACGACGCGTGTCTTAGGTACTAAGTTCAACTTTAGAGCCTACGATTATGAGAACACCCATGTTACATTAATTAATGGTAGTGTTGTAGTAACTGAGTCCAACAGCCAACAGCAAGTTTTACTTCACCCGGGTGAAGATATACAAATAGACAAAGAACATAAGATAACAGTAAATTCTGTCGACATTCGCAGTTTTATAGCCTGGTGTGACGGATATTTCTATTTCAAAGATGTTGAACTGAGTGAAATCATGCGTTCTATAGGACGCTGGTATAATCTAACCGTCGAATTCAACGATAAAGATAAGACCCATTTACGTTTTAACTTTTGGGCGCGCCAAGACAACGGAGTTGAAGATGTATTACAATTGCTAAACCAAATAGGAAAGGTGAAGGCAGAGTTAAAAGATAATGTCATCATTGTAAAATAAACAAAGACCTCTACAACTATTAACTACATTTAAATACAAAACTATGCAAAAAGAACGAAAAATCTCTCCTTCAGGAAAGAAAGGAGTGCGACCTCTTAAACTACTTTTTTCTCTTTTTTTGCTATTTCTCCTTTTAGGGACATTGACTGTATCCGCACAGAATCGGGTTTCTCTAATGCTAAGAAATGAGCCTATGGGCAAAGCATTGGATAAGGTAGCAGATGCAGCCGGAATGAAGATTAATTTTAGCACAGAAGATGTAAAAGGTTATCAAGTCAGTCTAAATATTCAAAACGGACGGATAGAAGATGTCTTGAAAGAAGTTATCGGCGATAAACCTTTCAAATACAGTATAAACAGGGAGTTTATAACAATTATTCGTACAAGTGAGCCTATTGTTCCAGAGATAAGGACTGTGACAGGAAGAGTGACGGATTCGGAAGCCGTTCCTTTGTCCGGTGTCCATATAATTATCACCGATATGCAGGGAAAACAAGTTGAGATGCTTCCAACCGACATCAATGGAGAATATACCGTAAAACTCTCTGCCGGAAAATCCTACTTTGTGAAAACTCGCTACATAGGAATGAAAGAAAAAACGGTAAAAATAAAGCCAGATGTGGCCGAAATCCCTGTTATTGTCTTGGAAGAAGACAGCAAGGCTATAGGAGAAGTCGTAGTTACCGGTTATGGTAATGTCATTAAAGGGAATTATACGGGAGCTGCCACAACAATAAAGGTAGATGATATTTTAATGCCCAGTGTTTCATCTATTGACCAAATGTTACAAGGGGTAGTTCCGGGAATGCTAGTGATGAACAAAACAGGCATGAGCGGCGCTTCTCCTAAAATCAGGGTAAGAGGTACTTCCACACTACTGGGTAGCCAGGACCCTGTTTGGGTAGTAGACGGAGTAGTACAAATAGACCCGATGCCTTTCGACCCGGAAGATAACACTAAATTTTCAGTTGATGCTGATGACATACGCCAGCTGGCCGGAAATGCCATATCATGGCTGAACCCCAATGATATAGAAACGATTACCGTACTGAAAGACGCATCCGCAACAGCCATATACGGTTCGAAAGCCGCCAACGGAGTCATTGTTGTAACCACCAAAAAAGCCTCACAAGGAAGAATCTCTGTAAATTATAATAGTGACTTTTCCATAGGCATGCGTCCTAGATATGGTATGTACGACCAAATGAATTCAGCGGAATCCATGCAACTATCGAAAGATATATATGATGAAAGACGGTCATACACAACTCCGATCCTGCCTATCGGCTACGCAGGATTGGTACAGAAGATGCTTAACAAAGAAATCACATTTGAAGAGATGAATCGGGAATACCAGACAATGGCCGCACGGAACACGGATTGGTTCAAATTATTATTCCGCAATTCATTTAACCAATCGCATAATATCAGCATCAGTGGAGGAAACGAAAAAATAATGAATCGTACCTCTTTCGGCTATACAGGTGAAAAAGGAGAAGCAAAAGGAAATGATATGAACTTATTTACGGCTACTTCGAACACAACCATAAACTTCAGTTCTAAATTGATAGTCAATATGCTATTGAAAGCAAGCGTACGTGATGTAAACGGATTTGCCTACAATGTGAACCCGTTCGATTACGCATACAATACTTCACGCGCCATACCTGCTTATAATAACGACGGTACTTTATTTTACCATGAAAAGATCGGAGAATACAACCCGGAAAATGGTAAGAATATGTATAATTACAACATCTTGAATGAGATGAACCATACAGGAAGTGAAGGCAACACCCGCACATTTGGCTCAACGATTGATCTCAAATGGCGTATTCTGCCTTATTTGGAATATCAAGGTATCGTTTCCTACGCCAGTTCATCTTCGGACTCAAAGAAATATGCAAGCGAACGTTCTTTTTATATTACGCAACTTCGCGGATACGAATATGGTACCGCTTTAACAAACAGCCCGGAGATGAATGCTTCACGATTACCTTTCGGTGGTATTCTGGAAACGGATTTGGCTAATACGTCTACTGTGATGGTCCGCAATAGTCTTGTGTACGACCAATTGTTTAAGAACACACATAGATTTACCTTTCAGCTGGGTATTGAAACCAATTCGGTAAAGACAAAAGGCGATTCGAACAAACGCTACGGATATCTCCCTGACCGTGGTGAAACTTTTGCCACCCCACCGCTTGTCTATATATTTCAGGGTAATGAAACAATCAATAATGAGATTGCAAACGGAGCGGCCAGCGTTATTAACCGACGAAACAATTCGTTAAGCGAATATATGTCAGCCGTTTATACATACAATGATTTATATGTGTTTAATTTTAATGGCCGTGTAGACGCATCCAATCGTTTCGGACAGGATAAGAACAAGCGTTTTGAGCCCACATGGTCAGCCGGACTAAAATGGAGAATAGCCAACGAACGTTTTGCTAAAAAAACATGGTGGCTCAACAATTTGGATCTTTATGCCTCTTGGGGCTATCAAGGAAATGCCGTAACAGCGGTTTCTCCTTATCTGATTGCTTATGACGGTGGTTTGGACAATCGGTATAATGAATATATTCTGAAAATTAAATCATTACCTTATCCTGACTTGGGATGGGAAAAAACAAGAACCTATAACTTTGGTCTGGATGGTTCGCTTCTGAACGGACGCTTAAACTTTACAGTGAACTATTTTCAGAAAGTAAGCGACGTACTTTCTTCCCGCAACATTCCTTACGAGAATGGATTTGCCAACGGCATAGTATCAGGTTCCACCATGAAGAATTACGGCTATGATTTCGTGATAGACGTAATTCCTGTCCGTACAAAAAATGTTACCTGGCAGTTATCTTTGAATACGGCCGTTTCACGCAACAAGATAGACAAGAACGACCGTGTGAACACGCTGAACGATTTTCTATCGGGCGCAGCTATTGTAAACGGCAGACCTTATTCTACATTTTACTCGTATAAACTGACCGGTCTGAATCCGGAAAACGGTTTACCTATGTTCGATAAAATGGATTTAAAAGATGGAAAAAGCCCTATGGACTTCTTAGTCGAATCTGGAAAGTTCACACCTGATTTTTCCGGTGGATTGAACACCATGATTAAATATAAGAACATTTCACTATATGCATTGTTTGCCATTCAATGGGGCGGCCACGCACGCTTGCCTAAACTCTATTCCGGAGCCACCGACACGCAGTCGGGATTACCCCGTCCGGAACAAAATGTCTCAAAAAAATTGATTAACTGCTGGAAAAAGCCGGGAGACGAAGCATTTACCAACATTCCTTCCCTGCCAGGAGCCGGCAATGAGACCATTGAACTGCCAATCACAGCTACTTCACAAAAAATATCGACAAACTTATATCACATGTATAATATGTCGGACGCAAGAGTGGCAAACACAAACTTTATCCGTTGCCGTTCTATCTCTCTAGCTTATGAATTCATTCAGCAAGATTGGTTGAAACGTTTATTTATCAGACGTATGCAAGTGAAAGCGAGCATGACGAACCCATTTATGTGGGTATCAGATAAAAAGTGGGACGGATTGGATCCGGAAACCGGTAATTGGCCGGTTCGTAAAGTTATGTCTTTATCCTTACAAGTTTCTTTCTAAAAAACACAAGAACAATGATTGATATAAAAAAAATAATAATAGGTTTAATCGGAATGTTGACGCTGGGCGCTTGTTCCGATTTTCTGGAAGAACAATCACAAGACGAAGTGATTGTGCAAACAGTTGCAGACTACAGCCAGTTCTTATTAGGCTCTGCTTACGGAATGGGGTATTACGACCTGCTATACTTGCTTGATGATGATGTGGAGTTGGAAGAAAAGCAATATTACGGTGGCGACAACCTCAATGCCATCAATTATTACGGATATTTCACCTGGCAGCCGGACATGTGGGAAAGGTGGTTTAAATTAACCGATATATACATCGACATTTACAGCCAACTGAAAGGTGTGAATGCCACCTTGGACGGCATTGATGATGCTACCGGATCTGACATAGAGAGAGATTATGTGAAAGGTGAGGCTTACGGGTTGCGTGGGTTCTATTATTTCCTGTTAGTCAACCTGTATGGAGAGCCCTATCATTCCAACCGACAGGCGTTAGGCGTACCTTTGAAGTTAACGGCAGGACTGACTGAAAATGGAATTGAACGAAACACGGTGGAAGAAGTATATAAACAGATTGTAAATGACTTGAAAGTTTCTGCAGAATTGTTTGAGAGACATCCGAAACGCGGAAAGAATTTCCGGTTCAATTTGACTTCCGCTTATATCATGCTGTCACGCGTTTACTTATATATGGAACAGTGGGAAGATGCAGCCAAAGCAGCAAGCAGGGCTATTGAAACAGCGGAAGGCTTGACCAACTATACAACAATGACCAGTCTCACCATAGCCACCTACAAACATTCGGAAGTGGAATGGCGCTATGGCAGAGGGCAATTAAAAACAGGATATCGTCCTTCACAAACATTGCTTGACCTTTATGATGACAATGATTGCCGGAAAAAATTCTGGTTTAGTATTGGCGGTTTTACAGGAACTACTACGTCTAAAAAAAATCCCGATTATTCCGAAGGGGTTTCCGGACCGACAAACACCTTGCGCATTTCCGAAGCCTACCTGAACCGTGCAGAAGCATACGCACAAATGGAAGGTAAAACAGACAAAGCATTGGCGGACTTGAACACATTACGCCGATACCGTATTGTGGGATATGAAGACATCACGGATATATCCAACTTGTTGGATGAAATCAGAGTTGAACGCAGGCTGGAACTCTGTTTTGACGAACAGCGCTGGTTTGACTTGCGCCGCTACGGAATGCCAAGCATTACCCATAGATATAAAGCCAAAAAGGAAGATGTCTGGTTGACTTTCACACTGAAAGAAAAAGATCCGCTCTACACGATACCTCTTTCTACAATCGTAATGAACAATAACAACAGCTTGAAGCAGAATGCATCGGCTTATGAGCCAGCACGCAAAGGCAATGAATAAAAATAAACCTAAATAAACAGATATAATGAACAGAAAAAATATATACTTCACCTTATTACTGAGCATATCTCTATTGTCATGCTCTAAAGAAGATGATTTAGGAAAGATAGAGCCGCTTGAACCTGACTATGTTTTGCCGCAAGGCAAGTCTCCGGCCGACAACCGCATCGTTGATTTCTACAACCAATACGGAACTTATGTCCTGTACGAATTTACAGAAACCGATTTCAACTGGAGCCAGATGGAAGGTTCATCAAGCAATTATACATTTACGAAAGCCGACCCACAGTATGCAGGCGAAATGCTGGATTTGTTGGAGGATACTTGGGTTTCGCTTTATCCGGCAGATTTTCATAAAAAATATATGCCTTACAAAATATTCCTGACTAAAGAACTTTTTGAGGGCTCTTCTGCCAAACCTGTAGACGTATGGGTGTCGCAGGGGCAAATAGCAATCAGCCACTGTTCCGCCGCTTTGAAAGAGATGTCTGCGGAAGACAAGATGACTTTCAAACGCAGCATACAACAAGCTTTATGGAATAAATGGGCGGATAAGTTAGAGATACCTAATGGTTTCTTTACATTGAGCGACTATTCAAAAAATGGAAATAGCGACCCCAATTCTCCTGATTATCCAAGAACCCGGGGATTTGTGGCTAATAACGGCAAAGAATGGGCTATCCTTTCAGGTCATGAATGGTGGGTAGCTAAGTCATTGGATAAAATGAATGATCTGAAAGCTTATCTCGGCAGTATGGCAGGGCGGACATCAGAAGAATGGATATCCGATTTGGAATATCCTTTAGTAAAACAGAAATATGATATATTGAGGAATTATATTTCGGAAACTTATAGTTTCGATATCCAAAAGGTGGGCGACACCGTTTGCAAGTAACAGGTTAATAAAAAATCAGCCTGACTAGAATATATAAAATAGACAAATATAAAATGGAAGAAGTTATTGTTAAAGTCGAAAATTTATCTCATCGCTATAGCGTGCAATGGGCAATCAGAGACATCAATTTTGAGATCCTTAAAAATGGTGTTTATGGTTTGCTCGGCTCTAACGGAGCCGGCAAGTCAACTACAATGAACATCATGTGCGGTGTCTTGAAACCTACTCAAGGTAATGTTTTTATCAAAGGAATCAACACTCGTGAAAACCCGGTGGAAGCCAAACGGCATATTGGCTTCTTACCACAACAACCGCCTTTGCACATTGATTTAACTGTAGAAGAATATCTTGAATACAGTGCCAGCCTTCGCCAAATTCCTGCTAAACAGGTTCGCGCGGCCGTAGTAGAGGTAATGGGGAAATGCGGAATCTCTCATTTCCAAAAACGACTGATTCGCAATTTATCCGGAGGATACCAGCAAAGAGTGGGCATTGCACAAGCTATTATCCATAAACCGGACTTTGTAGTATTGGACGAGCCCACCAACGGATTGGATCCGAATCAAATTCTGGAAATTCGCCATTTGATAAAAGAAATAGCAGAAGAACGTACCGTTGTGCTTTCCACACATATTCTTTCGGAAGTGCAGGCCACCTGCAAACACATCCGTATGATCGAGCAAGGCAAACTGGTGTTTGTCGGAACTGTGGACGAATTTGATAATTACATTACGCCAAGTTCCGTATGCGTATCGTTATTGGCAAGACCTTCAACAGAAGAGCTTTCTGCCATACCGGGACTTGTCAAAGTGGAAGAGTTGGGTGGAACAAAATTCCGCCTTCATTTTACCAATGCCCAAGAAATGCTGGAAAAGGTAGTAGAAATCAGTTCCACACGAGGTTGGCGCTTGAACGAAATCTATTTAGAAAAAAGTTCACTAAATGACATATTCGCTAAATTATCCAAGAAATAAATCATTATCCAAAAAATTCATGAGAACGATATATAAAATAGCAAAAACAGAGCTGCAAACTCTGTTCTATTCACCTGTGGCCTGGCTTGTCATAGTCATATTCATATTTCAGACAGGCATGACTTTTACAAATATGATAGATGGGTTGGTACGCAATCAATCGTTGGGATACGAAGTGACTGCTGTTACAGCAAATACATTCGCTAATCCATGGGGTGGCGTATTTCCAGCTATTCAAGGGTACTTATTCCTTTATATTCCTTTGTTAACAATGGGGTTGATGAGCCGTGAATTTGGCAGCGGTTCCATCAAATTGCTATACTCATCGCCTGTTACAAACATACAAATCATTTTAGGAAAGTTCTTGTCTATGATGATTTATGGACTGGTATTGATTGCATTAGTGCTCATATTTGTGATTTTCGGCGCATTTTCGATAAAAGATTTTGATTTTCCACAAGTTTTTGCTGGTTTGTTGGGTATCTACCTTCTAATTTGCGCCTATGCCGCAGTAGGTCTTTTTATGTCGAGTCTGACTTCATATCAGGTAGTGGCAGCCATGCTGACGTTGGCCATGCTGGGTGCACTGAACTATGTAAAAGACATGTGGCAGGATATTGAATTTGTACGCGACATAACTTATTGGTTATCTATTTCAGGACGCGCAACCGAATTTGTGCGTGGGTTGATATGCAGTGAAGATCTTCTCTACTTCATCATCGTAATAACCATGTTCTTGACTTTAGCCATCATACGCCTACAGGCATGCCGCCAGAAAAGTCCATGGTTACTGACTTTGGGCAAATATACAGGAGTCATCTTGCTAGCTTGTTTTTTAGGATATTTATCTTCACGTCCTATGTTAATGGGTTATTACGATTCCACTGCCACCAAAATAAATACTTTGACTCCCAACAGTCAGGATGTCATCAGCCGTCTGGATGGCGGGTTGACCATAAAAAGTTATCTCAACGCACTAGATGAGCGGGATATATGGACGGCGGCTCCTTCGCGGGTTAAAACCGACCAGGAACGTTTCAGGCAGTATGTCCGTTTCAAACCGGATATAAAATTAGAATACATATACTATTATGACACCATCCAAAGCGTATCGCAAAACAACCGTTTCCCCAACATGAATACGGAGCAACGCGCCAAAGAGATCATGCGCATTCACAACATGGATTCTACCCTATTCTTGACACCGGCACAAATCCGTAAACAAATTGATTTGTCCGGTGAAGGCAATCTTTTTGTTCGCGTACTTGAACGAGAGAACGGGCAAAAAACATTCTTGCGTGTATTTGATGATATGCAACACCTTCCGGGAGAATCTGAAATCACTGCAGCGTTTAAGCGTATCGCAATGCAACTGCCTAGCGTAGGCTTCCTTACCGGACATGGCGAAAGAGACATAAACCTTGTGGGGGACAGAGCTTACAGTACTTTTGCCTTAGATAAGAAATTCCGTTATGCATTGATAAATCAAGGTTTTGACGTAACGAATGTGAGCTTGGACAATGAAATACCTAATGATATAAACATCATGGTCATTGCCGAAATGAAAGAGCCTCTTACGGAAGCGGAAGAACAACGTTTGGATCATTATATAGCTCGTGGTGGAAATCTATTAATTACATGTGAACCAAGCCGTTCGATGGCTACAAGCGTGTTATTGGATAAACTCGGCGTTAAATTATCTCAAGGAATTCTGGTGAATCCGACAGAGAATTTCCTGGCTGACCTGATAGTAGCCAATCCAACCCAAGAAGCGACAGACCTGAACTTCTATTTTTCCGAAATGAAAAAGAGTGGAAGAAGCCTTGTCATGCCCGGTGTTGCCGGACTGGAATATACCGAAGACAAAGGATATACAGTTGTTCCTTTGTTTGTAACCGACTCGTTGGCATGGAACGAGGTGGAAACAACCAACTTCGTAGATGAACAACCTGTGCTGTCTGCAAATAAGGGAGAAGTACGGAAATCACATGCAACGGCATTGGCCCTTTCACGTAAAGTAAAAGACAAAGAACAAAAAATAATGATATTGGGCGATGCCGATTGCTTCAGTAATGGAGAATTAAGCATGACCCGTAAAGGAATTTCCTCATCCAACTATTCTGTCCTCATGGGAGGATTCTATTGGATGTCGGACAATGAAGTGCCCATTGATGTCCGTCGCCCGGCTGTCCCTGATAATGAAATTTATCTGAACGAACACCAGATCGGAACATGGAAGCTACTTCTGACATGGGTTTTACCGGGAATACTTCTGATTATTTCCATCATTATTTGGCTGAGAAGACGAGGAAGGTAAAATAACATTTGAATTTAATTACTTATGGTTTTTCAGATAGATACGCAGACATTGAATGATTTGGCCGTTTTCGGGACAGGACGGACAAAAACAATATATGAGATATTCAATCGGGTGAAGACTCGGGGAGGTGCGAAATTATTGGAGGAAATGTTCCTATATCCACTTGCTGAAGTGAAAACAATACAGAAACGAGTGAATATGATTCGTTACTACGGAGAGCATAAGACAGTTTTTCCGTTCCGCAGCAGCATATTTGATGCTGTTGAGTTTTATCTTGACAACACGGACAGCAGAAGCCAATTGATGATGCAAGACAATACACTGGAACGCAAAGTGAAAAGCTTCATTACCACAGATGCTGAATATTCATGGATACATGGCGGAATCATGGGATGCCTGGAACTATTCAATACATTGGACGACTTTTTGAGGGCTCCTGAAGACGAAACGTATACAAATATAGCAGAGATACATACAACATTGCGTCAATTGTTACAAAACGAAAAATGGAGTTGGTATCCGGATGAGAAAGGAAAGAAGAAGATTAGTTATGAAAAGGCTGTGAGTTATGACAAAATTTTGCGATTTGAAGAAGGTGGACGCATCCGTAAGATGTTATATTATGTCTATTTAATAGATGTCTATACCACAGTGGCACAGATTGCAGGCGAGCGAAAGTTCACTTATCCGCAAGTTTACCCTTCCGAACGTAATATTCTGAGTTTGAAGGGTGTGTTCCATCCTTTTCTGTCCCATCCGGTAGGCAACACTCTTTATGTAGATAAGGACAGTAGCATAATATTTCTGACCGGTGCTAATATGGCCGGAAAATCAACATTCATGAAGTCCGTTTCTATTGCGGTATATCTTGCTCATGTCGGTTTTCCCGTTCCTGCGGAATCAATGGAGTTCTCTGTATATGACGGCATGTTTACGACAATCAACCTGCCGGATAATCTGAACATGGGATACAGTCATTTCTATTCAGAGGTGCTGCGTCTGAAAAAGGTAGCGCAACAAATGGAGCAAGGAGCAAGACTGTTTAT
The DNA here is from genome assembly GCF_015559655.1 of Bacteroides sp. 1001136B_160425_E2. Taxonomy (NCBI): domain Bacteria; kingdom Pseudomonadati; phylum Bacteroidota; class Bacteroidia; order Bacteroidales; family Bacteroidaceae; genus Bacteroides; species Bacteroides sp. 1001136B_160425_E2. Next base: position 263,829 of record NZ_JADMQH010000005.1, on the reverse strand, counting down.
TGTTTTTGACGAGTTATTTCGAGGAACAAACGTAAAAGACGCTTATGACGCAACATTAGCTGTGACAGAAGCTTTTGCTGAAGTATCGGATTGCACTTTCATCATTTCCACCCATATCATTGAGGTAGGAACCACATTGAAAGAGCGCTGCAACAACATTCGCTTTGTTTACCTGCCCACTTCAATGGACGGTAATAAACCTGTATACACTTACCATCTCACAGAAGGTATTACAAACGATCGTCATGGAATGATAATTATTAATAACGAGAAAATCATTGATATTATAAACGGCAAAGAAGATGAATAAGAATTTTGAAATAGACAAGCAAACCTTGAATGACTTAAACATTCTGGGGAAATATAAAAACAATTCGATTTATAGCCTTTTTTGCGATACGACTACTCATGGCGGCGAATTGTTGCTGGAACAAATGTTTAATCATCCGTTAACGAATGCAGAAGAAATAAATAAACGAAGTGCAGTCTTCAAATGCTTTAGCGACCATACGTCAACGTTTCCGGAAAATCATGAGAATTTTGAGATTGTAGAGCAATACCTTACTGGCTCCAATGGTGGAGGACATTGGGTAAATTCATTCTTTCGCCTTTGTAAATTAGAAGCTATGAAGTTGCTCAGTAACGATCCGCGCCTACATATCTGGCAGGAACAAGTGAGCATCACACTTGCTTTTTTGAAAAAAGCGTCGACATATCTGGAAACATTACCCGAAGTGCTGAAAGGAACTTCTTTAGAGGAACGTGTAACGTATGGGATAACCCTGCTGCGGAACGGTCAAATGCGCCGGTTGCTATCGGTAGATGCCAGTGAGAATATGAATTTGAAAGATTTATTTATCCTCGACAAAGCATTGTCATACTCTCTGAACGATTCTTTGTTAAAGTTATTGGAGCTGTTTTATGAATTGGATGTGGCTATCGTGGTGGGTAGAGTAGCTAAAGAACGGAAATTCTGTTTTGCAACAGCTTACGCTGATCATGAAGTATCTGTGAGCATTTGCGGATTATTCCATCCTCACATACCGGGAGCAATATCCAACGACTTGGAAATAACGAGAAACAAAAACATATTTTTCCTGACGGGAGCGAATATGGCCGGAAAATCGACCTTAATGAAATCTTTCGGAATAGCGGTTTATATGGCTCACATGGGATTTCCCATAGCGGCAAAAAACATGCAATTCACAGTGCAGGACGGGATGTACACCTCTATCAATGTACCGGACAATATAAATATGGGATACAGTCATTTTTATGCAGAAGTATTAAGGGTAAAGAAAGTGGCAATAGAAGTGAGCCTTTCCAAACGGTTAGTTGTTATTTTCGACGAATTGTTCAAAGGAACGAATGTGAAAGACGCCTATGATGCCACTTTGGCCGTGACCGCCGCATTGGCAAAAAGACGCACTTGTTCGTTTATGATATCAACACATATCATAGAAGTCGGACAGGATTTGGCAAAATCATGTAATAATGTATCATTCTCCTACTTACCTACTATAATGAAGGAGAAAGTCCCGACTTATACATACCGCTTGGAAACAGGTATTACTAATGACAAGCATGGAATGATTATTATTGAAAATGAACACATTGTAGATATCATCCGCAGAAGAAAACAACCCCAGAAAAAATGAGAGATTCATCATGCAAATTATTATTGTATCACTTCGGGTATGTTGCAGTTTTCAGATTATACATGCATTTATATCGGACCTACGTTAAATAACATCTTAACGGACAATTAATATTACATTTTTTATATAATACAACAAGAGGCTATCTGTATTTTTTATTCTTCTGTTAAAAGATCCCTTTCCGTTTGACTTTCACCTGATTATTGTTTTTTTTTATACATAACTGGGCGGAAAGTTTATTAGGGCATTTCCACAACTTGATTTTTAAACGACTATTAAGAACAGAAGGAATTCAGGATAAATACGTAAATCCATATACCGATTTCGGATTTAAATTGCTTTTGGGTACAGCTATGAATAAGGATTGTGTTCCGTTAATCTTGCTTGTTCTTTATAGTTGGCTTATGGGATGATGAGGAAGCGGATAAACGTCACTAACTATTTATTGTGTTCAAAACAGGAATGTGTTCAAATAAACCTGCAAAGGTGATTTGAACACATTTTTTCGTATTATCAATTTAATCAAAGAATAAAATGAAAACAGCCGTAATATACGCTCGTGTTTCGTCAAGTAATGACAGACAGGACACGAGCAGACAAATAGAGGATTTAAAGAAATATGCTATCTCACAGGATATAGAAATAGTAAACACATTCCAGGAGCATATTTCAGGTGCAAAGAAAATAGAGGAAAGACAGATTTTAGGAGAATGTTTGGAATACTGTAAACGTGAATCTGTGGATATCCTACTTTTGTCTGAATTGTCAAGACTAGGAAGAAGTACATTACAGGTTCTTCGTTCTTTGGATATATTGCATGAATCGAAAGTATCGGTTTACATACAGAACTTGGGCTTATATACTTTGCAACCAAATGGGGAAGTTAATCCAATAGCGTCTATCATGGTGACAGTACTTGCAGAAATGGCAAATATCGAAAGAAGCAATATCCAATACCGTTTGAATAGTGGTAGGGCAAATTATATTGCCAAAGGTGGTAAACTTGGCAGAAAGACAGGTTCAACCAAAACGGATGATAAGAAGAAAGAGGAATATAAAGAAGTCATATCTTTACTAAAGAAAGGCTATTCAATTAGAAATATAGCTAAGCTACAAAGTATTGGTATTTCCACCGTTCAACGGATCAAAAATCAATTTATAAAGCCATAATCATAAAATATCGGTGGGGTGGAAAAATTCAGAGATTTAGTTTTTATATGGGTAGTCTTGAATTTTTCCACTACCATAGATTTATAAAGCAGAAATAACCCTCAACTTTTAATAAACAATAGTTCTTGCTATTACAAACGCTTTTCGTAACTTTGTGGCAATTTCAGATACCTAATGTGTTGGGACTGAAAGGACATATTAGTTAACGAAGAGCGTTTAAGATATTATCTTGTACTGGAATCTGGACAATTTCATAACACAAAGATAATAGGCAAGAACGCTCACGTCAATGTTATATACCTATCTTATATTGGATAGTCTATATATCGTTTGGCGTGGGCTATTGTTTGTTATTTGTGTTAGGGCAGTCCAGAGCCACAGTACGATAATATTCAATAGTTCCCACGCTTTTCTCATTGTGTAATATATCCAAAGGGAACAGGGTAGATAAAACGATATATAACTACGAATCAGACATTAAGAAACAATTTTTGCTACTATCTTTTAAGTAGCCAACTCAATTTTTGAGCAGCTTATACTACAAATTAAATTATTAACGAAAAGATTATTTACAGAATATGAAGACATTTAGATTTTTTGCGACTTTATTGGTTATTGCTTTATGTGCAGGTTTTACTTCTTGTAGCGATGACGATGATGAAAATCCGTTAGTAGGTACTTGGGTAAGTATAGAGAATAGAAACTCTGTGGAATATAAGGACGTAATGACTATTAATTCAGACGGTACAGGTTCAAGTGCAATCTATACTAATGGGCAATTAGATAAAGACGGAGTAGAAAATTTTAGATATACCTATGACGAAAATAGTAAGGTCTTTACTTGGATATGGGAAGAAGATAGCGACGGAGAGAGTGATGTTTATTCAATGCACGTTAGAGAACTGACAGGCTCTAAATTAGTTTTAGTTGATGATATGGATGAAGAAGGTGAAGGAGAGGTAATAACATACACAAAACAATAATTGGGATTAACAGTATAGTGCTAGTCTTATTAGGCTAGCATTTGTATTTGATTTTTAGGCAATAAAGAATTTATGAAAGAAAGAATATTGTGCTCTTTAAAAAATATCTCCTTTGTCATTATCATTGCATTATTAGGAACTGCGTGTGGGGATGATAAGGAAGAAAGTATTAATGTTGGTAATGAAGGTGGTAATGGAACAGTTATTGGAACTGTTGCTAAGGTTGATGTAAAAAAGGCAGGTTCATTGTCAAGTCTGATTGGTGATGATGTTAGGTTTAATATTACGGATTTAACTGTTACGGGAGATATTAATGGGGATGATATTGCATTAATCCGTGAAATGGCAGGTGCAGATGTTAATGGGGACGAAACGAAGGGACATTTATCTAAACTTAATCTCAAAGACGCTAATATAGTTGCAGGTGGAAATCCATATTATATTAATACAGGAATCTTTTACTCAAAAAGGGATGTTGTAGGTTCGTATATGTTTAGTAACTGTGATAAATTAACCAGTGTCATACTACCTAATAGTGTGATAGAAATTGGGAGTTATATCTTTAATGAGATAGTAAATACTGAATCTCATTCAATAGCGGAAGAGAATGCGACTTTAACCTCTATCGCTATAGGAAATAAAACAGCTATTATTGGAAATTACGCTTTTTATGCTTGTACAGGGTTAACAGAAATTAATATGCCCAATAGTGTTAACGAAATTGGTGATTATGTATTTTGGCAATGTAATAATCTTGTGAGAATTGACCTTGCTTCCGTTTCAAAAATGGAAATAAGTGCTTTTTGGGGATGTGATAAACTCGTTGAATTTGTCGTTTCAGAGGATAATTCTAATTATTCTTCTTTGGGTGGAGTGCTTTTCAATAAAGATAAGTCCATATTGATAATATATCCAAAGGCTAGACCAAACCAAAGTTATATAATTCCTAATAGTGTAATAACTGTTGAAGACAATGCTTTTGATAATGCTTATTTAACATCAATTACCATAGGAGACAAAGTTTCGCAAATGAAATTTTCAAATGTTGGAACACATTTAAAAGAATATATTGTTACAAACAATAACGCCAATTATTTGTCTTTAGATGGAGTATTATTCAATAAAAATAAAACAGAATTAATAGCATATCCAATTGATAAGATTAGTTCAAACTACATTGTTCCTAGTAGTGTAACCAAAATTAGTGATTCTGTTAAATTTAGCTTGAATCTATCTACTTTGAATTTGAATAATGTTACTGAAATTCAAGAGCCTACTATATTTGGTACTTATGTGAAAGAATTTATTGTTTCTGCTACTAATCCACGCTATTCTACAAAGGATAATGTTTTATTTAATAAAGAGCAAACATCTCTGATTGCCTATCCAATGGCAGCAATAAAAGAATATAAACCGAATGGGCAAGGAAGCAGCTATATAATTCCAAATGGGGTAACAAATATATCTGCTTATGCCTTTTATCCTGTTGCGAATTTCCTTTTGCCCCCTTTTCCAGATTGGGAGTTTTACCCATTAGAAACTCTGACAATACCTGTTGGTGTAGAACGGATTGGTGCATGTGCCATTTATGGAGCAAAGAACATTCATTGTAAAAGTGAAACTCCGCCTTATCTGGATTATGCACAACATTATCCGTTAACAAATATGTATAATGTATATGTTCCTTTGAGTGCAATAAATACTTATAAACAAGCAGTAGGGTGGAGAGAAGCAAATATAATTGGAGAATAAATATCTAAAGTCGAAAAGAACAGCATTTGAAGAAATTCATTTGCTGTTTTAAATATAAACAGCAAACTTTTCTATTAACCTATAATATTTCTTTGTTATCAATTTTATATAAATGATAAAATAGGGCTAGTAATGCCAATAAACATAATAGAAGAATGGTATATTTTAGAATTGAATGTATATTTGCGAGTATGTTTTAATGCTACAATATAATAAAAAATTGGTAATATTGTTTTTAGATAAATAGAAAGATATGAGGTATAGAGCTATTTCCGAATTAGTGGAAATCGGTGCTGCTTATGATGCAGCTATCGAAAACTTTCCGGACAATTTAGAACCAGATTCAGTTGAAGGTAGGAGAGAGGTAATCTCTTCTGCCTTAAACTATTTAAAAAATAATGGGATAGTCCCATCACAACAAAGTCTAGGTCTAATTCAAAACGAATTGATTAGATACGATAGAGATGGCTATGAAGGTATATTCGGCTTTGCCACAAATGAAAAAGAAACCAGAGACTTGATAGAGCAGAATTGGGATATAGATGGTTTTATTGTTTATGTAAATTTGGAATGGAGTATACCTACAAATAAACTAACTAAATATATAAAATCAGATATATTTCCGATAATTCATAATTTAAAAATAGAGGGAATACTTTGTTTTGAAGATTTTGATATTATTAGAAAAATGGAGAACTTGGTTTTTATCAATCTAAGGAATACCATAATCTTTGATGCGAAGTCTAAACAATTTGGTTCGATTCCAGAGGCTGCATTTAAAAGCATGAATATAGTTTCTGTTGTACTGCCTGAATCTATTAGAATTATTGGAAGAGCGGCATTTGAATGTTGTAAAAAACTACAATCAATCAGCTTTCCTAAAACTGTAGATTCGATAGAAAGTTTTGCTTTTCATTGTACGGGCTTGGCTACTGTAACGATACCTGATACAGTGAGAACGATAGGGCATAGTGTTTTTGCAGATTCTCCAAATTTGACTACTGCTGTTGTTGGTGATGGATTAGAGGATTTAGGTAAATTTACATTTAGTAAATGTAAAAACTTAAAATTTGTACAATTAGGACAAAATCTACAGGTTATTGATTATGGAGATTTTGAATATTGTTCCAATATTTCTTTTATTGTACTGCCTAGTAGACTGTCGGAAATTGGGGATAATGCTTTTTATGGTTGTACAGGATTGTCATTTTTAGTATTTCCCAAAAGTTTAAGGTATATAGGAAACTATAGTTTTGATAGTTGCTCTGGATTGGTAAAGCTTTATATCGGTGATAATATAACTTACATTGGGCATAGTGCTTTTGGGCATTGTGCTAATCTCGAAGAAATAACTTTATCTGAAAATGTGGCTTCAATTCAACATAATGCATTTAAAGAAAGTTTAAATTTGCATACAATATATTGTAAAAGCAAGAATCCTCCTTCAGTTTTAGAAAAACATTGGCATGGAAGTAATAAACGAAGTATGAATCTATATGTGCCAAAAGGATTTAGTAATAGATATAAGATACAGGAAGGATGGCGTTTTTTTAATATATATGAGGAGGATATATGACTATAATTTATTTGAAATATGGAGCTTAGATGTCAAAATTTGCAATTGTAGAGAGTTGGATTAAAGATGATTTTGTTTGACTTTCATCAACTTTGTTAGTTAGAAAGTAGAATAGAAGGCAGCATTTGAAGAAATTCATTTGCAGTTTTTTTATAGAATAGCAATGTCGTGCAATTGTATTATTAATCTTTTCAATTAAAATTTGAAAGTAAAATAGTATCTTTGTAGAGATAAAATTTGTTGAACCATGTTACATTGAATTTGACGCTGGCGCAAACCATAGCGCAAACCGGAGCTAAAAAAGAAAAAGGCACCCAAGAGTGGAAGCCTCTCAAATGCCTTATTCTTATCAAGTAGCGGGACCCGGGATTGAACCGGGGACCTCATGATTATGAATCACATAGAAATGTTTTTTCTTGATTTTTTTTGTTTTTAATAAATCTTGTTTGTGAATGTAACTATTTGAATATCAGTATTTGTGTTTTATTTTGTTTTTTGTATTTTTGTAATGTCTTTCAATCGTGATTTCACTATGATTTCACGAATTGATTTCACGTAGCGTATAAACGAAATAAAAAACATCGGTATGAGGAAACAAGGAATAGGTTATTTAAAGCAAGAGCGGTTGCTGAATATAACAGTAACTTTAACATTAGACACGAGACGAAAAGGGGATAAATTTAATGTATGTGTGCGTGTCAATCAAAATAGAAAAACTATCTATATTCGTACGGGATTGATCGTGACTTTACAGTGTTGGGACAAATTAATAGCCTCTACAGGTCGTGGAGTGACAAACGAAAGTAAGAGTGTTTGGAAGGTAAAGGAAGGGCAATTAATTGAGTTTGATAGAACAATTAAAGAGATAAATAAGCTACGTGAACAAAATGCTTTTTCTTTGGATGCTTTACAAAAAAATATGAAGGGTAAATCAGGGGGAGAATCTTTGTTAGCTCTATGGGAGGAAGTTGCTTCGTCGAAGAAATTAGGTACAGCAGAAAGTTATAGAATAGCAGCCAAGTGTTTTGAAAAGTTGGTTGGTGATATTGCTTTTAAGGATGTTAATGAGGAAATTATAGATTTATGGGAAAAGGAAATGGAGAAGTTTTATTCTCGCACTACCATTGGTATTTATATGCGTGCTTGTCGTGTTGTTATAAATGAAGCAATTAGAAGAAATTTAGTCGATGTAAAAAAATATCCTTTTGGTAAAGGTAAGATAGAAATAAAGAAAGGTGCTACAAGAAAGGAAGAATACTTATCTGTGTCTGACATAATGCGATTATATAATTTTTTGGAGCAAGATGTTCCTATGCATTGGAAGACGGGTTATAAACTTGCAGTACTTCGCAGTGTTGCCACATTTTTGGCTGCCTATTTGGGAAATGGTATGAATTTGGCAGATTTAGCTCGCTTAGAATATAATGATTATTATTTTTCTACTGGTAAATCATGCTTCCGTTTTTTACGAACTAAAACTAAAGATAAATCAGATAATCAAAGCGAGGTGATAGTTCCTATTATACCGGAATTACAAGCTATTGTAGAAAAATATGGTAGTGAAGAGAAACTTGGTGGCAGGGTGTTTGATTATATTTTAGAAGATATAGTAGATGAAGGACTGATACGAAAGCGAATTGCTCAAGAGAATAGTAATATCAAAGATAGATTAGAGGTTGTTTGTAAGTTGCTTGAAATGCCTCAACGACCGAGTATGACGTGGGCAAGACATTCTTTTGCAACGAATTTAACTCATGCGGGGGTACCGGAAAGATATATATCACAAGCAATGGGACATAGTACAAGTAAAAATGTGACAGCGCTTTATATTAGTGAGTTTCCTCATGAGAAGATGATGCAGTTTAATTCGTTTTTATTGGAAGAAAAAAGAGAAGATATAGAAATGCTGCCGAAAAATAATATCCGTGATGAACTTAAAAAAATGTCAAAGAATGAGTTATTATCAATGTTTGTAGAATTAATGAATGGGGAGGTGTAGTTATGCTTGAAGATAAGAAATACGAGAAACTGCGATTGAAATTTTTAGCAGATAATAAAAAATTTGAAGAATTGGAGGATTGTGATATAGATTTGTTGGAAGAAATACGTGAAATTGCAATCAATGAATATAATGAACGATTATCTAAGGAAATAGATTATGATGATCTCTATCCTAGTGAAGAAGAGGAAGAAAGACAATATATATCCGAATTAAAGTATTTTTATTATAATTTTTGTTTAGAGGCTAAACAAAATCCAGATAAGGTTTCGATGTTTATAAGTCATTATAAATATGACATAAACGTAAATATGAGCATACAAAAAACTAGAGCGATATGTATGAATGAAAGCTCCGATGAAGAGAGAATAAAAACTTTTTCAGATAAAATAAAGTCAATCGAGAATAAGATTATTTCTATGGTAGATTTTGGAGATGATTGGGCTGATTTTGGCAAACCAGGAATAAACGATGTGAATATTTTGGCTAAATGGGTTGATGATAATGACGACTTTTATTTATTTATTCAGCTGCTATTAGTTATTGATAAGTTGAAATATTATAAAAAAGAATTGAGCGATAAGATTCAGAAAGAAGAAAATGAAAATAAGAATAAGCTAGTGTTCTTGTTTAATTCGTATCCGAAAAAAGAACTAATATTGAATGCGTTAGAAGATTTGCAAATAACAGTAGGTAATAAAAGTATTTTAACAGGTAGAAGACTAAGTTTACTTAGAGGTTTTGTTGAAGGTTGCATTGATAGAGGTATATTACCTCCTCTTCCTTTACGGACTCTTTATGAGCAAATTGCAGATTATATCGGTCTAAAACTGAATAAACCATTGCAATCTACTAATATTGGAAATGCAATGAAAAAAAAGACGATCAATTATTTAAAAGAGAAATTAGAAGAAAAATAAAGGGATTTATAGGGCGTGCCCGATGGTGTCCGGTGGTTATTCCGTTCTTGCAGCCATAATTTAAAAACAAAAGAATTATGGTAAAAGAATTATTAATGAAAAAAAATCCTATTCAAGCAATAGGTACAGAAACAGGAATCATGGTTCAAATCTCAAGGGAGGGACTGTACGCACTTGTAAATGATGCGGTAAACAATGCAGTAGAAAAGTTGGTTATTCAGAAGCCTCAACCCTCTAAAACAAAGTTGAAGGGATTTCGTAATGCAAGTAAGGCTGTAGGCGTAGGTGTTAACACCCTAATGAAACTCCGAGATGAGGAAAGAATCAGATTCTATAGTATTAAGGGTAATTTCTTCTTTTACAAAGAAGAGTTATTGGAAGATTTAGAAAAGCTAGGGAAAGGAGGTACAGCGGTATGAAGCAAAAGAAAAATCCCCCTGCGTCTCCGCAAACAGGCGCAGGGGAAATTCTCCAGACAGAAAAGCCTATTAATATTGAAACAAAGATAGTTAATTCTAGCGAAACATGCAATAACATAGATACATTGAATACAACTTCTTTGCAAGAAAACAAAGCGTCACATTTGGCAGAAGACAAAAACAAGTCAAGCAATGATAAAGAACTAGAATTTCCTATTTATGGATTACCATCATTGATTCAAAAAATGACGATACAGGGAGCAGAGGTGTATCAAGTACCACAAGAGCTTTTCGCTGTTAGCTTAATCTCTGCAATGTGCGCTGCAATTAAGAAGAAGGCGAAGTTAATAGATAAATATATAAATTACCCCCAATTATGGATCATTATAATTGCAAAAAGTGGCGTAGGAAAGTCAACTCCTTTATCGATTGCTTTTAAGCCATTAGAAAAAAAAGAGCATGATGAATATTCGCTTTATCGAAAAGAGTTGGAAAAGTGGCAAGAAACGGAGAAAAAAAGCTCCACAAACTCTACTCGACCTACCTTTGAATGTTATCTAAACAATGACGCTACTCCCGAGGCTTTATTAAGCACTATTGGGGAAAGTAATGGAATTACTATTTGTAGAGATGAGTTGGTCGGTTGGTTTAATGACTTTGGGCGGTATGTAAAAAGTGGAGAAGTGGAAAACTATCTATCAATATATAATAATACCAGTATAAGAGTAAACCGTAAAGGAGAAAACATTACGATTATTAATGATCCGTTTTTATCAGTAATCGGCACAACCCAACCTAATACACTGAAAAGGTTCCTGAAAAATGAAACAATGATAGATAATGGATTCATTCAACGCTTTCTATTTGTATTTCCACCTGATTTTCCAAAACCATATTACAGGGATCAAACGATGGATAAGACACTGTTGGAAGGTTATGATTCTTTTATAAACGATTTGTGTATCATGCCGGAGACTAAAACCTCTTTTTCAGATGAGGCTAAAGAGGTATTTATAAAATATTCCGATGAGCTAACGGATAAGATAAACCAAACAGAAAACAACTTTTTACGTGCCGTATATTCAAAAATGGAAATAGCACTTGCTCGCTTATCCCTAGTTGTTTATATTGCAAAAGTGAGGACAGGAGAAACGTACGCCAATACTATTGAGGTTTCGACTGTTGAGTATTGCATTCAGATTTGTCGTTATTTTACCGCAATGGCAGAAAGGGTTAATACACATTTATTAAATGAAACAGAAGTCTCACGACTATCAAATGCTGATATTCTCAAAGAGCTATCCAAGAGATATGAGAAGCTGAATCAATCCAAACTAGCAGAAGCTATAGGTATTACTCAACAAGCTGTAAACAAGCTTTTGAATAAATAACATTGTGGTTGTAGGGTTGTAGATTGTATTGTCGTTAAACTATTATAAATAAGGAATTTGGCGGATAATCAACCTACAACCTAACAACCTCTTATATTTAAAAACTAACTAATAGGAATATGAAAGCTAAAGATGTCGGTATTGAAAGCTATATTAATAAAAAACCCATGAAAAGAAAAAATAGTTATGGACTATACATATCTCCGTTTAGGGATGAACACAACCCTAGTTTTAAAATTGACTATGATAAAAATTTATGGTACGACTACGGAATCGGTGAAGGTGGTTCAGTTATAGACTTAGTAATGAAGCTAGAACAATGCAATTTTTATACGGCATGTAAGATCTTAGAAAATGGTGATTTTTCTTTTCACCGGGAAAGTCTAAATTCTTCTCCGATTCAGTCTTATTCTGAAACGAGGATAAAGAGCATAACCATACCATATTCTTCGGGATCCCTCATACAATATTGTATTAGCAGGGGAATAAGTAACAATATTGTGGGTACATACTTAAAACAAATATACTATGTAAATAATAATAGAGAATATTATAGTTTAGGAATGCAGAATGTGTTAGAAGGGTGGGAAATAGTTGGACTCAACCATTTTAAAATGGTTATCGGTAACAAAGCATATTCGATCATCAAAGGGGAGCGCAGCAATGAACTTTGTATCTTTGAGGGTATTTTTGATTTTCTAAGTTTACTGATGATAGGACATAGAATAGTTCCCAAAACTGATTGTGTAATACTACATAGCGTTACTACTTTAAAACAGACAAAAGACATTTTAAACCAATATGATGTTATTCATAGCTTTTTAGATAACGATGAAGCGGGTAGAAAATGCCATATAGAACTATTGATGATAGCAGGACAGAGTAAAGTTATTACTTATGATTTTTATCAGGAGTACAAAGATATTAATGATTATTTGTTAGGTAAGAAAAAAGATCATGATTAGCCGAGAGCGAAGGCGGGTGTATCTATTCTATATATTAATAATATATTATATACTAGTTATATAATAATATATAGGACATTTACTCTTTTATCAAAAACTTTTCATATTTTTGCATCGTATACAACAGTCGTGTTGAATTACTATTTATGGAAATATAGCGTTTTGCTATTGGACTTGCTTTAAGAAAACTACCACTTTTCAAACCAGTACAAGGACAATAGGCACACAAAACGCCTACGCTTAAGCGTGGGTGGTGCTTATTTGTATTGGTGGGTATGTGGTAGTACCTCTTAAAGCAAATAATGTACAACTCACGCTCTTTTTATGTTTAGTCGTGAGGTTGGATAAGATTATTCACTTTATGTTTAACTATAAAAAGAAAAGTTATGAAGAGGTATCTTTAGATTTCTCTTTTACAGAGTCGGGAAGTATGACTAGGGCGGGAGGTACGGCTTATACAGATTTCTACAACAAGTACATTAAGACTAAACAATTAACTCCTAAAAATTTTGATTTGACATTTACGAACAAAGAAACAGGAGCGACTGCTACAATCAAAGGAAATTGGAATAAAAAACATTCCTTCAAACTATTAACCGGAGAATATGAAGTAACAGGCACTTCTCATCCTTCTACAGTTTATTATATGTCTTGCATAGATTCCCTATATCTTGCTTTTAAGGAAAACATCACTATAACAAATAACACAGAAAACATAACATTAAACGCACAATATGATTCTTTTATGTTGATGTTTGACAAAAGTGATAAGACACAAGTAGAATATTGTTCAGGTGGTGGCGGTACAGCTTTATTAGAAAGTACCAATTTGAAAACTGCAGATGGTCTGTATTATGCTTTCTTTTGTGAGTTGCGAGCAAATGTGAAATTTCTTCGTATAACCCGAAATAAACAAACCTCTACTATAGATTTAGATAAAACCCCTTTTGAAAAAGGAAAATATTACTACTTCAACGATATTGATAATTCCTTTAATATTCCACCTATGGAAGAAGGCAATTAATTAAAGAAAGGAGGAATTTTATGCAATCATTACCATTTATCATTTGTTTATGTATTTGGGGAGTGTTAACAATATTTGCAGGACTAACTAAGAAATAATAGCTACAAGCGTGGAAATAATTTGTTATCTTAACAAAAAACATACTAGAGTATTTTCTCTGATATACCCAAAAGTTATAATAAAATTTAGAAAATCAACGCAGTGCAACTTTGGTGAATGCTACCAAAAGGATATAATATACCATTCATGCAGAAAAAGTTTCTAAATAGATGTTACATCTTTATATAAAATAAAACTCAATCAACAAATTCACATAGAAATGAAAAGAATAGTTTTACTGATCACTTTAATAGTAAGTACTTTAGGAACAACTTATGCACAAAAGTGTAATTTGCAGGGTGTTGTGCGTTATAAATATAATGATCACTTAGGCTATAAAATAGATGTCGGTGCCGAGGTTAGAATTATTGAAGTACATGAGGCAAAAGTGGTAATTAGAACACTGTGGCAAAAGTATGATAAATTAGCGAGTAATATGATGAACTATCTTTCTTTAAAAAAGGAGGCTGACGGTCTTGATGATGATGCCATAAGAAGGCTTACGGGCTTTACTAAGGAGAATGAAATAGAATTAAAAGAACTTTCTTCTAAATGTCTTAAACAATACGTAGACAATGAGAGTATTGCACCATACATGAGTCTAATTGATGGTTCCGGTAAATATTCGATAGAATTGCCATATGGTAGTTATTTTGTTTTTGTAAAATCAGCCAATAGAACAAGACCTTCAATTGCCGAACTAGCAGGAAGATTAATTCTTGAGAGAGTGACAATAGACAAACCGAACCAAGTGCTTAGTTTTGATTTTGATTACTAAGAATTCAGATTCAACATACGTTGATAAGGTCGGTGTGTATATTTATATAAGTCGAATGTTTTATATTTATTGAACATTATAATAGAATAAGGTTTTAGGGGGTTGATAATCAGCACCCTATTCCTTTTCTGTGTAAACTCTAATGAGCTGTATTAATCAATAAAATTATAGTTATGAAAACAAAAGCGTATTATTTAATGCTAGTATTATTAATAACAAGTTGCAAATCTACAACCGAGGATATGATCCAAAATGAGTTTGAGAACTACATACAAGCAAATTTTGATGCCCCGAAAGATGTTAAAGAGATTGTAAGTATCAAAAGAGATTTTTACGTTAATTCAGATTCTATTATAGCAAAATTGGAAGATGGATTATTGGTAGGAAAATCATTTGATGATAAAATAGATTCTATTATAAAAAATAAAAAGCAAGTAGATTCATCTCGTTGGGAAACACCAGAGTTTAATGATTTCTTTGTGTCTAATCTGACTTTAGCAATGAATGCTGATGGCTATAAAAGTGAAATAGAAAAATTTATATCAAGAACACAGGAAAAAGAAAAAGTAGATTTAGATATATATATAATTAAATATAGGATTAAAATAGGTGATTCGTTAAAATTGAAAGAAATATATGCTGTTGTTGATAACAATAAAGATAATATTTCCTTTTATGAAGAAACTAACAAACCTGTAGAGTTTGAAGAGTACACACACATATTGAGCATAGGAAGGAAATATTTAAAAGACGTAACTAAACACGCAAATGAGTGGTTGCGTTTTTATGGGTATGAATAACTTAATAGTATCACAGTAAACTTCTAAATAAAAAAAAGTATGAGACAAGAATGGAAGAATAAAAGAATAAAAGATAATTGCCATCTTATTCAGTCGAATTAAAGAAACGGACTCTTCCTGGTTATAGCCGAATAGGAAGAGTCGGCTGATATAATTATAACTAAAAGCTTTGAAACAAAGCTAGTAGTAGAGGGTGTATCTTAGTTTAGATAAAAAAATCAAAAAATTAAAATTTGCAATTTACCTGCTATATTTAGAACGCCCTGATCTACCCCCTCCCCTTTATATTACTACCCCCTTCTCTTATTTTAGACCATTTTATATATGAGGGATACGATGTGTCATCAAAATAGAGAAAGTCGCTAAAATGCCAATATATTATAGCTCAAATAAGATTTAAAGAACTATCCTATTCATGTAATAGGACAGCCTTTGGCTTTTTATTAGGTAGGTATGAATAGGATGTTATTCAGTGTATAGGGAATTTGTGATTTCGCTATGATTTCACGAGGTTGGTAAAATAAAAAAAGACAACCAAGAGTGGAAGCCTCCTAATTGCCTAATTTACAAGCCTTTCGGCTTAGTAGCGGGACCCGGGATTGAACCGGGGACCTCATGATTATGAATCATGCGCTCTAACCAGCTGAGCTATCCCGCCATCATTTCTCGATTGCGGGTGCAAAGATAGATGATTTTTTATAATCTCCAAAACAATTCATAACTTTTTTGTGTTTTTTCTTTAAGAAGGGTCCTGATTTTCCCTATAAACAGGGAGTTTGAGGCTCGATAATGAAAGAATAATTAAATAAAGTGTCTGATTTATGCGGTGTATTTAGAAAAAAGTATTTATCTTGGCACACGTAAAAACAATTCGAAATTGCTATGAAAAAGGAAAAGATTCATTTGGAGTATTTGTTGAATGCAACGTCTAAAAATATTCTTTGGGGAGCTATTAGTACACCGACCGGGTTGGAGGACTGGTTTGCCGACAAAGTTGTTTCTGACGATAAAATAGTAGAGTTCCATTGGGGGAAGACAGAACTGAGGAAAGCAGAGATTATTGCCATTCGCTCTTTCTCTTTTATCCGCTTCCGTTGGCAGGATGATGAAAACGAACGTGATTATTTTGAAATCAAGATGACTTATAATGAGCTGACTAGTGACTATGTGTTGGAAATTACCGATTTCGCAGAGCCGGATGAAGTGGATGATATGAAAGAATTGTGGGAGTCACAAGTAGCTAAATTAAGAAGAACTTGTGGTTTTTAGTTAACTTTCAACTAAAAATTTTCGATGCTCCTTTTTTTGTGCTAATTTTGCATCCTAATTGCACGAACCTATTAAGATGCTACGCATAAAGAAATTAGATATATTCATCGTAAAGAGCTTTTTGATGCTCTTTATTGGTACATTCTTCATCTGTCTGTTCATATTCATGATGCAGTTCCTGTGGAGATATGTAGACGAATTGGTCGGGAAGGGATTGGAGATGAGCGTAATGGCTCAATTCTTCTTTTATTCCGCATTAACACTAGTGCCAGTATCGTTGCCATTGGCGGTGTTACTGGCTTCTTTGATTACTTTCGGTAACTTTGGCGAGCGTTATGAATTGCTTGCGATGAAAGCTGCAGGTATTTCCCTCCTTAAAATCATGCGTCCGCTTGCTTTCTTCGTTTGTGGGCTTGTCGGTGTCTCATTCTATTTCCAAAATGTAGTAGGTCCTATCGCCCAGGCTAAGCTGGGAACCCTGATCCTTTCGATGAAACAAAAATCTCCGGAGTTGGATATTCCGGAAGGGGTTTTCTATTCTGAAATCAAAGACTATAATTTAAAGGTAGCTAAAAAGAACCGGAAGACCGGTATGTTATATGATGTGCTGATTTATAGTATGAAAGATGGCTTTGAGAAAGCACGTATTATATATGCTGATTCCGGGCGTTTGGAAATGACCGCGGATAAACAGCATCTTTGGTTACATTTGTATAGCGGAGATTTATTTGAGAATCTGAAAGCCCAAAGTATGAAATCGGAGAATGTACCTTATCGACGCGAGGAATTCCGGGAAAAACATACCATTATTGAGTTTAATTCCGATTTCAATATGGTTGACGGTGAGATCATGGGTAAGCAGTCCAGTGCTAAGGATATGGCACAGTTGCAGAGTTCCATAGATTCAATGACGGTAGTGGGCGACAGTATCGGGCGACAGTATTACAGGGAAGTGGCAGAAGGAAACTTCCGTCCTTCTTATGGATTGACAAAGGAAGATACGATCAAAATAGAAAAGGCGGATATTCATGAATATAATGTAGACAGTCTTTACGAAGTAGCCTCTTTAACGCAGAAACAGAAGGTGATTTCTTCTGCTGTCAGTCGTGCGGAGAACGTGGCTAACGATCTTGGGTTCAAGAAATTCACGATGGAGAACAATGATTATAGTATTCGAAAACATAAGACGGAATGGCATAAGAAGATAACGATTTCACTTTCTTGTCTGCTGTTCTTCTTTATCGGAGCTCCGTTGGGGGGTATTATCCGTAAAGGAGGTTTGGGAATGCCGGTAATCGTATCAGTGTTGGTGTTTATCATTTACTATATCATTGATAATACAGGATATAAAATGGCCCGCGATGGTAAGTGGATTGTTTGGATGGGAATGTGGACGAGTAGCGCGGTTCTTGCCCCATTAGGAATCTTCCTTACTTATAAATCGAATAAAGACTCTGTGGTGCTTAATGCAGACGCCTATATCAACTGGTTTAAAAAGATTGTGGGAATTCGTAGTGTACGCCATTTATTTAAGAAAGAAGTGATTATTCATGATCCTGATTACGCACGTCTGACTGGTGATTTGGAACAACTATCGGCAGAGTGTAAAGCGTATGCCGCCAGGAAACGATTGGAAAAAGCACCGAATTACTTTAAGTTGTGGATGGCGAGTGAGGATGATAACGAGGTGATGGCAATCAATGAAAAGTTGGAAGCGTTGGTTGAAGAAATGTCCAATACGAAATCTGCCACTTTGATCGGTGCATTAAACAATTATCCGGTTATTTCCGTTTCTGCTCATGTGCGCCCGTTCCATATATATTGGTTGAATCTGGTAGCCGGAGTCATTTTCCCTATCGGTTTATTTTTCTATTTCCGTATCTGGGCGTTCCGTGTTCGTCTGGCTAAGGATATGGAACGGATTATAAAGAACAATGAACAAATTCAATTCATCATACAGAAAATCAATAAATAAGTGTTATGAAAGAGACTATTAAAATGGATAGAATAGAAGACGCGATTGCCGACTTCAAAGAAGGCAAGTTTGTCATAGTAGTGGATGATGAAGACCGCGAAAACGAAGGCGACTTGATTATTGCAGCTGAAAAGATAACTCCCGAAAAAGTAAATTTCATGTTGAAACATGCACGTGGCGTACTTTGTGCACCTGTCACAGTGTCTCGTTGCAAGGAGTTGGATTTACCGCATCAGGTAAGTGACAATACTTCCGTGTTGGGAACTCCTTTTACGGTTACCATTGACAAACTGGAAGGTTGTACAACAGGTGTTTCCGCTTCCGACCGTGCCGCTACTATTCAAGCGTTGGCCGATCCGACTTCTACACCGGCTACTTTCGGTCGTCCCGGACATATCAATCCGTTGTATGCGCAAGAAAAAGGAGTACTTCGTCGTGCCGGACATACAGAAGCTACGATTGATATGGCTCGTCTGGCAGGACTTTACCCGGCGGGTGCCTTGATGGAAATCATGAGTGAAGACGGAACAATGGCACGTTTGCCCGAACTCCGTCAGATGGCAGACGAACACGGACTGAAACTGATTTCTATCCATGATCTGATCGTTTATCGCCTGAAACAGGAATCCATTGTAGAAAAAGGAGTGGAAGTAAACATGCCTACCGAACACGGGAAGTTCCGTCTGATTCCTTTCCGCCAGAAATCAAACGGATTGGAGCACATGGCTATATTTAAAGGAACATGGAGTGAAGACGAACCTATCTTGGTACGTGTCCATTCCTCTTGTGCTACTGGAGATATCCTTGGCTCACAACGTTGTGACTGTGGCGAGCAGCTGCATAAAGCGATGGAAATGATCGAAAAAGAAGGAAAAGGCGTGGTGGTTTACCTCAATCAGGAAGGACGCGGCATCGGTCTGATGGAAAAGATGAAAGCATATAAGTTGCAGGAAGACGGTATGGATACTGTTGACGCGAATATTTGTTTGGGACACCTTGCCGACGAACGTGATTATGGAGTAGGCGCACAAATCCTTCGTGAGCTGGGAGTACACAAAATGAGACTTTTGACAAATAATCCGGTGAAACGTGTTGGTTTGGAAGCATACGGATTGGAGATAGTAGAAAATGTACCTGTTGAAACAGTTCCTAACCCGTATAATGAACGATACTTGAGAACAAAGAAAGAAAGAATGGGGCATACTTTACATTTTAATAAGTAAATTACCAATTTGTTTTCATATATCAAATATTATCGCTTATTTTGCAACGAATTTCACTCAACAACAATAAAATAGATACAGAATGAATCAATTATCAGATCGTTTGAACAGCTTGTCGCCGTCGGCGACGCTTGCCATGTCGCAAAAGAGCAACGAGCTCAAGGCACAGGGTGTTGATGTTATTAACTTAAGTGTAGGAGAACCGGATTTTAATACTCCTGACCACATCAAAGAAGCTGCGAAAAAAGCCATAGATGATAACTTTTCTCGTTACTCTCCAGTACCGGGTTATCCGGCTTTGCGCAATGCTATTGTTGAGAAACTGAAAAAAGAAAACGGTCTGGAATATACAGCCGCTCAGATTTCGTGTGCAAATGGTGCCAAACAATCTGTTTGTAATACAATCCTTGTATTGGTAAATCCGGGTGACGAAGTTATCGTGCCGGCTCCTTACTGGGTGAGCTACCCGGAAATGGTGAAAATGGCAGAAGGTACTCCCGTAATTGTTTCGGCAGGTATCGAACAAGATTTCAAGATTACTCCGGAACAGTTGGAAGCAGCCATTACTCCGAAGACGAAAGCATTGATTCTTTGTTCTCCGTCTAATCCGACAGGTTCTGTATATACAAAAGAAGAACTGGCCGGATTGTCTGCAGTATTGGCTAAACATCCGCAGGTGATAGTAATCGCTGACGAGATTTACGAACATATCAATTATATCGGTGCGCATCAGAGTATCGCTCAATTCCCAGAAATGAAGGAACGTACAGTGATTGTAAACGGTGTATCCAAGGCTTACGCTATGACAGGATGGAGAATCGGTTTCATTGCCGGTCCGGAATGGATTGTAAAAGCTTGCAACAAGTTGCAAGGTCAGTACACTTCAGGTCCTTGCTCTGTTTCTCAAAAAGCTGCTGAAGTGGCATATACAGGAACACAAGAACCGGTAAAAGAAATGCAGAAAGCATTCCAACGCCGTCGTGACCTGATTGTGAAGTTGGCTAAGGAAGTTCCGGGATTTGAGGTAAACGTTCCGCAAGGTGCTTTCTATCTGTTCCCGAAATGCGATGCTTTCTTTGGAAAGAGCAACGGTGAACGTAAGATTGCAGATTCAGATGATTTGGCAATGTACTTGCTTGAAGAAGCTCACGTGGCTTGCGTAGGTGGTGCCTCTTTTGGTGCTCCTGAATGTATCCGTATGAGTTATGCTACAAGCGATGAAAATATCGTAGAGGCTATCCGTCGTATCAAAGAAGCATTGGCTAAGTTGAAATAAGAGTTCACCGTGGATTACACGGATGAACACAGATTAAAAGAATATTTATTGTTTGAGAATTATTTAATTTGTGATTCCCTTGCTACAACATAATGTAGTGAGGGAATTTTTTTTGTTTTCGAGAGAGGGGGTGGACACACATCATTCCATTTTTTTAGTTGAATATAAATAGTCTGTGTTCATCCGTGTCATCTGTGGTGGAGAAAATAAGAAAATGTAGAAGAATAAAAAAGGCTGCCTTCCGTAGAAAACAGCCTATACTCTTTTTGTAACTTGTATTATTCAGCCGGGTGAATTGCTTCAGACGGACAAACATCTGCACAAGTACCACAGTCAGTACATACATCTGGGTTGATAGAATAGATATCACCTTCAGAGATAGCTTCTACCGGACACTCGTCAATGCAAGTTCCGCAAGCAATACAATCGTCACTAATTACGTATGCCATTTTTCTAAGATTTAAATTATTAGTACTAATTTCTTCGGCAAAAATAAGGCTTTTATTGATTGGTTGTTATGCTTCTATGTTTAAATTGACTTAATTTGTACGTCTTCTAAATAAGCTACCTCCCTATAATCTGCTATATTTTTCGTATTTTTGCACTCAAATTACTAATATATAGCGATTATGCCTTTAAATTTACCCGATAAACTACCTGCGATAGAGCTTTTGAAGGAAGAAAATATTTTTGTGATCGACGCTTCCCGCGCTACGCAACAGGATATTCGTCCGCTACGGATTGTGATTCTGAACCTGATGCCGTTGAAGATTACAACGGAAACAGACTTGGTGCGCTTACTCTCCAATACACCTCTTCAGGTGGAGATTTCATTTATGAAGATCAAGAGCCACACGTCAAAGAATACGCCGATAGAACACATGAAAACGTTCTATACAGATTTCGAACAGATGCGTCACGAGAAGTATGACGGCATGATTATCACCGGAGCTCCTGTAGAGCAGATGGACTTCGAGGAGGTGACCTATTGGGATGAGATTACGGAAATCTTTGATTGGGCACGTACGCATGTCACTTCTACCTTATATATATGCTGGGCTGCGCAAGCCGGGTTGTACCATCATTATGGAGTCCCTAAATATCCGTTGAAAGAGAAGATGTTCGGCATCTTTGAACATCAGGTATTGGAACCTTTCCACTCCATCTTCCGTGGTTTTGATGATTGTTTCTATGTGCCGCATAGCCGTCATACGGAAGTACGCAGGGAAGACATTCTGAAAGTTCCGGAACTGACGTTGCTTTCCGAATCGAAAGATGCCGGTGTCTATATGGCAATGGCACGGGGTGGTCGTGAATTCTTTGTCACGGGACACTCTGAATATTCTCCGCTGACACTGGACACGGAATACCGTCGCGATCTCGATAAAGGCTTGCCGATAGAGATGCCCCGCAATTATTATATAGACAATGATCCTGAAAAAGGCCCGTTGGTACGTTGGCGTGCTCATGCCAATTTGTTGTTCTCCAATTGGCTGAACTACTTCGTTTATCAGGAAACACCTTACAACATCAACGATATTAAATGATAAAGCAGCGTAAAATAGAACTTCTCGCTCCGGCGAAAAACCTGGAATGTGGCATTGAAGCTATCAACCATGGTGCAGATGCAGTATATATCGGTGCTCCGAAGTTCGGTGCCCGTGCGGCGGCTGTGAACTCATTGGAAGATATTGAATCATTGGTGCGGCATGCCCATTTGTATAATGCACGTATTTATGTCACGGTCAATACGATTCTGAAAGAAGAAGAGTTGAAAGAGACGGAGGAGATGATTCATGCGCTTTATCGGATTGGCGTAGACGCGCTGATTGTGCAGGACATGGGAATCACGAAGTTGAATCTTCCTCCGATACCGCTTCATGCCAGTACACAGATGGACAACCGTACACCGGAAAAAGTGAAGTTCCTTTGGGAGGCAGGTTTCCGACAAGTAGTCTTGGCGCGGGAATTATCATTGCGTGAAATAAAGAAGATACATGAAAGTTGCCCGGAGGTACCTTTGGAGGTATTTGTGCATGGGGCACTTTGTGTCAGCTATAGCGGGCAGTGCTACGTCAGCCAAGCCTGTTTCGGTCGCAGCGCCAACCGGGGAGAATGTGCGCAATTCTGCCGTTTGCCTTTTAGTCTGGTAGACGCGGACGGGAAAGTGATTGTCAAAGACAAGCACCTGCTTTCCCTGAAAGATATGAATCAAAGTGACGAACTGGAGCAATTGCTGGATGCCGGAGCTTCATCGTTCAAGATAGAGGGACGACTGAAAGACGTTTCTTACGTGAAGAATGTAACGGCTGCATATCGTCAGAAGTTGGATGCCATCTTTGCCCATCGTCCGGAATATGTACGGGCTTCTTCGGGTACGTGCAGTTTCGAGTTTAAGCCGCAATTGGATAAGAGTTTCAGTCGTGGATTCACACATTATTTCCTGCATGGACGTGACAAAGAGATTTTCTCTTTTGATACTCCCAAGTCGTTGGGCGAAGAGATGGGAACCATGAAAGAGGCTCGGGGCAACTATCTGACGGTTGCTGGACTTAAATCCTTTAATAATGGAGACGGTGTTTGTTATATCGACGAACAGGGACGTTTGCAGGGATTCCGCATCAATCGGGTGGACAGTAACAAACTGTATCCACAGGAAATGCCTCGCATCAAGCCTCGTACCACATTGTATCGTAATTTCGACCAGGAATTTGAACGAGTGCTTTCCCGTAAATCTGCCGAAAGGAAAATCGCAGTGCGAATGTTGCTTGCCGATAATAATTTCGGTTTCTCTTTGACATTGACTGACGAAGATGATAATAGCGTCACAATCACCCTTCCACGTGAGAAAGAGCTGGCCCGAACTCCACAGACGGACAACCTGAAAACGCAACTGTCTAAATTGGGAAATACGCCTTTCGAAGCAAAAGAAATAAAAATCTCTTTTACCGACAACTGGTTTCTGCCGGCTTCGGTATTAGCCGATTTCCGCCGGCAGGCAATCGACCGGTTAATAACTGCCCGTCGAATTAATTACCGTCAGGAATTGTCGGTATGGAAGTCAACCAATCATGCTTTTCCACAAACGATGCTAACCTATTTGGGGAATGTCATGAATACTCGTGCGGCTTCTTTCTATCAGGAACATGGGGTGCAACAGATAGCGGCGGCTTACGAAAAAGAAGCGGTGGAAGATGCGGTACTGATGTTCTGCAAACATTGTTTGCGTTATAGTATGGGATGGTGTCCTATCCATCAACGGGTGCGTTCACCTTATAAAGAACCCTATTATCTGGTGTCAAATGACGGCAAACGTTTTCGTCTGGAATTTGATTGTAAGAATTGTCAAATGAAAGTAAAAGTGGCTCAATGAAAACAGTGATGAACCTACTACTATGTTTATTTTTGTTTTCGTCTTGTTATTATAAAGCACCGGCTTTGGATTCGGAAGAACTGTCGAAGAAGACGAAAGACTCGTTGGCTTACTTGTACGAGCGGCATTATACATGGAATACCAATCTGGAAGTAGTCGATGATTCCATCTCTTTGGAATGTCTTCCGATAAAAGATACTTTTATTCAGTTGAATAAAGGAGATAGGGTAGTGGTGGCAGAGTTTGCGGTTCACCCGGCCGATAGTGTAGACAGTATTTGGGTGAAGCTGGCTCATACACAGGATGAACAAGGCTGGATACGCGAAAAAGAACTCAAAAATTCATTTGTGCCGACTGATAGTATTTCGCAGGCCATTCATCTTTTCAGTGATACGCATGCTTCTTATTTCATTATTATCTTCGCTTTATTCGTCGGTGTATATCTGTTTCGTGCTTTTCGTCGAAAGCAGTTGCAGATGGTCTATTTTAATGATATAGATAGTGTTTATCCATTATTTCTCTGTTTGTTGATGGCTTTCAGTGCAACGATTTACGAATCGATGCAGGTCTTTGTGCCGGAAACGTGGGAGCATTTTTATTTCAATCCTACTTTGTCGCCGTTCAAAGTTCCTTTTATTCTCTCTGTCTTTTTGTTGAGTATCTGGTTGTTTTTGATAGTCGCTTTGGCGGTGCTGGATGATTTGTTCCGACAGTTGACTCCCGCTGCAGCTATCTTTTATCTGCTGGGGTTGATGTCCTGCTGTATTTTCTGCTATTTCTTCTTTATCCTGATGACACATATTTATATCGGTTATCTGTTCCTTGCCTTTTTTATGCTGGTTTTTGCGAAGAAAGTCCATCGGAACATTGGGTATAAGTATCGTTGTGGGCGTTGTGGGGAAAAATTGAAGCAAAAAGGTGTATGCCCCCATTGTGGAGCAATCAATGAGTGATTTTATCTGTTTTATTCTTGAATAACTTTTCAAATGATGGAAATCAGGTCTACCGAAATAAAAGATCTCCCTTTAGTGATGGAGATTTATGACTATGCCCGTGCTTTCATGCGTGCAACCGGAAATACTACCCAATGGATTGACGGCTATCCTTCTGAAGGATTGATTCGTCGGGAAATTGAGGATGGACATAGTTTTGTCTGCATAGATGAACAGGGAGAAATCTTGGGGACTTTTTGTTTTATCTTGGGAGAAGATCCTACTTATCAACAAATTTATGAAGGAGCATGGCTTAATAATGAACCTTATGGAGTGGTTCACCGGTTGGCAACGAACGGAAAACGGAAAGGGGTATCGGAAACTTGCCTGAACTGGTGCTTCGAACGTTGGCCCAATGTTCGGGTAGATACTCATCGGGACAATAAAGTCATGCAGCATATATTGACGAAGTATGGCTTTCAACGTTGTGGCATCATTTATGTAAAGAACGGGACAGAGCGTATCGCTTATCAGATGATGCGTGTGCCCAATAGGAAACTGTAGGTAAAGTAATGCCAGGACACCGGTATAGTTCTGTTAAGATGCCGGTATAGTTGTGTGAAGGTACCGCTATCTTTACCTTCCCACGGCCGTGGTGACTTCTTCCCACAGCCGTGACGAGATCTCTCCACGGCCGTGAAGAGAAGTTACCACAGCCATGGAAAGGTAAAGATAGCGTAGGTTTAAGAGAACAATGCTTATTGGATTAATTAAGTATAACGGCTTTATAATACATACTTCATAGAGGCATACGTTCTTCTATCACGTATTTTATGCCATCAATCTATAAGAGACAGGCTGACAATAAAAGTCCGAATCTTTTATTGTCAGCCTGTTTTTGGGTTATTGTCAGCACTTATTGTCAGGTGTCAATGAGTTGATAATCATTGTTCTATATGGATAAAATCTTTAGCTGACAATAAAATGACTAAATAATATCTCTATGAGTGAAAATGATTAGAAGCGGCAGCGGAGATCTACCCCAAACTGCATTGGGCGTCCTTTCTGCATAAAGCCTTTGTTCATTGTTTCAAAGTAGAAGGCGGCATAGTCTTTATTCAGGAAGTTGCGTGCCCAAAAACTAATCATTGCGTCGCCGATTTCCAGATTCGTTCTCCAGTTGAGTGTGCCATAGAAAGATTGACTGACATCGTTTTGTTCACTCCAGTAGATACGTCCTGCAGCGTTATAATTAGCTTGGAATACAACCCGGTCGAAGATAGAGCGCGGACTGCAGGTGATGGCATATTCTCCACCGATGTTCAGAGTGTGTTTGGGGACGAAGGGTACGTATTTGCCATTATAATCCGTAGTTATAGGAGTGCCATCTTTTTTCTCTTCTGTGATTACATAATCCGTAAAAGTGGCATACGTATATCCGTAACTAACATTCAGATTAAATGCTTTTGTCACACTGGCACGAAGAGCTGCTTCTGCACCATAACTGCGGCTTTTTCCTGCATTGATAGTGATACGTCCCAAACCACTTTCTGCAAATTGGGAGAGTTGTTGGTCGCGGGTATCCATGTAGAATGCTGCGACGTCGGCCCAAAGTCTGCCTTCCCATAAAGTAAGGTGGCTACCTACTTCGTAGTTCCACGAATATTCGGGTTTGTAAGTAGTGGACGCTTTTACATCAATCTCTTTTGCAGGCACCATTTGGTCCATCATTTTAATAATGGTTGCTCCCCAGGTGGGATCTTGTCCTATTGTCGGACTTTCTTTGATGGCATTCATCATCGAATTTTTCAATTCTGTTTGTGATAAGTCAGAGAACATTTGGATGTTATATCCTCCCGAACGATATCCCCGGGTAACGGTGGC
The DNA here is from genome assembly GCF_015559655.1 of Bacteroides sp. 1001136B_160425_E2. Taxonomy (NCBI): domain Bacteria; kingdom Pseudomonadati; phylum Bacteroidota; class Bacteroidia; order Bacteroidales; family Bacteroidaceae; genus Bacteroides; species Bacteroides sp. 1001136B_160425_E2. The sequence continues at coordinate 236,363 of NZ_JADMQH010000005.1, read as the reverse complement.
ATAAACGTTATTTTGATTCTTCCATTCATATTGAATAGCAAATTTGGGTAGAAGCTGTACATAATCAGTAGAGAGCTTGCCTACAAAAGAGGCCGGGGCTTTCATATTCTGATCGGACAGGTTGATTTGCATGGGACCCTTTGCCATGTGAAAATCAAAACCAAAGTCGATAGGAGTGCTAAGAGAATTATACTTCATACTGATTTTCTCGTAATCGAGCCGGAGGCCGGCTGTAACGGACAGCCCTTCTATGAACAAGTTGCTGAAAGTAGACTGATGATAAAGTGCGCCGCTAAGAGTCGGAGTATCGAAAGTTCCTCCTACGCTTAATGACGGGTTGTGTACAGTCATTCCCATGGTGGGAGCTCCGGGTTTGGCAGATACTTCCTTAAAAGCGGCATTGGCGTTGTTTTCAATGACCGACTTCACACCTTCTTCTTTAAACAAAACAGGACCTGTCGTATGCAGCCATTGATAGAATCCGAAAGCGCCCGTAGCCCATTGCCATCTTTTTCCGGGTTTGGCTTTCAACACAATCTCTTCGGAAATGGTGTTTGCACGCTGCTTTTGCTCAATATTGAAAATATCTCTTTCTGTGAAATCCTGATCGAGAAACATACGGTCGTTCAAGTTCTGATAACCTGTCACGGCACTTAATATAAAGTTGTTAGCTTGATATTCGATGTTAACACCGGAGTTGAGCAATCCACGGCGGTAACTGCTGCGGTCGTTATATGAAATCTTACCGATATAATCTGCCCGGTCTTCTGTAATTTCTTTACCATTTTCTTTCGCTTTAGCTATTGCACTGGGGGTAATCCCGGTATAATAATAGGGATAACCGCCTTGATCGCTATATTCATAGCTAAGAGCCATATCTATTTTCAGGTTCGAAGTAGGCAGGTAAATACCACGGAAACGTCCGCCACCGGCATTGCTCTTGTCTACTTTTTCGTTATTTCTTGCCGAATTTTCAAAGAAGCCACCTGTGTGTTCGTAGAAACCTCCGGTAGAAAAAGCGAAGCGGTCGGATGTCCGATGATAGTGGGTGAGTGAAACATTATAATTATTGTAAGTTGCTGCTCCCATGCGGATATCAGTACCTTGATAAGTGAAAGGCGATTTTGTGTGTACTTTGATAAGTCCTCCCATCGTATTACGTCCGTAGAGAGTACCTTGTGGTCCACGGAGAATGTCAATACGTTCGATATCAGCATAGTTGAAGTCGAAAGCGGATTTGTCGATGTAAGGGATGTTGTCTACATAAAGTCCTACGGACGGAGTGTTGATACGTGAGCCGATTCCGCGGATATAAATGGAAGTGGTCAGTTTGGAACCATAATCGGGGATAAACAGATTGGGGACAATGCCTGTCAGGTTTTTTACAGAGTTCACCTGATAGGCTCGCATATTATCTTGTGATAAAACAGTGGCGGCTACCGGCAATTCACGCAATTTACGATTCTCTTTCGGGGTAGCAATCACTACCACTTCTTCGATGTCTACTATTTTTAGTGAGTCTTTGGGGAAATCTTCAGCCCATGCTGTTCCTGTCGTCAGGAGTGTAAGGGCAATCATAATATTCTTTGTCTTCATCTGCTGTTAATTTATCTGGTGCAAAGTAACGGCAAATATAGACAATGGTCAATCCTCATTTATTAGGATTTGTTCACCATAGAGGACGCGTCAGATCCGGTCAGCCTCGATATACCCGTTCATTACCGCATAAATAGTCAGTCCGGAGACGGATTTGATGCCTAATTTCTCTGTGATATTTTTCCGGTGAGTGATAACGGTGGTCAGGCTGATATTCAGTTTATCTGCAATTTCTTTGTTGATTAATCCTTTGGTTATCAGTACGAGCACTTCTATTTCACGGGAAGATAAAATCTCCTGATGAGGTTGTGTCGGAGGCATGGACAGCATGTCTTTCACCGGATAGCCGTTGTGGTGGGCGTGTTGGTGGAGTTTCAATATATTTTTCACCAGCTCTTCCTCGGATTCATGGATGTTGAGTACAGGCACGCCGGACAGTTGGAATTGCGGACTGTCACTTGCTAATACAATCGTTTTTCGTTTCCGGGGGAGAAAGAAGGCATTGTGCTCCACGTAAATCTGCGCAGAAATGAAATAATGGGCATACATATCCGGCGTATCATCCATCAGTTCACTGAATTGATGGAAGGTGCGTATGGTTGCCATAGGAATCATTTCTTCCAGGATTCCTTTCAGACCGAGACTGGTTAGTGTGTTTGCTTCTACAATGGCTATTTCGGGTTGATGATTCATTTTCATGTAGTTTTAGTTAGCGATTAAAATAATTGGCTACGGCTTCCGCACACCGTTCTCCATCCACTCCGGCAGAAACAATTCCTCCAGCATAGCCTGCGCCTTCTCCGCAAGGGAATAATCCGCGAACGGTTGTATGTTGCAATGTCTCTTTATCGCGTACGATGCGAACGGGAGAAGAAGTACGTGTCTCTATGCCGATCATCACCGCCTCATTAGTGAGGAAGCCATGACTGTAACGTCCGAATTGCTGGAAACCGAGAGATAATCTTTTGCTGATAAACTCCGGCATCCAGAAATGAAGCGGAGAAGAAATCAATCCCGGACTGTAGGAAGATTCGGGTAAGTCGTAACTCAATTTCTTGCGGGTGAAGTCCTGCATACGCTGTGCCGGTGCTGTCTGCCTTCTGCCTCCTTGCAACCAGCATTGGCGTTCCTGTTCTTCCTGAAAGTGAAGAACGGACAGCAGTTGTGAATTGATTTCAGAAAGTTGAGCACTATTTAGATTAGGATTAAGAGCCAGCAGCTGTTCATTTCGTCGCGCAACCGATTCTCCGTTGTCCACTTTTACTTCTTCATTAATCAAGTCCTCCGGTTGCACTTCCACCACCATGCCCGAATTGCTCCATCGCGAGCCACGATTAGAAGGAGACATTCCGTTCACTACCACTTGCTCCGGTCCGCTGGCGGCAGGAACAATGAAACCGCCGGGGCACATACAGAAGCTATATACTCCTCTGCCTTCAACCTGCGTGACGAAGCTGTATTCTGCGGCAGGCAGATACTTGCCTCGCCCTTCCTTACTATGATATTGTATCTGATCGATCAACATTGCCGGATGCTCCAAACGGACACCGACTGCAATGCCTTTCGCTTCAATCGCCACATTATTCGCAGCCAACCAACGATATACATCTCTCGCCGAATGTCCGGTTGCCAGTATCACAGGTCCGAGAAAAGTCTTTCCTGTGTTTGTTTCGATACCTTTTACTTCATCATTCTCGATAATCAGTGCCTCCATTCGTGTCTGGAAATGTACTTCTCCGCCACATTCGATGATGGTATTCCGCATATTTTCAATGACACGTGGCAACTTATCTGTCCCGATATGCGGATGCGCGTCTACTAATATTGCCGTAGAAGCCCCATGCTGGCAGAATACATTCAATATCTTGTCTACATTCCCTCTCTTCTTGCTCCGGGTATAGAGTTTCCCGTCCGAATAAGCTCCTGCACCTCCTTCGCCAAAACTGTAATTCGATTCCGGGTCAACCGTGTGTTCCCTGCTGATCTGTGCTAAATCTTTTTTCCGCTCACGCACGTCTTTTCCGCGCTCGATAACAACGGGACGTAATCCCAGTTCGATGAGACGCAGGGCAGCAAATAGTCCGCCGGGGCCTGCGCCTACGACAATCACTTGCGGCTTTCCCTCTACCTTATTATATATAGTATGCTCGTATTCGTCATCCTTAGGCATCTCACGGATGTACGCCCGTACCTTCAGATTGACGAAGATGGTCCGTTGCCGTGCATCGATGCTTCGTTTCAAGATTCGGGTAGCAGTGATGTCACGCAGGTTCAACCCTTTTTCTTTAGAAAGATATTCCTTTAGTTTTTGTTCGTTTGCTGCGATTTCGGGAAGTATGCGGAGTTGGTATTCTTGTATCATTTAGTTATTGTTGATATTATTTTCTACTATAAAATTGATAAAGCAGATCATTTATTCATCAGTGATATGTATCAGTGCTTATCCAAATAAAGCCCTGAATGCCTCTTCTACCTTTCTCACCGGAACTAACTCGATCTTCAGTTTCTTAGTGTCAATGCCTTGCAGATTGTATTTGGGCAACAAGAATCGTTTGAAACCTAATTTTTCGGCTTCACCGATACGTTGTTCTATTCGATTCACAGGACGTATCTCTCCCGACAATCCGATTTCTCCCGCCATACAAACTTCCGGCTCAATGGCTGCGTCCATATTGGAAGAAAGGATGGCACTGATAACCGGCAAGTCGATAGCCGGGTCATTTACTTTCAGTCCTCCGGCAATATTCAAAAACACATCTTTCTGTGCCAGCTTAAATCCGACACGCTTTTCGAGAACAGCCAGCAACATATTCATTCTTCTTAAATCAAAACCGGTTGCCGAACGTTGAGGATTTCCATAAACGGCAGAACTGACCAAAGCCTGTGTCTCGATCAAGAACGGGCGTATCCCTTCGATAGCGGAAGCAATAGCTACTCCACTCATTCCCTCATGGTCCTGACTAAGCAAAAGTTCGGAAGGATTATTCACCTGGCGCAACCCATCCTGACGCATTTCATAAATACCTAACTCTGCCGTACTGCCGAAACGATTCTTGATACTGCGCAGAATACGATACATATAATGCTGGTCGCCTTCAAATTGAAGAACAGTATCTACGATGTGTTCCAACACTTTAGGTCCTGCAATACTTCCTTCCTTATTAATATGACCGATCAGCAACACAGGAGTATGCGTTTCTTTCGCAAAACGAAGAATAGAGGCCGAACACTCTCTGACTTGCGCAATACTTCCGGGAGATGATTCGATACTCTCGGTCGAAATGGTCTGTATAGAGTCGATAATCACTAGATCGGGATTCGTATTCTTGATATGCACATAAATTTGTTCGAGCGAAGTTTCACAAACGATCAGGCAATCGCTGGAAGTATCGGAGAGACGATCAGCACGGAGTTTCAGCTGCCGTGCACTTTCTTCACCGGACACATAAAGGATTTTCTTTTCCGGCATGTGCAGTACGGTCTGCATGACGAGCGTGGATTTACCGATTCCCGGCTCACCGCCTATCAGGACGAGAGAACCTTGTACAAGTCCGCCACCCAATACGCGATTCAATTCATCATCGTGCATATTGATGCGTGGCTCATCGTCCGCTTCAATATCGCTAAGTGCCAGTGGCTTGGGTTTCTGTGTCTCAATGCCCGACACCGGGCGGCGGTTGGTAGGTTCTTTCCGTACGATTTCTTCAACATACGTATTCCATTCTCCACACGACGGACATTTACCCACCCATTTCGGTGAATCTTGTCCGCAATTACTGCATACATATACGGTTTTCTCTTTTGCCATTTTATCTCTTATTCTAACTAAATAAGTCTCGTCAACTTGCTTTTGGAGCAAAAGTAACTATAAATAGCCCAAAGCACAAAACAAATCTCATTGATTTTAATTCAATTATGTAAGGCGAATCACAATAATAACTATCTTTGTTGTGATAATACACAAAATTCCGTTCAATATGAATAGTTTGTATATAAAGAATTATAAGAACCTGGAGAGTTTACAAATCGATAAATTGGGACGTGTGAATTTGATAGCAGGTGAAAATAACGTAGGTAAATCTTCGCTATTAGAGGCTGTTTCCATACTTCAATCCGGTGGAAGTCTTGAATGGCTGATGCAATTATTGGAATTCCGTGGTGAGTCAACTGACCGATATGTAGAAAACCACCAACGAAAGGAGTTGGATAGTTTTTTGTCCTTTGTTCCTAATTACGATAATGAGCATAAATTTGAGCTTCCTATTATGCTATCAGATATGGAGCGTAAGGTGGAAATACGATTTGTGTATTTTACGGAGATGCAGATAACGGAAGGTGGCTTTGATAGAACTGTTCGTACTGTTGTCGAGAATTATGACCCAAGTAGTTATTATGAAAATATAGGACTTGGTTTGGAGATTACTCCTTCTCTCGGTCAAAAGATTCTTTATACGTTTAATGGTTCGGTTCCTCGTTCCCAAATGGATTTGTTGAATAAAGTTCAATATGTAAGAATGGGGGATATAAATACAATAAATAATCCTTCTTTGTTTGATAAACTAGCTCTAACTCCATTACAGAAAGAGGTTGTGAAGGCTCTGCAAATAATAGAGCAAAGAATAGTGGATTTGAACTTCTTGAAAGATGATAGACGTAAAAATAGGTTTTCGCGTGAGAGAAATGAGGATGAGCGTGTACCGTATGTTGTGTTTGAGGGAGAATCAAAGCCACGTAGATTAAGTTCTATGGGAGATGGAATAAACCGTATTTTGACTATTATTCTTGCAATGTTGAATACTAAGGAGGGTGTTTTGCTTATTGATGAGTTTGAAAATGGGTTACACTATTCAGTTCAGCAGAAATTATGGAAAGTCATTTTTAGTTTGTCAAGGATGCTCAATATACAGGTTTTCGTAACAACCCATAGCCGTGATGCAATTCGCGCTTTTGTAGCAGAAAATATAGAAAATGACGGGACATTTATTCGTTTAGAGCGGCGTAAAAATAAAGTTGTAGCCGTTACTTACGATAATAAGGAAGACTTGGAGTTGGTATTGGAGCAGGATATTGAAATTAGATAAAACGATAAAATGGCTGACAAGCGGAGAGAAGAAGATTATGCATTCAAATTATTAGTAGAGGGACCGGATGATTTGTTTGTGATAGCGCATTTAAGGGAATTGAATCAATTAGAGGATAATATTTTTATTAAACCATGCGGTTCAGTAGAAAAAGCAATCGAATTATTTCGTATTCTGATAGATAAACAAACTGCCAATAATCGAATATTAGGGCTTGTGATTGATGCGGATTTGAATATGGCCGGGCGTTGGCAACGAATCTCTCAGATATTAGTTGAAAGCGGAAAGTATACAGTACCTGATGTTCTTCCAAATGAAGGGCTGATTCTTTTCCCAAATGATTCTGACGATGTGAAGATTGGAGTTTGGGTGATGCCTGATAATCAATTGAACGGAATGTTGGAGGATTTCCTGGCTAAGTTGGCTGTCAATGACAAAGACTTGTTAGATGAAGTAGATGCCGCTTTGGAAGTAATAGAAGATAAAAAAGTGAATAAGTATAAAGCAATTCATAAATCCAAGGCTCGCATTCATACATTTCTGGCTTGGCAAGAGGAGCCCGGAGTTTCTATGGGAAGTGCAATTGCAAAAAGCTATTTGAGAGCAGACTCTGAACAGGCCATTTTATTTGTGAACTGGCTTAAGAATTTGTTTAGTTAAAACCCTATTTGTTCAACGCGCAAAACAAATTCAGATAAAATCTGTTCAATGCGTAAAACAAACAGGGAATTTACAGAGTTATCTCTCCTGCCATCGAACGGTTCATCCGGTCGCGCACCTCGTCCGCTGTATATCCATGTCCGAGTAAGAACATTAATTTAGTCACAGCCGACTCCGTCGTACTGTCATATCCGGAGACAACACCTGCCTGCAACAACTGGTATCCCGTTTCATAACGTTCCATCTCTACCATTCCTGCGCTGCATTGTGTCACGTTGACAATCACAATTCCACGTTCGCTGGCCTGACAAAGCCGACGTATGAACCATTCCTTCCGGGGAGCATTCCCCGAACCGTATGTTTCGAGCACGACAGCTTTCAATCCGTCAATCCCTAGAATGGTGGCAATCACATTTTCCTGGATGCCCGGGAAGAGTTTCAGCACCACTACATTGGTATCCAACAGATAATGAGGCTTCAATTCCCGCTTCTCACCATTTACGTGAATCTGCACATTATTATATTTGATATGGATTCCGGCTTCCGCCAATACCGGATAATTGAAAGAACGGAATGCGTTGAAGTTTTCCGCATTCATCTTGGTCGTACGGTTTCCCCGCATCAGATGGTTTTCAAAGAAGATGCATACTTCCGGCACCAGCGCTCTCCCTTCCTTATTTTGCGCGACGGCAATCTCGATGCTGGTCATCAGATTTTCTTTTCCGTCCGTGCGGAGTACACCTATGGGAAGTTGTGAACCTGTGAGGATAACAGGTTTATCGAGTCCTTCGAGCATAAAACTCAATGCCGAAGCAGTGTAAGCCATCGTATCCGTCCCGTGCAGAATGACGAAGCCGTGGTAACGGTCGTAATTTTCATGAATGATGCGTACCAGCTTCCGCCATATATCCGGTTCCATGTCCGATGAATCCATTGGAGGGTCAAACTGATAGGTATCAATCGGGAAGTTGAACTTTTGCAGTTCGGGGATATACTTTTGCAGTTGCTCGAAGTTAAAGTTCTCCAGAGCACCTGTCGCGGCATTCTCGATCATACCAATTGTTCCACCGGTGTATATTAGCAATACGGAAGTATTTAATGGATTCATAAGCTGATTTTGTGCGATTGTTTTCGCAAATATAATAATATATTTGATATATAAGTAGCAAAATGTCATAAAAGTAAAGGCGAATGACAGGACGAATAGAAGGCGGAAGATTCTTTTTATCAGAAAAAAACCGAAAAAAGTGATAGATTGAACGTTTTTATTATTACTTTTGCGACACTTATCAAAAACAAGAGTAGAAACAAGGACTATGATGAAGTACTATCCACATACAGTCACATCCATGTGTACCATGACCCTTAGGGGTTGATGGATAGTTTTTGTGTATCTACGTGATTCACGCTTGTATAAACAGGCAAAATTCAAATTCAATTTTATTCGTAAACAACCAATCGTTCTGTAAAAAGCAAACTGCAGGACATTGCATTTAAATAAGTATCTTCATGAAAGTAATGAAATTCGGCGGGACGTCCGTAGGTTCCGTGAACAGCATTTTAAGCGTAAAGAGAATTGTAGAGTCGGCAGGTGAGCCGGTAATTGTAGTTGTTTCCGCATTGGGAGGCATCACTGACAAATTGATAAATACATCAAAGATGGCGGCAGTAGGAGATTCAGCCTATGAGGGTGAGTTCCGCGAAATCGTTTACCGTCATGTAGAGATGATTAAGGAGGTGATTCCTGCCGGAGAAAAGCAAGTATCGTTGCAACGTCAGATTGGCGAACTGCTGAACGAATTGAAGGACATCTTCCAGGGAATTTATCTGATTAGAGACCTTTCCGCTAAGACTTCGGATACAATCGTCAGCTATGGTGAACGCCTTTCATCCATTATCGTTACCGAACTGATTGATGGAGCAGAATGGTTCGATTCGCGCACTTTTATCAAGACCGAAAGAAAACATAGTAAACATACGCTGGATACCGACCTGACTAATAAGTTGGTGAAAGAGGCTTTCAGGTCTATCCCTAAAGTGTCACTGGTGCCGGGATTCATCTCTTCAGATAAAACGACAGGAGATGTGACGAACCTCGGGCGTGGTGGCTCGGACTATACGGCTGCCATTATTGCTGCGGCTTTGGATGCGGCAAGTCTGGAAATCTGGACGGATGTAGACGGATTTATGACGGCTGACCCGCGTGTCATTTCAACTGCTTATACCATTACGGAATTGAGTTATGTAGAAGCGACCGAACTTTGTAATTTCGGTGCAAAGGTGGTTTATCCGCCGACTATCTATCCCGTATGTCACAAGAATATTCCTATTATAATAAAGAATACCTTCAATCCGGACGGAGTGGGAACGATTATCAAACAAGAAGTTTCCAACCCGCAGAGCAAGGCTATCAAAGGTATTTCCTCCATCAACGACACCAGCCTGATCACTGTTCAGGGACTCGGTATGGTGGGTGTGATCGGTGTAAACTACCGTATCTTTAAAGCATTGGCTAAGAACGGAATCAGCGTATTCCTCGTGTCGCAGGCTTCATCGGAGAACAGTACTTCTATCGGTGTGCGTAATGCCGATGCCGACCTGGCTTGTGAAGTGCTGAATGAGGAATTCGCGAAAGAAATAGAAATGGGAGAGATTTCTCCGATTCTCGCGGAAAGAAACCTGGCAACGGTTGCTATCGTAGGCGAGAATATGAAACATACCCCGGGTATCGCCGGTAAACTTTTCGGTACGCTGGGACGCAACGGTATCAACGTAATTGCCTGTGCGCAAGGAGCTTCGGAAACAAATATCTCTTTTGTGGTCGATTCCAAATCTCTGCGTAAATCCCTGAACGTCATTCACGACTCTTTCTTCCTCTCCGAATATCAGGTACTGAACCTCTTTATCTGCGGTGTCGGTACGGTAGGCGGCAGCCTCGTAGAACAGATTCGTTGCCAACAGCAGAAACTCATGATGGAAAACGGATTGAAACTCCATGTGGTAGGTATCATTGATGCTGCCAAGGCAATGTTCAGCCGTGAAGGTTTCGACCTTGCCAACTTCCGTAAAGAACTGCTGGAAAAGGGGAAAGACAGTAGTCTGCAAACCATCCGCGACGAGATTATCGGAATGAACATCTTTAATTCTGTATTTGTAGACTGTACGGCCAGCGCCGACATTGCGTCACTTTATAAAGATTTCCTGCAACACAATATCTCTGTGGTAGCAGCCAACAAGATTGCCGCTTCTTCCGCTTACGAGAACTATCGTGAACTGAAAACGATTGCCCGCCAACGTGGTGTGAAATATCTGTTCGAAACAAACGTAGGTGCAGGCCTTCCAATTATTAACACGATCAATGACCTGATTCATAGTGGCGACAAGATTCTGAAGATTGAAGCAGTGCTTTCAGGTACGTTGAACTACATCTTTAACAAAATCAGTGCCGATATTCCTTTCAGCCGTACCATCAAAATGGCACAGGAAGAACGTTACTCCGAACCGGACCCGCGTATCGACTTGAGCGGAAAAGACGTAATCCGTAAACTGGTGATTCTGGCACGTGAAGCCGGATACCGTCTGGAACAGGAAGATGTTGAAAAGAACCTCTTTGTTCCGAATGACTTCTTCGAAGGTTCTTTGGAAGATTTTTGGAAACGTGTTCCAAGTCTCGACGCAGACTTTGAAGCCCGCCGCCAGGTATTGGAGAAAGAAAATAAACACTGGCGTTTCGTAGCCAAACTGGAGAACGGAAAAGCTTCTGTCGGCTTACAGGAAGTAGGTGCCAACCACCCGTTCTACGGTCTGGAAGGTAGCAACAACATTATCCTGCTTACTACGGAACGCTATAAAGAATATCCGATGATGATTCAGGGATACGGTGCCGGTGCCGGAGTTACGGCTGCCGGAGTATTCGCTGATATCATGAGCATCGCGAACGTTTAATTTTCAATTTATGAAGCATATCATTATATTGGGAGACGGAATGGCCGACTGGCCAGTGAAGTCACTAGGGGACAAGACGCTCCTGCAATATGCGAAAACGCCATATATGGATAAATTAGCCCGAATGGGACGTAATGGTCGCTTGATTACCGTGGCGGAAGGTTTCCATCCGGGTAGTGAAGTAGCCAACATGTCTGTGTTGGGATATAATCTTCCGAAAGTGTACGAAGGTCGTGGACCGCTGGAAGCTGCCAGTATCGGCGTGGATCTGAAGCCGGGCGAGATGGCAATGCGTTGTAACTTGATTTGTGTGGAAGGAGAAATTCTGAAGAATCACTCCTCCGGACATATATCTACGGAAGAAGCGGACGTATTGATTCAATACCTGCAAGAAAAACTAGGCAATGAACGCGTACGGTTTCACACAGGAGTCCAATACCGTCATCTGTTGGTTATCAAGGGAGGAAATAAAGAATTGGACTGCACTCCTCCGCACGATGTTCCTTTGAAACCTTTCCGCCCGCTGATGGTGAAACCATTGGTGCCGGAAGCACAAGAAACGGCAGATCTGATTAATGACCTGATTCTAAAATCACAGGAACTGTTGAAGAATCATCCATTGAACCTGAAACGCATGGCTGAAGGTAAAGACCCCGCCAATAGTATTTGGCCTTGGAGCCCCGGTTATCGTCCGCAGATGTCTACTTTCTCCGAAACTTTCCCGCAAGTGGAAAAAGGTGCGGTGATTTCGGCAGTCGATCTGATAAATGGAATCGGTTATTATGCTGGGTTGCGTCGTATTGCGGTAGAAGGAGCAACCGGTCTGTATAATACAAATTATGAAAATAAAGTGGCGGCTGCATTGGAAGCCTTGAAAACCGATGACTTTGTCTATCTTCATATCGAAGCCAGTGATGAGGCCGGACACGAAGGAGACATCGACTTGAAACTTCTCACTATCGAGAATCTGGATAAACGTGCCGTAGGACCTATCTACGAAGCTGTGAAAGATTGGGATGAACCGGTAGCAATAGCCGTATTGCCTGACCATCCTACTCCCTGCGAACTTCGCACGCACACTTCCGAACCTATCCCGTTCCTTATCTGGTATCCGGGAATTGAGCCGGACGAGGTGCAAACTTACGACGAAGTATCTGCCTGCAATGGTAGTTATGGTGTGTTGAAAGAAGACGAGTTCATTAAAGAATTTATGAAATAATGTTCATCACAGATTACCCTGATTCGCGCAGATTTAAAGTGATAAGAGACTTTTGCATTATGTAATAATAGAGAAAATATCTGTGTCAATCTGTGTAATCTGTGGTGAGCACTAAAAATATCATCCCATGAAATATTATAGTACGAATAAACAAGCGCCGGTGGCTTCTTTACAGGAAGCAGTTGTAAAGGGTCTTGCAGCCGATAAAGGGTTGTTTATGCCTATGTCTATCAAGCCTCTTCCACAAGAGTTTTACGATACAATTGATACGTTGTCTTTTCAGGAAATAGCTTATCGTGTAGCCGATGCTTTCTTCGGTGAGGACATTCCTGCCGACACCTTGAAACAGATTGTATATGATACATTAAGTTTTGATGTACCTTTGGTGAAAGTAGCGGATAACATCTACTCGCTCGAACTTTTCCACGGACCGACACTGGCCTTCAAAGATGTAGGCGGTCGTTTCATGGCGCGTCTGCTGGGATACTTCATTAAGAAAGAAGGACAGAAGAATGTAAATGTACTGGTAGCTACTTCCGGTGATACGGGAAGTGCCGTGGCTAACGGTTTTCTGGGTGTAGACGGTATTCATGTATATGTGCTCTATCCGAAAGGAAAAGTCAGCGAAATACAGGAAAAACAATTCACTACACTGGGGCAGAACATCACTGCCCTCGAAGTGGACGGAACGTTTGATGATTGCCAGGCATTGGTAAAAGCTGCTTTTATGGATAAGGAGCTGAATGAACATCTATCATTGACTTCTGCCAATTCCATCAATGTAGCCCGTTTCCTGCCACAAGCATTTTATTATTTCTATGCTTACGCTCAACTGAAGCGTGCCGGAAAAGCAGATAACGCCGTCATCTGCGTACCTAGCGGAAACTTCGGAAATATCACCGCAGGATTGTTCGGAAAGAAAATGGGATTGCCTGTGAAGCGTTTCATTGCTGCCAACAACCGCAACGATATTTTCTATCAATACCTGCAAACAGGTAAATACAATCCCCGTCCGTCTATTGCAACAATCGCTAACGCTATGGACGTGGGAGATCCTAGCAACTTTGCCCGTGTACTTGATTTGTATAATGGTTCGCATGCTGCTATCTCTGCCGAAATTTCAGGAACAACTTATACCGACGAGCAGATCCGTGAAACGGTGAAAGAAACTTGGAAAGAACATCATTATCTCCTCGATCCTCACGGAGCTTGCGGATACCGTGCATTGGTAGAAGGCTTGAAAGAAGGCGAAACGGGTGTATTCCTTGAAACGGCTCATCCGGCTAAATTCCTTGAAACAGTGGAAAGCATTATCGGTGAATCAGTAGAGATACCTGCCAAATTGCAGGAATTTATGAAAGGCGAGAAGAAGAGCTTGCAAATGACGAAAGAGTTTGCTGATTTCAAGAGCTATCTCCTTTCATTGTAGTATCCACTTTTTATCACTTCAGAAGAGGTCTTGGATTGAATTTTCGGTTTTATCTATTGTTCTAAGCGTAGTGAGAAGTCTCTTTTCACAGTGTATAGCTACATTATACAAGGGAGAGGAGAATCCTCATTTCGTTTAAAATGATAGATACCTCATTTTATTCTCATTTGCCTTCTTTCTGCACCGTTTTGAATAAATATTAGATGCATCGGAATTTTATTTACTCTAGTAACAAAGAAAAAACGCTTAGTAATAGAGTTCTATCTGACACCCGGGTCTCAATGGTACTGACACCCGGGTGTTGGCATACCTGAGACCCGGGTGTCATAGATGCTGAGACCCGGGTCTCAGATAGATTGTTTATACAGTGGAGAAAAATCTAAACTATATTATTTAATTTCTTTCCGTGCGGATCAGTTTATTTCCGTACCGTTATGAATAAAGGTATTTTCGATTCAATTGTATAAGCATCACCCTATTCAGAGTGAGAGTATATTGATGTGTTAAATAGGATCGAGTTTTGAACTTTTATTTTCATATTATGTATTTCTTATAAATGTTGTTCTTGATAGGTGAGAAAACGGGAATTATTGGAAATGAGATATGGAGAATTGCTAAAAAGTGTGTATCTTTGCAAGCATTGTTGAAGGGAAGTGTCCCTGAACATTTTTTATAGTGATATTGTAAGAAGCGTTGTGCTTCATTCTTGTTAACGAAAACCTGAGAAATTTTCAAAATAACACAAGAATGGCATGAGCGGTTCTCGCGCTATAGGCGTGGGGCTGCTGTCCATTTTGTGTTATTGGGTTTTCTCAGGACCTTCGTTAACGGAATGGCACGCAGTTCCACGCTTCCGTTTTGTAAATTCTGCCTTAAGGGACTGCGGACAGAACAAACACATTTTTTATGAAAGCAAGGAGTTTATTATTTTTTTCCCTGTGCTGTTTTTGTTTTTTAGTGATGGCTCAATCGGGTGATAAATCTGAAAGAGTAAGATTGGGAGTAAAAGGAGGAATGCATTTGTCCAATATGCATTATTCTAATCTTGACCAGTACAGTCCGGACTGGATTTCTAATGGAGTTGGTGGGATATTTGCCGAGTTTGATTTGGGTAGAAACCGAAAATTTTCTGTCCGACCGGAAATTCTCTTCTTGTCACGTGGAACTAAAATAGGAGATAGCAATATCTCTTATGAACTAAAGACGAAATACACAGATTTCCGTCTGCCCCTCATCTTTAATTTTACTAATCCATCTAAAGTGGGTCCTTATGTCTATGTAGCCCCTGTGTTAGGGATTGGCAGAGGAGGCGAAGTTAATTATACCGAATTCCATGATGGTGAAGCTTATGAATGGGAACCTCTGGATATAAACGACGCGAACTTTTCTAAAGTAAATTTTAGCGTGGCTGCAGGATTGGGAATACGGATTCCTATTAAAGTTGCAGCAGGAAAAAAGATTCATTTGGCTTTGGAAGCAAATTATCAGTATGGTGTCACTGACACTTACGGAAGTAAAGAAAAAGATGGGGAAGCTATCGCAGTCAATCGGGCAATATATGATATTACCGGTACACGGAAACATCAGGACATAGAAATAACGGCAGCTGTGTCCGTTCCTTTGAGTATATTTAAAAAGACGCCTAAAAAGGAAAAGCCCGTTCCCGTTGTTGAGAAACCTATTGTGGTAGAAGAAGAGGAAGTACCTGTAATCATTGAGGAGAAAAAGCCGTGTTATACGTTGGAAGAGATTCTTGATTTAGTGATAGCCCAGAAACCTATCGGTGGAAAGACAATCTGCGCAGTAGATGTTATCAATTTTGAATTTGGCAAGAGTGCAATAAACAAAAATTCATATGCTTACCTTGATAAGATAGCCATGTTGATGCAAAGAACAAATCTTAGTGTTGAAATTAAAGGACATACGGATAATGTGGGTAAAGAAGATTTCAATATGGAACTTTCCAGGAAAAGAGCGAAAGCGGTATACGATTATTTAATAAAGAAAGGGGTTGGTTCTTCCAAACTTTCCTATACTTATTATGGGATGACTAAACCGATAGCTTCTAATGACACGGAAGAAGGGAGATTGATAAACCGCAGAGTTGAATTTGAAATCAAATAAATGGAGGACAGAATATGAAAGTAACATATGTAATCGCACGAATGAAAATGTTTTTGGCAATAATGCTTTGTCTGTTTGCAATATCAAGTTGTATTTCTGACGGAGATGAGACAGTTGTTTTGGAAACCGGAAATGTGCAAGCACGTAAAATGCTTTTGGGGGAATGGAAGTTGTCATCTAAAACAGTGGTCGATGAGGATGGAATAGAACAGTCCAAAGGGGATATTTCGGAAGAACCGGATCTTGAATTTACGGAGGATGGAAACTGCAAGTTGACATATCCTAATGGAAACAGTGTGAATCAGAAATGGGACTTATCTGGAGATTTTTATTCCATCTTTATATCCGATATCCGTTATGAAATCTACACGCTGGGAAAGAATATCCTTGTTTTGGTGATAAACTATGAAGACTATTATTTGAAGTTTGTCTATTACAAGCTTTCCTCTCCGGAGCAAAATGATGGAGAAGAAGGTGAAATAGGTGGAACCGATGATAATAATCCTTATAAGCCTTATTCCGCTAGATTTAAAGTGACGAAAATAGTTGTTGACGATAAAGATACATATACCTTCGAATATGATGGCAGAGGACGTATCATGAGGTATAAGACTCCAAGCAAAACTTACACATTCACCTATGATGATACGACAGTTTATTTGCGACTTAATGGAAAGATTGTCAATACTGGATTTATTGGAACGAATGGGTATCTGACAAAGATGTGGAACGGGACGGATGCAAATGATGGATTGAGTACGTTCACTTATAATTCCAATAAGAAACTTTCTAAATTAGTATATCAGCGTGGATCGACGAATCAGAGTTGGACGCCAACATATGTAAGTGGTCATATAACCTCCTTATATGGTGATAATTCTCATACATTTAGTTATTTTAGCGATGATGATAATATCAGTTCAGTAGACTTGGATGGTTTTATATCCGGCATGTATCAATGGGAATGGTTCATGCATGATTCGGAAGTTATTTGGGGATTGTTTGACTTTTATGCTACAAGGGCTTTTGAGTTCTTATCTACTGAAACAACTGCTCAATGGAATAACAAATATACTTATTATTGGGGTGAACGGGAGAATGAACCTAATTTAACAATAACCCAAGTGAGAAAGGGGCTTAATTCTAATTTTACTAAGACTTATAAAATTTACTGGGAAGTAAAATAGCTGGTCTTATTTATATTTTTGAACAAGAGGGTGAAGTCTTGAATTTCACTCTCTTGTTTTTTCATCTTGTCAAGTTATCTTTTAAACGTTTTATATGGCTTATATGGAAGTCAGGAATACTAAATACTCTCCCGTGCAATGGATAGTAAACTTATCAGAGGTTGCTTCGTTAAGTGTTCCTTGCCACCAGTTAGTGAAGTCACTAAGCGGGTAAACCAGTCCTTCACCCTGCAATCCTTTAGCGCCGAAATTGATGATAGATATTTGCTGGCCGGGATGAGAGGCGAAAGTCTGTGTGTCGCTTGCGGGAATGAATACTCCGTAATCGGTGATCGTCCGTACCTTCATGCCGTTTTTCATATAGTCCAGTAACAGACTGATATTTCCGAGAGTATGATCTTCCCGTTTTCCGGTGGCTCCTACAATGGCTATTCTCCGGTAGCCTTTTTCTTGCAGGAAGTGGACAGCCTTGGTCTGGTCATTCGTTTCCTGGTCGGCAATTTGGTGAATGATAGAGGAGAATCGTTGTTTATATTCCGAAGAAAGAGAATCTCCGTCACCGATAATCACATCCGGGGTATGTCCGCGGGAAATATACTCGTTGGCTGCTCCATCGCAACAAATCACGAATTGAGCCTCTTCCAGCATTTTCAGGGGAAGCGCATGCGTAGGATATTCGCCGTTGGCAAGTATGACGGCTTCGGGAGTATAGTGTTCGCTTATCATTGTATATTCATTAATTTTTTCCATTTAAAGTAGCCAAAGATAGCTATAATGGAGTAAAGTCCGTATAAAGCAGAAGTAAAATAAAGGTCTTTGTAGATATAAAGTCCGCAGCAGACAATATCCACAAGAATCCAGGCAAACCATTGCTCGATATATTTGCGTGCCAGCATCCACATGCCGACAATGCTCAATGCCGTAGTAAAACTATCCAGCCAGGGCACGTTGCTGTCCGTATATTCGATCAGTATCCATGCAATGCCGATAAATGTGGCAATAAATACCAGCAAAAGAGGTAAGTAACATTTCCACGGAGTATGTACGATAGGAAGATTTTTGGGTTCCCTCCCTCCCCACATCCAAAAGAACCAACCGTAGATGGCAGCTATCAGATAGTAGATATTGATACCGAAATCGGCATACAGTCCTGCTTTATAATATACGAAGATATAGATGGCAGGCATCACGATACCTGCTATCCAAAGATAGATACTTGCCCGGTACTCCAACCAAAGGTAGACTAGCCCGACAATCGTACCGAATATTTCCAGAAAATTCAATTCCATAATTCTGTAGTATTAAAAGCGGAAAGAAACATGTCCCATGACGTTTGTTCCTGCCTGCGCTGCATATCCGGCATAGTTTCCCCGATTCTCCACCGTATCGGTGTAGTCGCTCGAGGCCCAACCGTTGTTTTCATATTTTTCATTAAACAGATTATATACAGTAAACCCTACCGTGACTTCTTTCAATACCTTCTTGGGGCGGAAAGAGTACGCCAGATTGAGGTTACTGACAAAATATTTATCAAGAGTCAATTCTTCTACTTCTGCATTTGTCATATACTGTTTGCTTACGAATTGCGATTGCAGAGCTGCCTCGAATCCCTTATAAATGAATGAGAAACGGTTATTAAATAGGAAGTCGGGTGAGAAAGCGATGTGAGTGTCTTTATGCTTGATCTGAACAGTCGGGAGGGAAGTAGAACTACCATCTGCATTATAATGGTAACCCGGCAGGCTTTCTACAAAATCCTGAATGCGGTTTTTGCTCCATGTAGCGTTTATGTCCCATTGAAACCATTTACACGGTTTGATTCCCAGCATTAGCTCGACTCCCATACGATAACTGTCCGGTACGTTTTCGGTCAGTGCTTCACCGATGTCATTTAAAGCTCCGGTCAGAACCAGTTGGTCGGTATAATCCATGTAGTAGAAGTTTGCGCCTGCCGTCAACCATTGATTGGCGAAAGTATATCCCGCTTCATAGTCGAGCAGTTTTTCTGCTTTTGGATACGAATCCGGATCGCCATCCGTATAATTGTTCCTTGTCGGTTCTTTTTGAGCTACCGAGAAAGAGGCATAAACGCGATGGTTGGACGTGATATTCCAGTTTAATCCGACTTTCGGGTTAAAGAAATCGAACTTCTTGTCTACTGCCAGTGGACGCAGAGCATTCTTGCTCCAGTCATATTTATCATTGTTGCCGTCGATGGTATAGTCGATGTGTCGATACTGAAGATCGGCATACGCGCTTAGTCCTCTGGTAAGATCGTAGTTTGCTTTCAGATAAATATTGCCATCGGTCTTTTTGGATTTATTGCGGTAATATTCATGATCGGGAGATAGAGTGCCCACATAATTCTTCACCCAGGGAACCCTTCCGAAGTTATTGCCCCGGTATTGATTCAAACCACCTCCCAGAGACGCATTCAGCCTGTTGGCCGTATAATTGAGAGAAAAAACGCCACCGCCGAATTTGTTGTCCATCTTCTTCTGACGGACTAAATCACTTTTGGCTATTTCGGTCCCATCTATTGTGAATGGCTTCAGACCATATTCTATGAGGGATCTGCCGTCTTTGTACTCTTCGTAATAGCCATCGCCTTTGGTATAATGCAAGGCAACGTTCAAGTTCCAGGCTGTTGAGAAAGTATGATTGAAGAGAAGCTGATAATTCTTTTGCAGATAATTGTCCGTTTGGTCGTCATAAAAATGCTTGTTGCCGTTGGCGTCGGTGTACATCTCGCCGCAGGGGTTGTAGCGTCTGCCGAAATCCTCCATTTCCTTTTTGGTTGCGTATCCCCAGGCGTGATATGTCTTTTCTTTTCCGGCGAATGCAATCAGCTTCACAGATGTATTTTCTGCAAAATAACCTCCTTGCAGGTAGTAAGAATTCAAGTCTACCGAAGCACGGTCTATGTATCCGTCCGTACCGATATTGGAAAGACGGGCGTCAAACGTCCAATGATTATTGAGCAGACCGGTTCCCACTTTCACCGTTTCTTTGTGCGTGTTGAATGAACCGTATGAACCGTTGAATTCGGCATACGGCTTCATGGATGCACCTTCAGTTTGCATATTAACGCTGGCTCCGAAGGCGCCTGCCCCGTTGGTAGACGTACCTGCGCCGCGTTGCACTTGCATATCTTTTACGGAAGAAGAAAAGTCGGGCATATTTACCCAGAACAGATTATGGCTTTCGGCATCGTTCATCGGTATGCCGTTCACTGTGATGTTGATGCGTGTGCCGTCGGTTCCGCGCACGCGAAGGGTCGTGTAGCCGATACCTGCTCCAGCATCCGATGTGGTCAACGTAGAAGGAGTCATGCTTAACAGATAAGGGATATCCTGTCCGAAGTTAACCTTCTTCAATTCCGCTTTGCCTATATTGGTGAATGCCACGGGAGTTTTGGAGGTGGCACGCGTGGATACTACCTGCACTTCTTGCAGGTTTACTACTCTCATACTATCCTTTGCACTCGTCTGTGCATGAACAGTGATGCCTACGCCCGATAAGGCGACGGCCATCCATACAATTTTTTTCATTTTGCTTACTAATTAGTTCTCTACGCCGGCATTACCCGGATCAGATTCTATGGGTATGTTCTCAGCCCGTCATGTTAAGGCACCCCTACCAGTGAATCGGTTACAAAAATACGGCTTTTGCAGGAGGAAAGCAAAAAAAAACTTTTAGATTCACTAAAAACAATATAACTTTGTAAATTGTTGAAATAACAAAACTGCATTTATTCATTTAATATATAATTTAATTATGCTACTATTATTGCAAGCAACACAAGCTGCGGATTCTGTGCAAGTGGCCGCAGATAATTTGATGGAACAAGCGATTGCCAATGCCGACGGCTTGGATAAACTTTCGCTGATTACTCAACAACTGATAGATTTCGGTATTCGTGCCGGAGAACGTATATTGATTGCGGTTCTTGTCTTTGTCGTCGGACGTTTCCTCATCTCGATGCTCAACAAGTTTATCAGACGCCTGATGGATAAACGAAAAGTGGATGTAAGTATCAAAACTTTCGTTAAAAGTCTGGTCAATATTCTGTTGACGATTCTGTTAATCATTTCTGTCGTTGGCGCTCTGGGGGTTGAAACCACTTCGTTCGCAGCTTTATTGGCTTCTGCCGGTGTAGCTGTCGGTATGGCTTTATCCGGCAATCTGCAGAACTTTGCCGGCGGACTGGTTATTCTTTTATTCAAACCTTATAAAGTTGGCGACTGGATAGAAACACAGCAGGGATCATCCGGTACGGTAAAAGAAATTCAGATATTCCATACCATCCTTACTACCGCGGACAACAAACTGATCTATATTCCCAATGGTTCATTGAGTAGTGGAGTAGTGACCAATTACAGCCATCAGGAAACCCGCCGTGTGGAATGGATTGTTGGTATAGATTATGGAGAAGATTATGAGAAAGTGCAGAAAATCGTTTATGAAATTCTTGCTGCTGATAAACGCATCCTGAATGAACCGGCTCCCTTTGTGGCTCTTCATGCGTTGGACGCCAGCAGTGTGAATGTAGTGGCACGTGTATGGGTAAATAGCGGAGATTACTGGGGTGTTTATTTCGATATAAATAAAGCGATTTACGAAACCTTCAATGAAAAAGGTATCAACTTCCCTTTCCCACAACTTACAGTACATCAGGGAAATTAATTATTATACGCTGATTATTCAAAAAAAACGTGGGAGTTTCACATTAAGTGGAACTCCCTCGTTTTTGGAAAACTTGTCTGGTGTGATTGAATAAATTTCTTTCTTTTATTTAATGCCGAAATCTTCGGCTAGTTCATATCTATCTTCTTTAATTCCCAGTACATGATTGATCTTTCTCCTTTTCTCTAGATCTTTAAAGTAGTTTTCCACAACCTGATAGAGATCGAAATTTGTGGTTGAGCCTGCGGCTAAATCGAGTGATTCCACCATCTTTTCTACGGCTTGATGGATTTTCTCTGCGTCTATCAGATGCAGTTCGTTGCTGTGTATTAAATATTTTTCCATGACTGCAATGTTTTTAATGTTATGTAGGTATAACATCTCGCAGTCATGGAAAGTTCAATGATTGAATGTTAGATTTTGGCAAGTGCCTGATCCAAATCCGCAATCAGGTCATCAATATGTTCTGTTCCGATGGATAGGCGTACGGTGCCCGGATAAATTTCCTGTTCGGCTAGCTCCTGGGCATTGAGTTGTGAATGGGTGGTGCTCGCCGGGTGGATCACCAATGATTTCACGTCAGCCACATTGGCAAGCAGGGAGAAAATCTCCAGACTGTCGATGAAACGGTGTGCCTCTTCTTGTCCGCCTTTTACCTCGAAAGTGAAGATAGAACCGGCACCGTTCGGAAAATAACGTTGATACAGTGCATGGTCAGGATGGTTGGATAATGACGGGTGATTCACTTTCTTTACTTTCGGGTGATTGTTTAAGAAATTCACTACCTTCAATGCATTTTCCACATGACGCTCTACACGCAAGGAAAGAGTTTCCAGACCTTGCAGCAGGATAAAAGCGTTGAATGGGCTGATGGTAGCTCCTGTATCGCGCAGCAAAATGGCACGGATACGGATTGCATAGGCAGCCGGACCGGCTGCGTTGACAAAGCGTACGCCATGATAGCATGGATCGGGTTCGGTCAGCTGTGGGAATTTGCCGGAAGCTACCCAGTCGAATTTGCCTGAATCCACAATGACTCCTCCCAATGAAGAACCGTGTCCGCCAATGAACTTTGTTGCGGAATGTACTACGATATCTGCTCCGTGTTCGATAGGGCGGATTAAATACGGAGTTCCGAATGTGTTGTCAATAATCAAAGGTATTTTGTGGCGGTGGGCTATTTCTGCCACTGCTTCTATATCAATGATATTAGAATTCGGATTTCCCAAGGTTTCGATAAATACGGCTTTCGTATTTTCCTGAATAGCTTTTTCAAAGTTCGACAAATCGCTTGGATCAACGAATGTTGTTGTGATACCATAGCTGGGCAAGGTATGTGCCAGTAGGTTGTAACTTCCTCCGTAAATGGTTTTGGCTGCCACAATATGATCGCCTGCGCGAGTGATATTCTCGAAAGCATAAGTGATAGCGGCAGCTCCTGAAGCCACTGCCAGTCCTGCTACTCCTCCTTCAAGGGCGGCTACACGTTGTTCAAAAACTCCTTGCGTGGAGTTGGTCAGACGGCCATAGATGTTTCCCGGGTCCTGCAGACCAAAACGTGCGGCTGCATGGGCGGAGTTGTGAAATACATAAGAAGTGGTCTGGTAAATGGGTACTGCGCGGGCATCTGTTGCCGGGTCTGCTTGTTCTTGTCCCACATGAACCTGTAAAGTCTCGAAGTGTAATTTCTTTGTTGCCATAATCGTATATTTTTTAAGTTTATATTCTTCCTTTATTTTCTTGCAAAGTTATGAGGTGCAGATATATCGAACAAGATATAGATGAAATATAGAAAATAATGCTATTTTTGTGGCGTCATATAGAATAATGCAACTGCGTTATTCCTGAAAATCACCTTTTAGAAGAATATTTTTCTTATGGATACTTTTGATAAGCTGGATAAAGTAGATTTGCAAATACTCCGTACTTTGCAAGAGAATGCCCGATTGACAACGAAAGAGTTGGCTGCGCGGGTGAGTCTTTCTTCAACTCCTGTTTTTGAACGTCTTAAACGGTTGGAGAGTGGAGGTTATATAAAGAAGTATATTGCCGTATTGGATGCGGAGAAACTGAATCAAGGATTCGTCGTGTTCTGCAGTGTGAAGCTTAGACGCTTGAACAGGGATATAGCGGCAGAGTTTACACGGATCATACAGGACATTCCTGAAGTCACCGAATGTTATAACATATCAGGAAGTTATGATTATCTGTTGAAGATTCACGCTCCCAACATGAAATACTATCAGGAGTTTATTCTGAATGTGTTGGGGACGATTGATAGCTTGGGATCACTGGAAAGTACATTTGTGATGGCGGAAGTGAAGCATCAATATGGGATACATATTTAGTCCTTTGTGTGATAGTCTGAAATTTATCTTGTATATTTGCTATGTAATATAAATCCTGTTTCCCCTAACACACAATGAATTCGAACATATATCCTCGTTCCAATGATTTTCAGACTATTTACCTGAATACGGTGATTAAGAATCCTGCTATTATCGTAGGTGATTATACAATATACAATGACTTTGTAAATGATCCGGTTCTTTTTGAGAAGAACAATGTCTTATATCATTATCCGATTAATAAAGACCGCTTGATAATAGGAAAATTCTGCTCCATAGCCTGTGGAGCTAAGTTTCTTTTCAATAGTGCAAACCACACATTGAATTCTTTATCCAATTATACGTTTCCTATCTTTTTTGAGGAATGGAATTTAGATAAGGGAGACGTTACTTCTGCCTGGGATAATAAAGGGGATATAGTAATAGGTAATGATGTATGGATTGGATATGAAGCTGTTATCATGGCAGGAGTACACATCGGGAATGGAGCAGTCATTGCGTCGCGGGCAGTGGTTACTAAAGATGTTCCTCCTTATACAATAGTAGGCGGAACGCCAGCCAGGGAGATTCGGAAACGTTTTGATGAGCAAACGATTGTCCGATTGCAAGAATTGCAATGGTGGGATTGGAGTGTCGAAAAGATCTCCGAATGTATACCTGATATTACAGGTGGAAAGATAGAAGAACTGATGAAAAGATAAACAATGCATATATGAAATTTATAATAGAACCCGGAACTTCTGCTGATATAAATGAATTGGAAAAGCTGTATGATGAACTGAATGATTATCTGGCAGGTACGATTAGTTATCCCGGGTGGATAAAAGGTATCTATTCTATTTATTTTATCCAACGGTTTTAAATCGGGAGCCTGTTTTTCTTATAACTTTGCAGCTGATTTTAGAAAAAGAAGTTTGGAATGATAAATAAGTATGAAGCACGGCTAGGTACAGAGCGTATGTTGCCGCTCGTTTTTAAAATGGCGCTTCCCGCAGTAATAGCCCAATTCGTCAATTTGCTGTATAGCATGGTCGACCGTATCTATATCGGACATATTCCGGGTATTGGTACTGATGCGTTGGCTGGGGTAGGAGTGACGACCTCTCTTGTTATACTGATTTCTTCTTTCTCGGCGATTGTAGGAGGAGGGGGCGCGCCATTGGCAGCCATGGCATTGGGACAGGGCGATCGTCTGCGTGCCGGAAAAATTTTGGGGAATGGTTTTGTCTTATTAATACTATTCACCTTGTTCACTTCGTTCATCGCATATACCTTTATGGAACCGATTTTGCTTTTTACGGGTGCTTCGGAAAATACGTTGGAATATGCGGTTGATTACCTTTCCATCTATTTATTAGGAACCGTTTTCGTTGAAATATCTACAGGACTGAATAGCTTCATTAATGCACAGGGACGGCCGGCCATTGCAATGTATTCCGTCTTGATCGGTGCCTTATTGAATATTATTCTTGATCCTATTTTTATTTTTGGGTTTGATATGGGAGTGAAAGGAGCAGCTTTGGCTACTGTATTGTCTCAAGCATGTAGTGCGGCATGGGTATTGAGTTTTCTCTTTTCCCATCGTGCTTCCTTACCTTTGGAAAAGCGCAATATGCGGTTGAACCGGAAGATTGTATTTGCCATGTTAGCTTTGGGAGTATCTCCATTTATAATGGCAAGTACGGAGAGCCTGGTTGGTTTTGTATTGAATAGCAGTCTGAAAAATTTTGGAGATATTTATGTCAGCGCATTGACTATCTTGCAAAGTGCGATGCAGTTTGCAAGTGTTCCGTTAACCGGTTTTGCGCTGGGATTTGTTCCGATTATCAGTTATAATTATGGTCATGGTGATAAACAACGTGTGAAAGACTGTTTTCGTATTGTGATGATAACTATGTTTTCATTTAATCTGGTATTGATGCTGCTTATGATCTTGTTTCCTACGATTGTTGCATCTGCTTTTACAAGTGATGAAAGACTGATAGAAACAGTCCGCTGGACAATGCCTGTTTTCTTGGGCGGTATGACTATTTTCGGATTACAGCGAGCCTGCCAAAATATGTTTGTAGCCTTGGGACAAGCAAAAATATCTATTTTTATTGCTTTGTTGCGTAAAGTGATTCTACTGATTCCATTGGCATTGGTACTACCACATTATATGGGAGTAACTGGTGTATATGCAGCCGAAGCAATATCTGATGCCACTGCGGCAATTTGCTGTACTTTGTTGTTCTTTTGGCAGTTTCCCAAAATATTGGGAAGGATTCGGGAAAATTCTCTGCCTGTGAACTGAATTTCTTGTTATTAAACCATAAATAGAACTAATTATGTAACTGATTACATATTTTGCGGAAAATATTTGTGCATATTATGAAAAACTGATATGATTGCGTAATCAATTACGTATTTAGTAACGCAATTAGTGAAAACATGGACTTTTTTAATCAGACAGGCAAGTTAGCCATCGGTAGCAGATTACGTATGTTGACCGATAAAATAACAGTGGATGCAGCCGCAATCTATAAAATGTTTGGAGTAGATCTCAAACCTAAGTGGTTTCCTGTGTTTTTTGTATTATCGCGTGGGGAGGCAAAAAACATTACGTCTATCGCTAAAGAGATTGGTCATTCTCATCCTTCAGTGAGCAATATTATTAAAGAAATGGTAGTTAAAGGATTGGTGAAGGAGATAAAGGACAAATCTGACGGGAGAAGAAATATGGTCATGTTGTCTGCCAAAGGAAAAAGAATGTCCGACTCTTTTGCGGAGCAGTGCATAGATGTTACCGCAGCTATTGAGCAAATCACACAGCAAACCCGGAATGACCTTTGGAAAGCTATCGAAGAATGGGAGAATCTTTTGCAGGCTAAGTCCTTGTTGGAACGGGTGAAGGAAGCAAAAAAAGAACGCGAGAGTAAAGATATAAAAATAGTCCCTTATGAACCTTGTTATCAATCTGCTTTCCGGACTCTTAACGAAGAGTGGATAACTGCTTATTTTCGGATGGAAGAGGCCGATTACAAAGCATTGGACCATCCGCAAGAATATATTTTGGATAAGGGAGGAGCTATTCTAGTGGCTCTTTATAAAGATGAGCCTGTCGGTGTATGCGCTTTGTGTAAGATGGATCATCCTCTTTATGATTATGAGTTGGCCAAACTGGCTGTCAGCCCTAAGGTTCAGGGCAAAGGTATCGGAGTACTACTTTGCGAAGCCGTTGTCAATAAGGCGAAGGAGCTTGGTGGTAAAAGAATCTTTATAGAGAGCAATACACGTTTGAAACCTGCTATTCACATCTATCATAAATTGGGCTTCAAGGAACTTCCCGAATATCATACGACTTATGAGCGGGGAGATATACAGATGGAACTAATGATTGAGGAATGACAATGGAAAAGATAAATCATGAATTTATTAAGGGGCGTATTGCTCCTTGTGGGCTGCACTGTGGAAAGTGCTTTGCTTTTGCCGATGGAGATATTTCTTACTACAGTGGTCAACTCAAGAAGTCGTTAGGTAATTTTGATGTGTATGCGCAACGTTTCGTAGAGATGCTTGATGAGCCTGTCTTTGCAAAGTATGGGGATTTTAAAGAGTTTTTGGACCATTTATCCGTGGCAACTTGCCAAGGATGCAGGAAAGAAAAATGCAAGTTGTTCAAAACCTGTAATGTTCGTGCATGCAGCGAGGAGAAGCAAGTGGATTATTGCTTCCAGTGTAGTTGCTTCCCTTGTGAGAATACAGGGTTTGATGAGCATTTATACAAGAGATTTGTAGCTATCAACAGACGGATGCAAGAGATTGGAGTGGAAAAATATTATGAAGAGGTAAAGGATTTACCTCGCTATTAGTTTATGGTTTTCTCTTTGCTTCATTCCAGTTCCTGTGCATAAATGTTGATGGCGCGTAATGCCTTTAATATTTCAGTCGGGGTGATCCCCTGACATTCTATTCTCAATACTTTTTCCCAATCCTCCATATCTACATTCCATTTGTAGATTTGGGGACATAGGGTGAAAAGCGCTGCGATATATTTGATATCCCGTACATTTTTTACCGAGGTGCGAAAAATTAGTATTTGCTCTTCCATAGTTACTATCGATTACTTTTGTTTTCTGTGCAAAGGTAAGTTTAAACAGGGTTCTGTATAGGATTATTCGACGAACGCCCTGATTTCTCATGACGAAATAAGTAATATGGGAGATTAACTTTATATAGCTATCCTTTGAAAACTCCCTTATCTGTATCTGTCAATATATAAAAAAGTGTATCTGTTCTCTTCTTTCTCCAATAGATATTGATAAGGCTAGAAGTATTCTGTATACGGGTAGCTTCTCGAAAATATTCTGTCCCGGTTTCTGGATTGGATGGATTGTGTGGGATAAAGATACTATCCGCAAATCTTTTACAGGGTAACCTGAAGAATGGAATATTTAAACTGTCGAGAGGGCAATAAATGTGATCCGCATTAGGAGAAGGTTAGAAAAACCATAGTATTTGCAAGTGTGAATTTTCTGGATATAATTGCATTTGTTTATGCAATTTATTTTCCAGTTTGTCATTTTTCTTACACAATAATATCTTAGTGTAATCTTACATATATTTCTCTACATCAAAGTGGAGAGGCATCCCGCAACTTTGACAATACCTCTTGTTTATTTCTGATTCAATCATCGATTGGGTTTTCGTTTGATGGATAGAAGCCGTTCCATGTCATTAAATAAGCTAGTGTCTTTTAGTTCGAACATAAGCCACTTCCCATCATGAAAAGTGATCGTTTCATCATATATCTTAAGTGTTTCATTGGAAAAAGCCTCTCGCTGTAATTCAAATTTTGTACGTTCGTCTTTGCCTAAAATGACCAAAAAACCGATGGCCTGTTCTTTGGCGCATAGGGCGCAAAGTGTTTTTCCACCTCTGCGATATTTATATTCATACTTCCATGCTTTTCCGCCATGATTCCATAATTGTTCCATATTGTACTTCTGTTCAATAAGTTGGCAAAGCGAAGACCATACATTATATAGTTCTTTACCTATCAGGGCTTCCAGTGTTTTGGGAATGGGAATTTGCAAAGTTTCTTTCATGGTATTTTTGATTAGTTATGCAGGTCGGCGGCGTTACCGCCACTTTTCCCATTAAGAACTGTACGTGCGAGTTTCACCGCATACAGTTCCGATAATTCAAAATTTAGTTCTCATAAAACTAAATCGGCTCATCCGTCCTTTTTCAGGCAACGACTTCTTGTCGCACTTCATATCACAAAGATAGGATAATTTTCTAATAGAACGTTGTCCAATATGGCTATCTTTCTAATCTGTTTAACTAATAAAGGTTAACAGGACTAGGCAGACGGAACATATGTCCGTTCTTCTCATATATTATTTATTATAATGCAGTTATTTATGAAACACATTCTCTTATTATTTATGCTTCCGACAATTATCTTTTTGAATAGTTGTACTTCAGGGAAGCCAATGGAAGGTAACATTGTTAAATTTGTTACGATTAGTGGACAAGATCTGGTTCGGCCAGATGGAAGTAAATTGTTTATCAAAGGAACAAATCTGGGCAACTGGCTAAATCCTGAAGGTTATATGTTTCGCTTTAATAAAACGAATTCAGGACGATTTATTAATGAGATGTTTTGTCAAATGGTGGGGGCAGACTTTACAGCCGAATTTTGGAAGGCTTTTAAAGATAATTATATTACACGTGATGATATACGTTTCATTAAGGAAAGTGGCGCTAACACTATTCGCTTGCCTTTTCATTACAAGCTTTTTACGGATGAAGATTATATGGGACTGACAGTGGCACAGGATGGGTTCGCACGTGTAGATTCTGTTGTAAACTGGTGTCGTGAAGAAGGCTTATACTTGATTTTGGATATGCACGATGCACCGGGGGGACAAACTGGTGATAATATTGATGATAGTTATGGTTATCCATGGCTGTTTGAGAGTGAAGACAGCCAAAAGCTATATTGTGATATTTGGCGACGTATTGCCGACTATTATAAGAACGAACCTGTAATTTTGGGGTATGAACTTTTTAATGAACCAATCGCCCCGTATTTTCCTAACATGGAGGAAATGAATAGTAAACTTGAAGGTATTTACAAGATAGGAACGGCTGCAATACGTGAGGTTGACAAGAATCATATTATTTTATTGGGAGGTTCGCAATGGAATGGCAATTTCAGGCCATTCAAAGATTCTACGTTTGATGACAAAATTATGTATACATGCCATCGCTATGGTGGAGAACCGACAAAAGAGGCTATTCAGAAAATTATAAATTTTAGAGATAGTGTGAATTTACCTATGTATATGGGTGAAATAGGTCATAACACTGATGAGTGGCAGGCTGCTTTCTGTCAGGTAATGAGAGAAAATAACATCGGTTATACTTTTTGGCCTTATAAAAAGATGGATGGTTCATCATTTGTCGGAATTACTCCACCGGAAAATTGGGATAAGATTGTTACGTTCTCCGAAGCTCCTCGTAGTAGTTATAAAGAGATCCGTAATGCACGTCCTGAACAAGAAATGGTCCGTAAGGCAATGATGGATTTTATTGATGCATGTAAATTCAGGAATTGTATAGTTCAGGAAGGATATATCTGTTCATTAGGTATGAATAATTGAAAACTGCAAAAAACAGTAATGTTATGAAAATAAAGGAATTGATATTAGCTTGCTTTTTCCTTACAGTTTTATCTGTATCAGCGCAAGTTCCAGTTTATCTTGATGTGAATAAACCTATTGAAGAACGGGTACAAGATGCGTTGGCCCGCATGACGCTTGAGGAAAAAATTGCAATGATACATGCGCAATCAAAGTTCAGTTCTCCGGGAGTTGCTCGTCTTGGCATTCCTGAAGTCTGGACTACCGACGGTCCTCACGGCATTCGGCCTGAAGTTTTGTGGGACGAGTGGAACCAGGCAGGGTGGACGAACGATTCTTGTATTGCTTATCCGGCTCTGACTTGTCTTGCGGCAACATGGAATCCTGAAATGTCGTATCTCTATGGGAAAAGTATTGGGGAAGAAGCCCGTTACCGGAAAAAAGATATTTTGCTGGGACCTGGTGTAAATATCTATCGGACACCATTAAACGGTCGTAATTTTGAGTACATGGGTGAAGATCCCTACTTGTCTGCTACTATGGTAGTTCCTTATATTAAAGGAGTCCAATTGAACGGAGTTGCAGCTTGTGTGAAACATTATGCGCTGAATAATCAGGAATTCAACCGACATACGACGAATGTACAATTGAGTGACCGCGCTCTTTATGAAATATACTTACCCGCTTTTAAAGCTGCTGTACGGGAAGGCCGGGCTTGGGCAATCATGGGCTCCTATAATCTTTATCTAGGTGAACATGCTTGTCAGAATAAACGGCTACTGAAAGACATTTTGCGTGATGAATGGGGATTTGATGGAGTTGTTGTATCTGATTGGGGTGGTGTGCACAACACTCGTCAGGCTATAATGAATGGTTTGGATATGGAATTCGGTTCCTGGACGAACGGACTTTCTAATGGTGCAAGTAATGCCTATGATAATTATTATTTGGCTTTTCCTTATCTGCGGATGATAAAGAACGGTGAAGTAGGTACCAAGGAACTGGATGAAAAAGTTGGCAATATCCTACGTTTGATATTCCGTACGTCAATGGATCCTAATAAGCCGTTTGGTTCATTGGGTTCTCCGGAGCACAGACAGGCAGGGCGTAAAATAGGAGAAGAAGGTATTGTCTTGTTGCAGAACAAGAACAATATATTGCCCATTGATTTGACAAAAGCAAAAAAGATTGTTGTTGTCGGAGAAAATGCTATAAAGATGATGACCGTAGGTGGTGGCAGTTCTTCTTTGAAAGTGAAATATGAGATATCTCCTTTGGATGGCTTAAAAAAGCGTGTAGGTTCTCATGCTGAAATTGTGTATGCTCGTGGCTATGTAGGTGATTCAACAGGAGAGTATAATGGAGTGAAAACAGGTCAGGACCTGAAAGAAGAACGTGCAGAAGATGAATT
This sequence comes from Bacteroides sp. 1001136B_160425_E2, assembly GCF_015559655.1. Taxonomy (NCBI): domain Bacteria; kingdom Pseudomonadati; phylum Bacteroidota; class Bacteroidia; order Bacteroidales; family Bacteroidaceae; genus Bacteroides; species Bacteroides sp. 1001136B_160425_E2. The sequence continues at coordinate 204,048 of NZ_JADMQH010000005.1, read as the reverse complement.
GCTGGTTGAGGCTTTACAGGTGGCAAAAGATGCTGATTATGTGGTCTTTTTCGGTGGCTTGAATAAGAGTGCTCATCAGGATTGTGAGGATTCAGATCGTGCTTCCTTTGATTTACCATACGCACAAAATCGGGTTATCTGCGAGTTAGCAAAGGTAAATCGTAATCTGGTAGTGGTTAATATTTCGGGAAATGCTGTTGCTATGCCATGGGCGGATGAAGTTCCTGCTATTGTGCAAGGTTGGTTTTTGGGGTCGGAAGCCGGAACGGCGCTTGCGTCCATATTAATTGGTGATGTAAATCCTTCCGGTAAACTACCATTTACTTTCCCTGTAAAGTTGGATGATGTTGGTGCTCATAAATTGGGTGAATATCCCGGAAATAAAGAAGAGCTGGCAAAGTCGGTTCAGAAAGGTGACACAATAAATGAAGTATATCGTGAAGATATTTTTGTGGGTTATCGCTGGGCGGATAAAGAGAAAATCAAACCGTTATTCCCGTTTGGGCACGGATTGAGTTATACTAGTTTCGATTACTCGGTACCTTCGGTTGATAAGAAAGTGATAACAATGAATGATACAATAACTTTCACAGTCACAGTGAAAAATACAGGGAATTATGTCGGTCAGGAGGTTATTCAATTGTATATCAGTGATAAAAAATCCTCTTTGCTTCGTCCGGTGAAGGAACTGAAAGCCTTCAAGAAAATCAGGCTTGCTCCGGGAGAAGAGAAGGTAGTAGCATTTACTATCGGCAAGGAAGCATTGAGTTTCTTCGATGATACTAAACATGAATGGGTGGCGGAACCTGGTAAATTTGAAGCATTGTTTGGAAGTTCGTCAAGAGATATAAGGGGAACTGTTAGGTTTGAGTTGAAATAAACACTGTTATTGGTGGTTGGGGAAAATTGTAGGTGAAGGCGGTTATTATAAACCGCCTTTATTTTTTCTCTTCACTCCTTTATATACTGCTTTTCGTAGTGTTCCTTGTGCATCGTCTCCGTCATAATCCCAATACATTGCGCCCAGCATACCTTTTTCACGGATAAACAGGCATTTCCTGTCAATGGATTCGGTATCTTCGTATGTGCATACCATCTTCCCGTCCGTATTCACAAGATAAGGAACTTTGGCCTGTGCGTCCCATTTTCTAATGTACATACCGTTATCAATCAGTTTAACAATATCCTTATAATTGATAAAATTGGTAATACTTTCTTTGCCATGACCATAGAAAGGGATACCGAGCACCAGGTGATGAATAGGTATGCCTGCCCTTACGTGCGCCTCTACAGCTTCCTCGCAAGATATCCCATGCGTAAAAACGGAACGAAACAGTGACGCATGGTGGTAGGGCGGATTGGCAATGTCGTAGGTCATGATATTGACAAAGTCTATGTATGGTTTGATTGCGGTAAAGTCAATGTACTGTCCGCTTGCTACTGAGGCTAGTGTCAGTAGTTTCTTCTTTCCAATGGCTTTGCGTATTTCTTTCATCATCTGAGTGTAGTTTGAGGTGTCTTCAGGAGAAGCAGAGATACCGGCAGCTTTGCTGGTAGGGTATTCCCAGTCGATGTCGATACCATCCAGATTGTATTCGTGAATTATCCGTTTGCAGTCTGCCGCAAATTCAGCCCGATGTTTGGCTGATGCGGCCATTTCGCTGAAACGTCCGCTGCCCCATCCACCGATGGAAAGAAGTATCTTCAGGGTTGGTTTCTTTTTTTTCAATTTGACAATCGTTCGTAATCGTTCTTCGTTGGCAATACCTATCTCGTTGAAGTTTTCATTGATATGCCCGAAGGCGTAGTTGATGTGCGTGACTACTTCCGGGTCGGGAAGGATATGACTCCATGAGGTGACGTATGCGACAACTACCGGAGCATTCTTTTTTGCGGCATTTGTATGGAGTGGAAGACAGTAAAGGATTACAGTAGTAATCCATGTGATAAATACATAATAATTTTTTTTCATTCTATTATTCAGTTTAAGAGGGTTGTTTTATAATTCTGCTATCAAGGATAACCATTTGCCTGCTGATGTCACCCATACTTCTTTATATGTGGCATTATTCCATTGTGGCCAATAGGGTTTGTCTTCATTATATTTTGTTTGAATGCCTACCGGTAGTTCACCGGTCATTTCACCCGGTAAGGCGGCATATTGCTGTGCATATCGGTCTCCTTCTCCATACATCAAAGATTGTCCGAACGGATTTTTTCCGACAGTCCATCTTAGTTGGTCTTCGGCTATCTCTTTTAGTTCACGGTCGTTCAAAAAATTACCGCAGAGAGCAGCAGCTTTTCCTGTTGCGAGATGGATAGCTGTATTTCCCCGGAAAGAAAACCAAACGGGGAAGATACGCAGATAATGTTCTTTATCCAGACGGATACCATTTTCCAACTGTCGAGTGTAGTCGTTCACAGCCTGCTCGCCCGGAAATAAATGTTGGGCATAGAAACTGGTATTATCCTTTGCTTCACCGATATGATATATACCGCTGGGTATCATTCGATAGGGATGTGAGTAACGAGTGATGCTTTTCAGGTAGCCGGCATACAGTTCAATGGCTTTTTTCCATTTATTATAGTAGATATGCTCTGGTTGTGTCTCGCAAAGTGCGATAAGCGATTGCATATAGATTTGGTCACGTGATTGATGATTGAAATGAGTGATTATTTTTTGCTCATGGTTGCGGTAGAAGAAGCCGGAAAGATGGTCTTTGTCTTGTATGGGGATTGTGCGTTGGCTGGCGAGAACATATTCTGCAAATTCAACGGCATGGCGGGAATAGTATTTTTCTTCGGTCAGTCGGTAAAGTTGGCTGGCAGCCCATGATGCTGTTGCCATATATTGGCTTTCAGAGGTGTTGTAGCTGTGTTCCCAGAATATTTTGAAATGTCCGTATCCTATTTCTTTATGTGTTGTCAGGGCAAATTCGAAATCTTCCTTGGCCGTGCTGATTAATGACTCTTTTAAAGCTGGGTCATCATCAATAGAGAGAGCGGCGTAGGCTTCCATTCCTGAAAACAGGAAATTGTCAAACGGATTATTGTGTACGCGGGCAGGAGTGTCGTCTTCGTTGCCTGTCATATTATCAGTCCATATAGCCATACCGGCACTGCTTGCACGGTATCCATCTCCAAAGCGGCATTTTAAGATAAAGTCTAGTCCCCATTTGGCTTCTTCCAGTAGGCGTTGATAGAGTAGGGTGTTCTTTTCTTTTGTTTTATTGGCCATTTCGAAGAGGGCGAACATAACATCCCCTGTTTGCATGGTTTGTTGTGACATATCCCCGGCATCATGCCATCCACCGTTGTAAGCAAGAGTTCGTCCGTTGTGCTTGGCATAGATATCGGCATGGCAGTAATCGTGCTTGCCGGGGACAGGGTATCCGCAACGTTCGCAGAAGATAAAGTTCAGAGCCTTCCAGACCGAGTTCTCCCATATATTTTCTCCGATACGGAAAGAAGGAGTTGTGAATGAGTCGGTTTGGAGATAGTAATTACCAGATTGGTTGAAGTCGGAGAAATCGAGAATACCAAAAAGGCCGATGGCTGTTTGCTCGTTTCTGATGGTTCCTGTATAGACAGGTATTTTGTTTGTGGCATTCAGTAGCTGGAACTGCTTGTTGGGAGAATCGGTTTGAGGGGTCGTGACAGCCATTTTATTCCCTTTGACTGTGTAACCGCTGGTAGAGTAGACAATACGTTCCTTTTCCGGCAACCATCCGCTTACGATCTCTGGATTATCGATTTGTTGAAGTTCGATTCCGTCAATATAGAATTCTTGCGTTTCTCCGGTGGTTCGGTCACGACCAAAGGCTGTGGAGCCGAAAGTCAATCGAGTAATTCTATCACGGGGCAGTTCACTGATTTCGAGATAACATTTGTTCCATTGACGATTTATAAGATTAATTTCATGAGCACCTTCCCGCCCGTATTCGTCGGGTATTTTTAATATTCCGTCATTGAACAGATATAGATTCAGGTGTGTGTTACGACTTCCTTCACAGTCGGGATAGATATAGAAGAAGATACGATTGTATTTCTCCCAATTGGCACCTTTCACATCGAAAGTAGCTTGGGAGTATCCATAGACAGCATGGTCAGAATTCTTCCACCCCTGACGAGTCGTTGGAACGGTCAACTTCAGACTTCCGTTTCCGGTGATGCTTTTTTCTGTACTTCGTTCTATCTTTCCGATACCGTGGTGGATCCATCCTTTAAGACTTTCCATGGTACATAGAGGAGTAGAAACGAGTACCTTCTTTTTCAGACCTGCTTCTTCCAGTGAACGGGAGACAGCCAACGGAAGTGGGCGGTGTATTACTCCACTTTTTATAATTATCTCTTTCATTTGTTGGGGTGATTCCTGTGCGGACGTACCCATTGTCGCCATGCAAAAACATCCGATAGCGCATGTGAATAATACGTGTTTTCTCATTATATTCTTTCCTTTACAATAAAGGACGTTTAAGGAAGCCTGTTTCCTAGCAGGATAAGTTGTTTTTCTGGAAAAAAACGAGAAGAATAACTCTTTTTCCACTACTTCATTACTACTACTGCAAGTATGTTTGAATACGTCAATACTTTCTCATTGTTTCTTTATGTTGTTGATTTATAATGAAATAATATCCTTTTTTCTTGCTTTCTTGTCTTTGTTCTATACTTCTTTTGTGAGGTGTATTTTTTTGTTTTTTCCTCTGCTTTTTTGCTTGTAATCAGTATGTTTGCATCATTCACTAATCGCCGAAAAACAATTAATACTCAAAGATAAATAAAACTATGTCATCTCGTTTTTTTAGCTACATTTATAATTTGTATTATAAGAAAGCTTGTTGCTTTGTCAAGTACTATGTGCGTGATGAAGGAGTCTCGGAAGATATTGCTACTGAAGCCTTATTGAAAGTATGGAGGGAAATAAAAGTGGAAGACGTTGAGAGTACCCGTCGGTTGCTTATTACAATTTTGCGCAATAAATCTTATGATTATTTGCGGCATGAGCAAGTAAAACAGGCTGCTTTTAATGAAATTTGTAATAGTCAGCGGCAAGAACTACGTATAAGTATCTGCAGTTGGAAAGAGGCAAGTCATTGTGAACTGTTTTCGGAAGAAGTGTGTCATATCCTGACACAGACACTTGCCATGCTTCCTGAACGGACGCAGAAGGTGTTTCAGATGATTCGTATTCATGAGATGACGTATCATGAAGCTGCCTGTCGAATTGGAATTTCTGCCAAAGGAATTGATTATCATGTGAGTAAAGCGCAACGTGCACTACGTATTGCCTTGAAAGATTATTTATAAACTGAGGAATAGATCAAATTATATAGTTGCAACGAATCCATGTTATTGATGGTTTTCGTGCATTGATAATGCTTTCGGGCTTTCAGTCCTTTTTACAAATTTTCCTTCATATTTTGCTGAATGGGTGGTTGTCCGATTGAAGATATGTAACTGTATTAACTTTAAAACAATGTGATTATGAAAACAGAATTATGGGTTGAGATGAAAGAACGAATTATGGTGATAATATTCCTCTTGGGCGTGTTTTTTATCAATACGCTGCAGGCAATGGAAAAGACGGATGTGACTCCACTGTTTAAAGTGTTAGTGCTCACTGAACGTGGTGGGCAACACAGTGGTTTCACCGATGCAGCACTTGCTTGGTTGAAAGATTTTGCCAGAGAGAACCGGTTTGAAGTAACTGAAATAAATAATACTTCAAAGATCAATGAGGCATTTCTGGCAGAATTTAAAGTGTTTATCCAACTGGATTTTCCGCCTTACACTTGGAGTGATGAGTCGAAAAAAGCTTTCGAACGTTATATTGAAGAAGGACGTGGAGGATGGGTAGGCTTTCATCACGCTACGCTGTTGGGAAATTTTGATGGCTATCCGATGTGGGATTGGTTTTCCGACTTCATGGGGGGGATTCGGTTTAAAAACTATATCGCTCCTACAGTGTCCGGTAAAGTGGAACTGGAGCAGCATTCGCATCCGGTGATGAAAGGAGTGAGTAAATCGTTTACTTTACCGCATGACGAATGGTATACTTTCGATCGTAGTCCCCGTCGTAATGTACGTGTATTGGCACATGTTGACGAATCCAGTTATGAACCGGCATCAAACATAAAGATGGGGGACCATCCTGTAGTGTGGGTGAATGAGAGAATGAAAGCACGTAATGTTTATTTTCTTATGGGACATCATGCGGATTTGCTGAAAAACAAGGACTTTACGACCATGTTTGGTAATGCTGTTCTTTGGGCTGCCGGGCCTGCTAAATGGTTCCCTCGTTTCAAGGTGCTGGCATTTTACAATCCACACGTTGAAACGGCGCATCGGGAGTTTGCCCGTGATGCAATGGATTTTCTTCATAAGGCTACTTATGGCGAAGGGTTCATTTGTGATACGACCAGTAACTGGAACAAGGTGAATGATGCGACTCTTCGTAACTATCAACTAGTTATCTCCCTGAATGATTTGCCTGCGCATACACGGGAACAGCGCATGGCTTTCCAGCGATATATGGAAAATGGGGGCGGATGGATGGGATTCCATTCTGCTAATTTTAACATGGAGGGTTTTGATTGGCAATGGTTTGTCGATTTTATTGGTGGTAGTGTGTTTCATCGCAATAACTGGCCGCCGCAACCTGCTAAATTGGTGGTAGACGATCCGGCACATCCAGTAGTCAAAGGTATGCCTTCTTCATATATTTCTCCGGCAAATGAATGGTATCAATGGAAACCAAGTCCCCGTGAACGTAAGAATGTGAAAGTACTTCTGACACTTTCACCGGAAAATTATCCGATTGGATTGAAAGATATTATACCTGACGGAGACTTGCCTGTGGTCTGGACTAACACAGATTATCGTATGATTTATCTGAATATGGGACATGGCGACCGCATCTTCTGTGATCCGACACAGAATTATCTTTTCTTTAATGCATTGAGATGGATTATTTCAACCAATAAGAAAGGAAATCCATTCCAATAGCTGTTTCCCTATGGGACACTGTCATTTTCCGATGTGGGAACTGGCGTGTCTCCATAGGGAACTGGCAACTTACTTTACTTCTCTAATTGATTTTTCCTCAAGAGTGCTTCCAAATAGTAATAATCAGCATAGGAGATCGGTACGTCGATCTCATCTTTAGCAGGATAGTTACCTGTGGAATGGAGTAATAGGAATCCTTGGGTACTATCTTCTGCAGCGCGATAGTGTTGGTTGAGGCTGCTAATGATTTTGTCTGCTGTTGCTTTATACTGTCTGCCTTTTTCTCCTGATACATAGGTTGATAACTCATACAGGCCCGAAGCCATGACAGCAGCGGCAGAAGCATCTCTCGGAGAGTTGGGAATTGCAGGATCCTTCATATCCCAATATGGAATGAAATCTTTAGGTAAATCGGGCAGATGGAAGAAATAGTCTGCAATCTTTTCTGCTTGTGCCAGATATGCCGGATTATGGGTGAAACGATAACACATAGTATATCCGTAGAGTCCCCAGGCTTGTCCACGACTCCATACCGATTCATCAAAGAGTCCTTGATGCGTACACTTCATGCGAACAGTTCCGGTCTGTGGATCATAATCTACCACATGATAGGAAGAGGCATCGGGACGAAAGTGATTGGCTAGTGTGGTATTGGCATGATTGACAGCTATCTGATAGTATAAGGAATCCCCAGTCAGTTGGGTGGTGCGGAACAAGAGTTCCAGATTGAGCATATTGTCGATGATGACCGGATATTGCCACTTTTCGCGGTTGAAGTCCCATGAACGGATTGCTTTAACGGTCGGGTTGTAACGGGTACTTAATGTTTGGGCTGCTTGAATGATTACATTTCGGAATGTGGTGTCTCCGGTCAGTTCATAACCTTGCCCAAAAGAGCAATAGACCATAAATCCCAGGTCGTGCGTCCCACGATGGTTCTTAATTTCTTCCAAAGGCCAAGTGTGGGTGGCTGCCTGTTCTTTCCAATAATTATCCTTTGTGTAAGCATAGAGTTGCCATAATGAGCCGGGGAAGAAGCCGGAACACCAGTCCCATGGACGGACAATGCGTAAACTACCATCTTTCTCGATACTTCGCGGACTGATCCTTTTTTTATCTTTTGTATTTTTTCGGGTATCTGCCGTGCATTGGATGGCAAATTTCAACTGATGGGCGGCAAAGGTAAACATACGGTCTGTTTCATTCGGTAATTGATTGGCATCGTCCGGATGTAAAAACAGTAAACTGAAACGGTCTTTCTTATTTTGGTTCCAATAACGGAAGAATGCTTTCTTATATTCCGTGCGAGTAGGATCTAGTAAATAAAGTCGATAGAGATCTTTGCATAGCTCCTGCTGCTTACCCTGCCAATCGCTGATTTGCTTGTAAGGCCAGGCGGAAACATCCTTGCCTAAAAAGTTTTTCAGATAATCGGCTGCTTTATAAATGTTTCTGCCATCTTCTGAGCTGGCTTGATGGATGGGAATATTTAGTTTTTGTGATATGGTGGCGATATCAATGAGATGCTGTAAATTGTATTCGGAATAGCCGAATGCTAGAGTGCGCCACAGCTCTTCTTTCTGCTTCCCATCCGGAGCTATTTGTTTGTAGATACGCTTTTCGGGAACCTGTTCCAGAATGGATTTAGCCAATCGGGTATTGCCGGTGTATAGGGCAAAAGCGATGGCTTGCGCATCATAGGCAGTGCTGTGGTTGTTCTTTTGTTTAGATTCTTCTTTTCCTTGTTTGCTATTCTGAATCCACTCCAATAATTTGCTGAACCATGCTTTAAGGGCTTTCTGATCCTTTTTGCTGAAAGCAGCGGACTTTTCCAGTAACTGAACGCCTTCCAGCATTTCTACAAAAGAATAAGTATCTATTATACCGAAAGAACGACCTTCATCGTTTCCGTGACCGGGAGCTACCTGCGCATATTTGAGATGAGGATTCATCAAGGTTTCTTTATTGAGGAACCACACCTGCAATTGTTCTACAGCTTTTTGTGCATAACGTTCATCGTTACTGAAGTACCATGCCAGCGAGAGTGCGGTGACATTGTTCGCCATGTTACCCAGGCGATTGCGATCCAGCTTATTTAATTCTGGGTTGGAGATACCGTCACGGTTTATATACGGTTTACCGTCAGGTTTAGTAGGATCAGGCCAGAAGTAGCGGGCTTGGCTGTAGTAGTCGTGCTTATTACCACTGATAGCTGTCTTTTCTTTCATCATAACAGAGAGGTTGGGCTGTTTCAAAGCCTGTTCCGCTCGCTCTAGCAATGCATTATAGGCGGTTTGGTAAGCTGGTTGATCAATTTGTTGCTTTACTTTTTCCAAATTTGTCTTATCCCAAATGGACTGGGCATGAGCCGGCATTAAGATGAGGAGGTATACAAAAAGTATGCAGATGCGTTTGGTTCGTATAAAGTTCTTCATGTATATACAGTTTTTTACAAAAATAAATATTTATAATTTCCTTAGTTTTATTCCATTCAAAAAATTTTTTCCGTTGATTGTTTTCAGTTGGATATTGACCTTGTTTTCTTTGGCAGAAACAATAAAACGTTTTTTTATAGCACGGAAGGTGCCACTCTCTGATGATGGACAACAGGCTTCTTCTACTTGTTGCCCATTGATTAAGATATGGAATGCGTTGCCGAGGCTGATTGTTCCGCCTTGTCCGCTACCCAGTAAATAGGGGATTTTTTCGCTGGTCTGGAAGATGTCTGCAAACAAAAGTTCGAGTTCATATATTCCATTGGGTACATCGAACTGATAACCTTCCAGTCTGCTGCGGGCTGTCTGGTAAAGTGGATTGTCACCAGTCAGGGTAATTTCTGTTTGTGTGGATTCTTCGCGATTGTTCTCTCTTTTGGCAGTGTCATGTGTGGTGTATCCCCAACTGCCAGGAGTATAAGGCTGGTCGGGCACCCATGTCAACTGACTTTCGTCGCTTGTGTAGAAACAATTGCTTCCCACATTCACTGCAAGTTCTATTCCATTTATATTATCTTTTGTCAATTGGGCGGGAACGGGAGAAAAGTATACCTCAATGGCATCTTCTATATTTCTGCTTTTTGCCAGAAGTAGTTGTTTGCCTTCTCTGAATGGAACATTGAAACTGGCGGTGCAATTTTCGCATTGTTTCTTTCCCAGTGACTGTCCATTAAGGAAAAGTTCCACTTCTGGGAGATTAGTATATACCTTTACAGGCTGTGTCACTGTTGTTGCTCCTTTCTGGAGAATACCTGCACGATGAGTCCAGTCGCGCGATGCGATGTGCAGTACAGGAATATCTTTACGAAACATTGCTTTGTAATAGTAGAACACATCTTTTGGGGTACGGTTGGAATAGACTAACCCTTTGTTATTGATTCGGGGTGTCGCTTCATCCCGTAAGGCTGCCGAAAAATCAATAAAGTTCCAATGTGTTCCACCACAGATATAAGGAGTGTCAGTTATAACCGGAAGATAATGTTCCAGATATTTTTGCTGATATTCTATGCTGAAATCAAAACATTTTGGTTCAAAAGAATGTAGGCGACGATCTGAACCGGCACCATATTCGCTTACAATTATGGGGTGGGAAGGATATTGGCGATGTTGTTCTTCAAGAAAGAGGTCGAAGCTTTTTAGTTCGCCTCCATACCATCCTTGATACAGATTCCAACCTATTATATCAGTAATGTTTCCCAGTCCTACGGTATTGTAATGGTTACTTCCGTGAAATGCCATAGTGCTGTTGCGGTATGGATCTTCTTCTTTCAATACTTTTTCGAGCCGGTGTGCCAGTGCCAATGTACGTTCCAATACCGGCTTTTGTTCTTCTTGAGTTTTGTAACGGCGTTGGGTAACTAATAGGATTTCATTCATATATCCCCAAGTGATGATTGCCGGGTGATTGTAATGTTGACGAATCATCTCACGCAGGTTTTGCTCGCAGGTATTGGCATATTCTTCTGATTCGGGGACAATGTCAATAATTGGAATCTCTTCCCATGCCAGTATTCCCTGCTTGTCACATTGTTCGAGGATAGCCGGATCTTGCGGGTAGTGGGAAATACGGATAAAGTTGGCTCCCATTTCTTTCATCAGCAATATATCTCGCCGGTGCATTTCGTCGCTAAGTGCCACTCCGAAAGGCTTTTGATCCTGATGACGACAGATGCCGTTCAATTTGTAAGGTTTTCCATTAAGTGAGAATCCGTTTTCTCCGTCAAAATGATACCAGCGGAAACCGATATGGTGACTTACACAGTCGAGTTGTTGCCGGTTTTTCCGGTTTAATAAGGTTGTTTCTACTCGATAGAGGTGGGGAGTTTCCGGTGACCAAAGTTGTGGATTACTTACAGGTTGGGGAGATTCTTTAAATGTATAGTCCTCGCCGGGAGCTATTTTAACTGTCCGGTGCAGGCGTTGGATAACGCTGCCATCCGGGGCATAGAGTGTATTAATGATTTCTAGCTCCGCTTTGGTAGTAGCATCGTTACGAAGGGTACCTTTGATAAAGAGTGTGCCTTCTGATTCACTAACGTGCGGAGTACTGATGAAGATACCGTCCGAGCCATTATTGTTGAGACAGAAATGTTGTTTGGGTACGGTTATAAGCCATACATCTCGATAGATACCGCCAAAAAAAGTAAAGTCGCCCGAAATGGGTGGTACACTGTCCTGTGCGTTATCTACCCGTATAGTCAATAAATTAGGACTGGAAAAAGAACAGAAAGGGGTAATGTCTATGGTGAATGCGGTATAACCGCCTTTGTGTTGTCCTGCCAATTGCCCGTTAATGTATATATCGGCAACTTGGCTGACTGCTTCGAATCGTAGAAAAATCTGTTTGTCCTTCCATTGCTCGGAAAGTGTGAGTGTTTTTTGATACCAAGCCGTCCCCCGATAATATTTTTTATCAGTATAAGCATCTGTATTCCATGTGTGAGGAATACAAACGGGGGTGAAAGCCGAACTGTCCGGTTGTACCCCTTTGGCAAATAGCCAGCCTGAGTTGATTGTTCTCATTTCGCGTTGGGCTGTGGCGTATTGAAAACATAAACTTAGGCAAGTTAGAAAGAGCAGTCGTGAAAAAAGTATTTTTCTTTTCATGATATTGTAATTGAATAGATGAAGAGAAGGCAGAATCAGGTCTTTATCGGGACTCTTTGATTCTGCCTTTTTCCTCTAGTTAAAACAATCTATAACCTTTTTGAGAACCTATGAAGAATTGTTCAAGAAAAAATTACCATCCCGGATTTTGTACAATTAATCCCTCGCTTAGATTGACTGTATTTTGTGGAACTGGGTAGAGATACATCTTGTCATCCCATAATCTTTTTTCCAATTGTGTGCGGCGATAGAATGAACCTTGTTGTTCGATTGCAACAGTGGGGTCTCCATACTGATCCATACCATGGAATTGGGTCTGATCAGCATCTTGGCCTTTGCCACAGATCATCCAACGGCGGATATCAAAGTAACGTTGTCCTTCACAGAACAATTCGACAAAACGTTCGTTTTGGATTGCTTTCTGTTGTTTGGTATAATCTCCAATGATGTCTTTCTTGCCTGCATCCTTCAGTGCCTGATAGCCCGGAATACCGGCACGTTCGCGTACCTTATCGATATAACTGATGATTTTCGGGTCACGAGGATTTATTTCATTTAAAGCTTCTGCATAGTAGAGGTAGAAGTCTGCCAACCGGAAAAGGATGGAAGGACGACCAATATTACTATTATTGCTCCCTTGGAATGTGATTGATACATTTTTGAATTTGCTGATCATGTAGCCACATTTAGAGTTGTTTCCTGCCGGGCCTGCACCACCATCTTTGGAGAAATCTAATCTGTAATTAGGGTTGATCGCCATGTAATTAGCAAACCAACTTCTTCCTTGGTAAAGGACATCACGATAGAACCGTGGCTCACGGTCGGCATACATACTGAATACACGGTCGGTTTTGTTGTTGTTATCAGGATTTGCAACGTCGGCGAAACCTGTTTCGTCATAGTTGGCTCCGGGGTCATTGATGTTCAGTCCTTCTTTGGTGAAGAACATATCGACAGATTCCTGACTAGGTCCGATGTTACCATAAGAAGAAGCAATGTCGCGTGGGGTTGTACGTTTTTCCATCTTGGTGTTATTACTCCAGTCGTTATTGGAAGTACACCATAATATTTCTTCCGTATAGTTTTGGAATAACAGATATAGGGTTTGGTTCACGTCCAGATTGCCGGCGTTATCATACTTTTCGTACAGTCTGTGTCCGGCAGCTTCTGCTGCAGTAATCAAATTCTCCAGATACGTTGCTGCTTTTTTCCATTTATTTTTGTCTTCGGTCGGGAACAGTCTCTTTCCGTCTTTATCTGCTAAATCTTGTCCGAAACCACCGTTAAACAATTTGGAAGAAGCGTAAACCCATAATTTGGCACGCAGTGCCATTGCTGTGATTTTAGTCGGGCGGACAATGTCATTCAGGTTATAGCCGTTGGCTCTGCCGTCAGCATCCACTGAAGTGACTACGGACTCGGGAAGATTACTTTCGGGACTGATGAGGTCATTCAGAATCTTATCTATATGTTCTACCATTTCGTCTACAGATGGACGCATATAGTCATTCACAGTAGGATAAGAAGCATCATCAATCACGGTGACAATGGGTACAGGGCCATATAGCTCGAATAAACTGAAGTAGCTATATGCTAAGAAAAAACGAGCTTCGTCTTTCATCTGGGCCATTTCGGCTTCTGTTATGATTTCTGTACCGGAGCCAATGGCTTTTCCTCTTTCGAGGAAGATCATTGCTTGGCGGATATATTGGTAGAGGGTAGCCCAACGATGATAACCGGCATTGGCTGCTGTATATCCTGCTGTCATTACGTTTTTGGAACTGGCGCCCTCGGAAGTCACTTCACCGCAAAGATTGGCCCAAGGGTTTCGGAATGCGTTCATTTCCGATCCCATTTCTGAATATTCGCTGATGCAGTTGAATATGTTAGCATGCCATTGGCGGGTATATTTGGGGGTTTCGAATATTTCTTCGATACTTAAATCAGCCGATAGTTCACTGGATATATCCAGGTAATCAGAACAAGAATTGGTTCCGATACACAATCCTGCTGCCAAAACAGCCGTATATATAATGTTTTTTAGTTTCATGATTCTTTCCTTTTTTTAAAATGTAACTTCCAGTCCGATTGTCCAAGTGCTGGATAATGGATATTTAGCTCCAGAATTGGCTTTGCTCAATTCCGGATCCCAGTATTTAACTTTATCCCATGTTGCGAGGTTGGTTGCCTGTACATAAAGACGTAAGTTTTGCATTTGTAACTTTCTCAACTGTTTCTTATTGAACTGATAACCGAACTCTATATTTTTCAGACGAAGGAAACTTGCATCTCTATACCACCATGTACTAGGTTTAAGATTATAGTCGAATGCAGTAGTATGCATACGGGGATAAAGTACATTTTGATTATATGGGTTGGATGCAGTCCAACGATCCATAGCTTCAGTACGTGCCGATGAAGCATCTTTACCGCCATTGAAAGGCATGAAGTTACTTGCTTTAGCCATTAGATTGACTGATGTACCGGCACTACCTTGGAAGAAGATGCCACCAAAGAAACCTTTGTATTCGAAATCTACAGCGAAACCGTAGACGCACTTAGGGTTTTGAGAGTTCATTCCAGATAGGTAAGTTTGGTCATTTCCATCAATTACATTATCGTTGTTTAAGTCACGGTATTTAATGTCACCCGGAGATACCTTTGCTCCCGGATTAGGTAAATGTGATTTCAGTTCATAACTTTCGGCACCAGTGACCGGATCACGGGTGATGTTGAAATCATCCGGAGTGTAAAGACCGTCAGCTATATAAATGAACGGTGTTCCAATAGTATTTCCAGTCAGATCCTGATAGGGAAAAACATGTTTGATTTCATCACATTCTATAATCTTATTTTTCGTGTAGGTGAAATTGCCGCGGAAGGTCATATTCAACTTGCCGAAATGTTCTTTGTAAGTGATATTACCGTCAATACCTTTGTTTGTTACGATACTGAAGTTTTGAAGTGGCCCTTGGCGTAGCCCTGTCATTGATGGTATTGAATTACGAGTTTCCAGAATGTCGTGACGACGATTGGAGAAATAGTCAACAGACATATCGATACGTCCTTCGAAAAGCCCTAAGTCGAATCCGGCATTGATTTTATCTTCAATTTCCCAATGCAAAAGCGGAGCGGCCGGTCTTTGTTCGCTGGCACCTGCTATCCAGTGAGTGCCTGTAACATTGGTTAGTGCATTAATACCAAGGTTGTATCCGCTGGCATTGGCATTTACCGTAGGACGATATGGGAAGCGTGCGACACCATTACCTAAATCGTCATTACCGGTACGTCCGTAAGAAGCTCTCAGCTTCAACTTATTTACCACCTTTTCCAATGGTTGCATGAACTTTTCATGGCTAAGGAACCAGGCACCACCAATAGCCGGGAAGATACCCCAGCGTTCTCCTTTCGCAAAGTTTTCACTACCTGTCATACCAAAACTTCCTTCGAGCATATAACGGTTGTCAAATCCATAAGTGAAACGTCCTACAACGCTTTGTTTACGATAAGGCAGCAAGTTTAATCCGGATTGATTTTGTCTTTGTGTCTCTTTTTGATTATATAGAAGCATGCCGGTTACATCGTGCTTTTGAGCAAATGTGTTTTTGTAGTTCAAAGAAGCTTCGATATATATTTTCTTACTACCACCGGTAGAACCGTTGCTGGGATTGCTCAAGGCGCTTCCGCTTTCTTTCAATGTATAAATGAGGTTTCCTTCCGAATCCCGTCCGCCGCCATTACTTTTGTTGACGTAGTAAGTGGTTGGAGTCATAGTACGGTTTACATACTGTTCAGATTCAGCGTCAAAGCTTAATACACCTTTTACCGATAATCCCTTAGTGATAAATTCAAGTTGTTGTTCCAGACTGATCTTAGACTGTATGGTGGCTTTCCATGATTTGCTGTAACCACTATAATAAAGATAGTTGAATGGATTACGACGATATCCGCCATTATCTGCCTGATAATGTTCTGCCGGTGTTCCATCCGAGAAAATCATTGGAATCAAGTGAGTCGGGAATAAAGTCATAGTGCTGAAAATCTCGTCAGATGTTTTGCTCGGTGCTACACGGTTGATGTACTGCCCGCTCATATCGACAGCCATTTTGGTTGTTTTTGTCAAATCAAAGTCTACATTAGAACGGAGATTATAACGTTTGAAGCTGACATTGGTGTCTACTCCCTCCACAACCTTGTTCTTTTTATAAATACCGTCTTCTGTATAGTAGGCACCGGAAACGAAGAAACGTACGCGCTCGCCACCACCACGGAAGTTGATGGTATAGCGTTGGTTCTGTGTATGTTTACGGAGCATGCTCATCCAATCTGTATTAGGATATAGATCGGGATCACTGCCATTACGGTATAATTCCAGTTCGTCATCGCTGGTAGTAGGTTGAAATCCAACTTGTGGGTTACCCGCGTCATTCCATTGTGCTTCGTTGTAAAGACTTAGGTAATCATAGGAATTAAGCAAAGATGGAACACGCATCGGAGTAGAAATACCATACTGTGCACTGACATTGACACGGGTTTTTTGTTGTTTACCACGTTTGGAAGTAACCAAAATAACACCATTGGCACCTTCAGCGCCATATACTGCTGTGGCGGACGCATCTTTCAATACGGTGAAAGATTCAATTTCGTCTACGTCAATATCACTCATGGAACGGGGTACACCGTCTACCAATACGAGTGGATCTGTACCACCTGCATAGGAACTTACACCACGAATCCAGAACTGTGCATCATCCCATCCCGGTTCACCGGAACGTTGTACGGCGATAACACCTGAAATTTTACCGGCAATGTTGTTATTCAGGCTTCGGCTTGAAACATGAAGCTCTGCTGGGCCGATAGTTGACATGGAAGCTACAACACTTTCCTTTTTCTGTTGTCCGTAACCGACTATAACAACGTCTTCCAGGTTGACTGCATCTGCTTCCATACGTATATTGATTGTACGTGTGTCTTTTTTTACTTTCTCGACGACAGTTATATAACCGACATAGCGGAATTCCAGTTCATCACCTTCGGCAGCATTGATGGTAAAACGACCGTCAATGTCGGTAGCTGTACCACGTGAAGTTCCTTTAACAAGTACAGTAGCTCCGATGATAGATTCTCCATTGGTATCCATTACTACACCCGTGATTGTTTTTTGTACATTCTTTTGTGTTATAACCTGTGCGTCGGCTACTTTATTGGCTATACCGGAGGGGCCTGCTAAAACTATGCCCGGTTGCATTGCTATAGATAGAGCAAACAAGGCTGCACAATATTTAATCTTTTTCATTGTATATTATTTATTAGTCAACTTCTTTGGGAAGCGTCTCATTAATTTCTTCAATATCAAGTTCTCCTTTACGGCTCTCGTTTGCTACGGTTATCGTCAGACGATAAAATTGTCCCGCTGCGAACTTTGTAGATGCGTGTTTGATATTACCATCAGTGCCACTGACAGTAAGATATGTTCCTGCGTTTCCTATGAGCTTTAATTTATTATGTTGGTTGAATGCTAAAGGAGCATCTGCGCTTCCGTCCGATTGTGTGTTGTCGTAAAAGAATTTAAAATTCAAAGAGCCTGTTCCTAATTGTTTTCCACCTTCAAATATGAATTCATATTTGTTTGTTTCTATTGGAGATAGGCAGAACATTTTGGCAGGAGACCAGTTGATATTATTACTCGTTAGATTCGGTTTTCCAATAGCATTATTACCACTTGTCCAGATTGTACCGGTTCCGTTTTCCAGTAAAGAAGCCATTGCATCACCATTCATCACTTCTACTTTGATGAATTTAAGCTTTTTATCCACAGTAAATTTATATTTTCCGGTGATTGCTCTAAATACAAGTTCTTTCTTTTCGGTATTTTTTTTGAAATTGAACCAGGAAGGGTCTATCCAATATTGCGACCATTCCTTTTTCATTCCACTGATGACAATCCGTTCGTTTTGATTTATTTCTCTCTCTACATAGAATTCGTTATCGTTCTTTTTGATAAACTCTTGTCCGTTTAATGCGAATTTTATGGCCGGACTAGCTTCAAATGTTTTTGTGTTGAAGCAGGCACGTGGAGTAGTCTGGTCTATCATATATTCAATATTTTGAGTAGAACCTTGTGTCACAATACCATCTTCAGCACCGAATGTGATTTTATTTCCATTTGTCTTGTAGGCAGGAATCTCGATATAGCCTTCCAGATCAGAGGGCATATCAGGACTGCTTGCTACATATTCGAATGCTACATTCGGATTTTCTGTCATTTCATAGGTCACACCTTTGGATGATTTCAGATACAACTTTTCAAAATGTGGTCTTTGAATCTGAATTTCTCTTTCTTTGCGGTCTTTTGCAAAACGCTCGTTTTGGGCATAAACCACTACTTTTGCAGTACCGTCCGGCACGTTTGCCAAAAAAGGAACAAAGAGCTTTGCGGAATAAGTATTATTTTCTCCCACACTCAGGAAACGTTCCGATACAATATTCTCATCAAATAAAAGCTGTACTTTAGCTTGATTAAGAGGAACACCCTGGCTGGCTACCTGAAAGCTGAAAGCGATACTATCGCCCATGTATGCGCTTTCTTGTCCCGTGAATGAAAGGATAGAGCAACTACCCTTGTCATCGAACTCGTCGTTCGCATCGTCACATGATGTAATGCTGAAAAGTCCTGCCGACATCATGCTGCATAGCAAGATTAATTTTCTCATATTATTAGAATTAAATTAGTGAATATATTAATGAATTTATTATTTCCACTGGAAGGAAGTGATAGACTTTGCTGGTATTTTATAGCTGATGTTATTTCCTTCAGCGTTGATACGAATGTCTTGATCGGTACTTCCATTATTTGAAATAACTACTGCGTAGCTGCCATCAGTATTTTGGAAGGTTGCATAGGTCAGATTCTCTCCTGGTTGGCCACTGTTTCCGATGCGGACGGCACCAGGCTTGACAACCGATGACATATGTGCGATAATATAGTAATGAGAATTGCGGGTAATTGTCGTGTAATCGCTGTTGCTGATGTCTACCGCTCCATAACAAGTCCGGCAACCGCCTGGACGGTTGGGAGCACGGTCACTGTCGAGCATCAGATTCCATACGATTACCCCTTTGCACCAGTTATTAACAGTGCCTAAAGCTACATTATTCATATCTCGAATGAGGGATTTAGTAAGATCTTGTCCATTATTCCACGTACCGATGGATGTTTCGGTGAAGAGCAAATCTTTATCCGGTGCTTGCGCATGTACAATGTTCAGTTCTTCTCGTGTACCGCCATAATCATGGTAAGCAGCTCCAGCCAAGTACTTGGAAGCCTCCTCGTCTTTGTAGATGTTTATCGGATAACCTTTTTGGTCAGCCATATTATCATAGTTATAATTATGATCGAATGCGTAGATTTTGACGTCAGAGAAGCCTTTGGAATGTAATGTCGGTCCTAAAGCTGTTTTTATAAAATTGCTGGCTTCTTTCCATCCCATGTAGAGGGAGGCCGAGTTTTTTCTGTTTAAAGGCTCGTTTTGGGGTGTTATGGCATAAATATTGATTCCATTATCTTTGAATGCCTGCAGCCATTTGGCAAAATAAATGGCATAGTCTTGATAATAAGCAGGGTTTAACTGACCGGAAGTCCATGAATCATAAGGTTTTTTTTCTGTTAGATTATTCACTTTCATCCATTTAGGACAGGTCCAGGGGGAGCCAATGATCTTAAGTGTCGGGTTTATTGCCAGAATCTCTTTTAATATAGGTATAATATATTTGTTTTCTTCCATGGTCAGGTTGAAGTTCTCGATACCTTTGGTATCACAGCAAGTATATTCGCTTAGTGAGAAATCGGAACAGCCGATAGAGATGCGGATGTAACTTAAGCCAAAGCCATCGGTGGGAGAAAAGGTCTCTTTTAAGAATTGAGAACGTTTCTGGGGAGGCATTAGTGACAAATTGAAGCAGGTAGAGCCTGTTACTGCCGCTCCGAAACCATCCATGTTTTGATATTTGATTTCAGGTTGTAAAGTAATAGTTGTCGGTGACATGCTGGAACCGCTTTTTAATGTGGTAGTCTTTTTAACCAGATCGAATGCACGGTTTGCAGTAGTAATATATACTGTCACATCAGTATTCTCCTTGTTCTTTTTTTCTTGATTGTCTGTCGGACCGGATTTTTCGTTGGGACTACAAGATGCATAGAGCGATAATTGTATTCCTAACAAAAGGAAAAGAAATAGGATTTTTTTGCTTTTCATAACTTTAGTTTTTTAAGATTTTGATGGGGCAAAAGTATCGTTTGTGAATGTATATGCCAAAAAAAAGACTACATCACAATTACTACAGAAAGTATTGGAAACTACATCTTTACTTTCTCTTATATTTTTTAATATGTTTATAATTAGCACTTTATGCTGTAGTATATACTCTCCATTAATGCTCTTTTTTAATGAAGAAGATGTAGTACTGTTATGTGTCAAAACTTTATAGGTTTTCCGATAATTTGTGAAGAAACAAAGAAATATTTATTAAGGTTTCTATTGGATATTTGGCGAAACATTTATCTTTGTGAAAAAATCATTCTATGAAGTTACGCATATATCTAATCTTGTTATTTATCTCTTTTTATGGGGATATTTCTGCAACATGGCAACGTTCGGTGACGAACTATTATCGAAATACATATAATTCCGGTAATCAAAATTGGATGATTTCACAACAGGAGAATGGCTGGATGTATTTCGCAAATAATAAAGGTTTGCTTGAGTTTGATGGCAGAAATTGGAATACTTATTCTATACATAACGCTAAGACCAGAGCCGTAAAGGTCGGAGCGGACGGGAGAATTTATATCGGTGGAATGGGACAATTCGGTTATTTTACCCCCAATCGGCTTGGTGGACTAGAGTACACTTGTCTTTCGGATAGTATCGGCGGGAATACTAATATTGGCATTATCTGGAATATACATATTGTAGACAATCGGATTTATTTCCAATCGGAATGGAATATCTATTGTTTTGACAAGGGGCGGATCAGAGTATTGAATGCTTCTTCGGAAATTTGGTGTTCTGCAGTGATTCATGGAAAGTTTTATGTAGCATTGGAGGAAGGGCTGGCTGTCTTGAAAGGAATGGAAATCGTACCTTTATCTAATATCGGACATACTGTGGCTTTGAATCGTTCAGCCAAAATCGTTGCATTGCTTCCATGGGAGAATAAAGTATTGATAGTGACAAGCAAAAATGGCTTATTTGTATATGATGGGAATTCAATACTACCTTATTCTTCTGCTGCCGATTCGTTTATTCATTCTAATCTGCTGTTCTGTGCAGAGGCTAAAGACGGACTGCTTGCTTTAGGTTCTGTACAAGGAGGAGTTTTACTGTTGGACTCGAAAACCGGTCAGTTAGAGCGGATTTCTATAGATAATGGATTACAGAATAAGACAGTTTTGGGATTGTATTTTGATCGTAGTAATAATCTTTGGCTGGGGTTGGATAATGGCATTGATTGCGTACATTTGGAATCTCCGATTTTTTCACTTTATGGCGGAAAGGCGGTTATTGGTTCAGGATACGCTTCTTGTTGTTATAACGGTCAACTCTATTTGGGGACGAATCAGGGATTATATCGCACTTCTTTGGGGCAGATCAATACACCGGTGGATATGCAATTTATGCCGGGAACAGACGGGCAGGTATGGTCTATTAAGACATATAATAATCAATTGTTCTGTTGTGCTGATAATGGAATTTTTATTATAGATGGTTTGAAACATTATTCTCCCGGTTCGCTCAAAGGAGTGTGGTCGGTAGCAATGTTTCCCTATAATGAGCATTTGTTGATAGCCGGAACTTATAGTGGAATGTTCTTGTTGGGAAAATCAGCAACCGGAAGATGGGAGGTGAAGCATAAGATTAAAGGATTTTCCCATTCATGCAAAACTTTTTTTGTAGAAGAGGCTAATACACTTTGGGTGGCGAACAAAGGCAAAGGTATTTTTAGAATCACTCTTACGGAAGGATTAGACAGCATTATGAGTCTTAAAAATTATAATAATGAGTCTTTGTCAAACAATAATAATTCATTTATAACACGTATCAACCGGAAAATTGTGGTAGCGGCTCACGAAGGACTATATTATTACGATCAGATAAATGATCAGTTGGTGCTGGATACATTATTGGAACAGTCGCTGGACGGGCATACTGCCTATACTTATTTGAAAGAAAGTGAGAAAGGAGATATTTGGTATGTTGTGAATGGAAAGCTAAAAATGCTTCGAAGTGACGGACATAAGGGATTTTATAAACTGAATAATGAGGCTTATTTTTGCGGGGCATTGATAGAAGATTTTGAAGATATTTATTTTTATGATAAAGAACGTGCCATTATAGGTACGGAAGATGGTTTTTCTTTGTTAAAGTATAACGAAAAGATTTCAGAACAACGGTTGGGGCTACAAATCAGGAGAGTATATTGTACAGGGAAAAAAGATTCTTTGGTATACGGGCGTAGTTATACGTATGATCAGGAGCCGTTACTACTTCCATACTCGAAAAATTCGATAAGGATCGAATATAGTGTGACAGATTATGACAAGTCATCTGCAGCTTTGTATTCCTGCCGTTTGTCAGGGGGGAGGGTCAATGATAACGAATGGAGCGAATATAGTGAAAATAATACGAAGGAGTATACTGACCTGCCTGAAGGAAGTTATGTTTTTAATGTGAAGATAATAACTGATAAGGCACAGGAGCCTATTGAAACATCCTTTTCTTTTGAAATATTACCGCCTTGGTATCGTATGTGGTGGGCATACTGTATTTATGGGGTGTTGGTTATTCTATTTTTGTATTATATTTATTATCGTATAGTACAAAGCAGGAAGAATCTGATTCGTCAGAAAGAATTGGAATTGATTTCACAAAAACAAGAATTCAGGAAAGAAAGTGAGTTGAAAGACCGCAAGATTGTTTCTTTAGAAGAAGAAAATCTGCAATCAGAGTTGCGGCATAAGTCGGAAGAGTTAATTAAAACGACATTAAACATTGTACATAAGAATGAGATTTTGCAGGATATACGAAAGGTTGCAGTCGGTATTTCCCGTTCTGTCAATGATGAGAACCTAGTTAATATTCGTCGGAAAACATTAATACTGATAGAACGTATCGATAAGGACCTTGATAATGAGGAACACTGGCAGACTTTTCAGAATACATTTGATTCGGTGCATCATAATTTCTTCCATCTGCTTGATGAACGTTATCCTGATTTGAGTTACAAGGATAAGATGCTGTGTGCTTATTTACGAATGAATCTTATGTCAAAGGAAATAGCTCCGTTATTGAATATAACATTGCGTGGGGTAGAAATCAGTCGTTATCGTCTACGAAAAAAACTAGGATTGGGCGAAGGAGATAACTTGGCTGAGTTTCTGCAACATTTGACATAATGGAAATAGAAACTATAAATTTATGTATTCGTAATATTTGTTGCGTAAAATAACTTAAAAAAAGCACTTAAAAAAACGATATCTGATAATATATTGTTTAATTGATGTTTATGAGAAAACAAATGCTGTGAAAGAAAGGAGAGGGAATTATGTATTTATCCAAGTTCTGAGATTAAAATATTGTTGTATTCCCTTTATCTTTGCATTAATTTAAAACAAAGCAAAATTTGAAGAAAATGAAAACAATGCTATTAGCGGTAGGCACTCTGTGTCTCATGGCAGGTTGCTCGTCGAAAGTGAGCAGTTCTAAGGGAATCGTAAGTGATGCAACCATGAATACGGTAACGATTGTCACGGATAAAAATGATACCCTTTCATTCAGTACGATGGATGCGAATAAAGAAGAAGTCGACGGTTTACTTCTGAATGATACGTTGGAAGTCTTTTATACAGGAAAATATACACCGGGGATGCCGGCTTCCAAACTAGTTCAGTATCCGCAATCTCCGCTTGTGGGAGGTAACCGGGATGAACATGGCTGTATCGGCTCTGCCGGATACGTATGGTGTGAAGTGCAAAAAGACTGTATCCGCTTATTTGAGAAAGGGATTCGTACAGAAGCGGTGGATGGCAGCGGCATTCCAGCTTTCATTGTCTTTGGTCCCGATTCTACACAGCTGGAACTTTTCTTTTCTAATAATCAGCCCAATGAAATATTGGAAAGGCGTGGACTGCTTTCAGGAGGTTATGCATGGAACGTGGAGGACGATGATACGAAAAATGTACGCTTGATAGATGGCTTGTGGACAATCAGCCAAAGAGATAAATTAATTTATAGCCAGAAGGCCGGAAGCTGATTTAAAAAGTTCCGGTATTCTGTAGGCTTGTTTATAGCGTCATATTCCTGGCCGTTAATGTGGCATAGACATTTTCTGCATTTTGTCTTCCTATGGGGATTACAATCCGGCGTCCGGTCAGGTTTATTTCCCGTTTAGAGAACCGTTCCACCTTATTAACCGGAATGATATAGGAGCGGTGCGTACGTAGAAAAGACTTTTCGGGTAACATCTCCTGAATACTTTTCAGACTTGTGCGCGATAATATATAGTTGCCGTTTATACGGAATATTTTCGTATAATTCTCCATTGCTTCGATATAAAGAATATCGGAGATAGGGATGGATATGTTATTGTATTCTTGTTTGATTATGATGTTTTCCGGTACTTTATGCTGACGTGCTTCAATAAAGACAATCGCTTTCTCAACAGCTTTTTCAAATCGTTCATAAGCAAAGGGTTTATGCAGGAAATCCACGGCATCGAGGTCGAAGCCATCCAGTGCATACTGTGCATGGGCTGTCGTAAAATAAGGCAACTTTCGGGAGGAAGCGCATGGGCAATATCCAGTCCGTTGGTACTGTTCATTTCAATATTCAGAAAGACCAGATCAGGTTTGCGCCGGGCTATTTCTCGCAGTCCGGTCAGCGGTTCGCTGAAAGTAGTAAGTTCCAGTTCGCCTTTTCGTTCGCAAAACTGGTGTACAATCCATTTGTCTACCGGCACTAGCATGATGATGGGCAGCATGATTACCGGAATTTAAAAATCCGATTATACAGCTACGTTACGAGGGTGGCAGTATGTTGAAATTCGTCCGCAGGTGAGTGGCATTATTACCGGGATATGTATCAATGAAGGGGATCCTGTTCATAAAGGGCAGACACTTTTCATTATTGACCAGGTTCCTTATAAAGCAGCGTTGGAAACAGCAGTTGTCAATGTAAAAAGCGCGGAAGCCAAGCTTGCCACTGCTAAATTGACAGCAGATAGTAAAGCTGAACTTTACAAAGAACAGATTGTGTCCGAATTCGATCTGCAAACAGCCCGTAATGAACAAGCGGCGGCAGAAGCGGCATTGGCACAGGCTAAGGCACAGGAAGTGAATGCGCGCAATGACCTTTCTTATACCGAAGTGAAAAGTCCGGTGAACGGAGTCGCCAGCATGATTCCTTATCGGGTAGGGGCGTTGGTGAGCAGCAGTATCACCGAGCCGTTAGTCACTGTTTCGGATGACAGCGAAGTATACGCCTATTTCTCCATGACGGAGAATCAGATACTCGACTTTGTACAACAATATGGCTCACTTAAAAAAGTGATAGAAAACATGGACGAAGTGGAACTGACTATGAGCAATGGAAAAACCTATTCCCATACCGGAAAGATAGACGCTATCAGCGGTACGGTGGATGAAGGAACTGGTGCTGTTGGACTGCGGGCTGTTTTTGCCAACCCCGACCAGTTCTTGCGTAACGGTGGAAGTGGTAAAGTAGTAGTTTCTACTATAAAGAAGGGATGTATCATTATTCCGCAAGCGGCTACTTACGAATTGCAGAATCGTATATTTGTATATAAAGTGGTCGATGGCAAAGCGAAATCAACCCCGGTAGAAGTGTTCCGGTTGAATAATGGTACTGAATATATCGTCGAAACAGGACTTGAGCCGGGTGATGTTATTATAGCCGAAGGTGCCGGACTGGTGCGTGAGGGAACAATAATCAAGAGTGATCCGACTAAAGAATAAGATGCCGTTATGAAAATCAGAACATTTATAGACCGGCCTATTCTCGCAGGAGTAATTTCGGTCGTTTTTCTTATTATCGGATTGATAGGACTTTCGCAGCTTCCTGTTGAACAGTTTCCTGAAATTGCACCTCCTACCGTCAGCGTTTCCGCTACCTATACCGGTGCTAATGCGGAAACTGTACAGAAGAGCGTAGTCGTGCCATTGGAAGAAGCGCTCAACGGGGTAGAGAACATGATGTACATGACCTCTTCCTCTACCAATAACGGTTCAGCGAGAATCACCATTTACTTCCGTCAAGGGACCGACCCCGATATGGCGGCAGTTAATGTGCAGAACCGTATTGCTACGGCACAAGGATTATTACCGGCAGAAGTCACCCGCAGCGGTATCACCGTCCGTAAGTGCCAGACAAGTAATATCAAAGCATTGGCATTGTATAGCCCCGACAACACGTTCGATGAAATCTTTTTGAATAACTATCTGAAAATCAATATCAAACCCCGTCTTTCACGTATTGCCGGCGTGGGTGAGGTGAATGTGATGGGAGCGGACTATTCGTTACGTATCTGGCTCGATCCTGCCAAGATGGCTAAATATGGATTGGTTCCGTCCGACATCACGACGGTACTTGACGAACAGAATCTGGAAGCCCCTACGGGAACGCTTGGTGCCGAATCGAAGAATATTTTTCAGTATGTATTGAAATATCGCGGACGTTATGAAGAAGAAAAGGCTTATGGCAATCTGGTAATCCGTTCGCAGGCAGGAGGCGAGGTGCTACGGCTGAAAGATGTGGCACGTATCGAATTGGGTGCCAACTATTGTTGTTAGTCGCTTGTGCGGGATTGTTCCTTCTGATGAAAACCACCAAGACCGGGTTGGTTCCTCAAGAGGATATGGGAACTATCTTTGTAGATGTGCGTACTTCACCCGGAAACAGTCTGGAAGAAACCAAAAGTGTAATGGACGAAATAGATAAGCGTATTCATGACATACCGCAAGTCAGAATGTTTTCTAAAGTGACGGGTAACGGTATGATAAGCGGTCAGGGAGCATCGAACGGTATGTTTATCGTCCGTCTGAAACCGTGGGATGAACGTACGGAAAAGGAAGACGGTATCAATGCTGTTATTAACGAGATTTACCGGCGTACGGATGACATTTCTTCTGCGCAAATTATGGCCTTTGCACAACCGATGATTCCCGGGTATGGGGTAAGTAGTGGTTTTGAAATTTATATCCAGGACCAGAAAGGCGGTTCGGTAGAAGATTTGCTGAAATACACCCGTCAGATGATTGATGCATTGAATGCCCGGCCTGAAATCGGACGTGCTTCGACTTCGTTCGATACAAAATGTCCTCAATTCTTGGTAGAAGTGGATGCCGCCCTTTGTAAGCGGAATGGAGTGTCACCTTCGGATGTCTTGAGTACTTTGTCCGGCTATATCGGTGGTAACTATGCATCCAATATGAACCGTTTCTCCAAACTTTACCGTGTAATGGTGCAGGCTTCACCGGAATTCCGTCTGGATACCGAAGCTTTGAATAATATGTTTGTCCGCAATTCCAACGGAGAGATGTCTCCTGTTAGTCAATATCTCACTTTGACACGAGTCTACGGTGCAGAGTCGCTGACGCGTTTCAATCTGTTCTCTGCCATCTCCGTCAATGGTGCTCCGCAGCTGATAACACGTTCTACGCTTGACAACCAGCGTTTCCCGGAATCCCTTTCAACCGGAGTGCCGTTGCAACTATTGCACCGTCGTCCGGATATTCGTCAAAAGGAAGCTGAACTGGCTGAGGCTTTTTATGCAACGAATCAGGCACGTTCTGCTTTTTATCCCTCTATCACGTTGGGTGGTTCCGCAGGATGGACAAACTCGGCAGGTGGCGCTATAACCAATCCTGGACAGTGGTTGCTTTCCACTGTCGGCTCATTGGTTCAGCCACTTTTCAATCGCGGGCAGAATATTGCTAATTTGAAAGTAGCGAAAGCACAACAGGAAGAGGCGTTACTCACCTTCCGCCAAAGTTTGCTTGATGTGGGCACGGAAGTAAACGATGCATTGGTGCAATGGCAGAAGGCGCAAGGCCGTTTGGCACTCTCCAAACAGCAGGTCATTTCGCTTCAGTCCGCAGTGCGTAGTTCTGAACTATTGATGCGGCACAGTTCGCAAAACTACCTGGAAGTACTTACTGCCCGTCAGACTCTTTTGCAGGCGGAATTATCCGTCGCTTCCAATCGTTTTGATGAAATACAGGGAGTTATTAATCTTTATCATGCATTGGGAGGAGGATACTGATTGATAATAGATGGATTAAAACAAAATTGTTAATAAGTTGATATCAAAGATGCTGAATATATAAACTCCCATCATAATCTTTGTATTTAGCATCTTTGTATATATCAACCAGTTGATTACTGTAATCAAGGATAATATCTTTGGAAGCTTGTGATACGTTTGTCGCCAGAATACCACTTCCCAAAATGCCGGGATTACATACTACACTGTCTTTCCTTATTGAATTCATGGTAAGCTCTACACCTGTGTAATCTTTGATGCCGGCCTTTTCCAGACTGGATGTAATATAGTTGTCCAAGGATGTTTTATCATCTCCGGTCATGAATCCATACCATAATAAACACTTCATTCTTAATAAAGTAGCCTGTATCAGGACATCGAGATAGGTTACTCCAGAATTTCCTTTCTTGTCTATTTCGTAAGGATCGATATGGATGAAAGAGGATGCGGGGAGTGAGGGCAATAACTCTATGGTACCTCTCGAAGAGTCGGTATGATGTATCTCTACAGAGGCACTTAATCCGATTTGTTTGACATAGGTACCCACATTCTCCAGTGCACTCTTTTCTAAATCAAAGAATACAAACCTTTTTGCTTGCTTCCCTAATACATTCATAGCCAAGGCAGGTGAACCTAAATAATTTCCTTTTGCCATCTCTCCGCTTTCCAGTTGGTAATATACAGAATCCTTTAGAGATAGGACCTCATCTGCTTTCGCCAGGAAATGATAGATGCCATATTGTTGCTCCGGGGTTTGTGTCATCGGATAGATGGCACATGCCGAATTGGTCTCTACATATACTTGCGGAGTTTCATTCTTGAGTACTTCACAGAGTATCAGATGTTTCAAGACATCGGGTTGTTTTGCGAAATGAGTGTAAGTTGCCATATCGGTGTATTTAGGAATTGACCAATTCATGAATCGAAGTCGCACCAATAACTTCGGAATTTGGCATGGTGCTTCCTTTCTTTAAATGTTCTTTGTGAATTACATAATTCTACAAATATAAACAGATAGATAATACGGGAAAATAAAAGGGTGCTTTTTTTCTGAAATCATCGTGGACGAATCATATTTTTAGTTAGTTTTGTAGAAATAAAACAAAGAATTATGAAAATGAAGGTCTTGCTATCTGTCATTGTATTTACGCTCTATACTGTTTCTTATGCTCAGAATATGAAAATGATTGATACTAGTATGCCGAAAAAAGATAAAAAGGATGCTGTGGTAGTTGAATATGATTCGTTAACTAATATACGCCCTTATAAAGATGCTTCATATTATAAACAATTTGTTGGGCAAAGTATTTTGTTCTATCCCCGGAATCCAAATTCTTCGGAATCACTACCTAAGTATTATGCTAATTTTCTGACTTCTAATAAGCAGGTTGTTGCCATTGACACTATTTGGCGAAAAAAAAGATCCAACCCTAAACCTAAAGATTATAAATTAAATCAAATAACCTCCAAGAGATATAAACCTCAGTTGGTGAAGGATGATTATGTTACTTTATGTGCTTCTTTTCACGATATACTTGAACAAGGATATAGGATTTTTCCATTTGAAATATATAGAGCAACAAATCATTCTATGGAAAAACATGATGGCATTTTCACACCTTATAATGAGATAGAAGGCAAGAGTTTTAAAATTTTAGATATAGAGCTGTCTGATGCCGAAGTTGAAAAAAATACAATTTTTGCACTACAGTCTGAAGAAGGTGATACTCTTTATTGGTATGCTAAACGTGGTGAGTATGACGGATTCAATTATACTAGGCAACACTATCCTGTCATTGTATTAGGATTTATGGATAAAATGAAACAGTTGTTTTTGGATAAAGACATATACATTAAAAATATTCATCCGATTAATAAATATAAATGTATGGAAATAGCCTATTCAGGCAGTGAAGATACTTATATGGTTCCTTCATTTGTTCTGAAGAATGATAGTGCCGATTTGATAATGCCATTATGTGAGAGTCCATCTCTATTTTCATACGAAGTAAGCATATTTGATAATCAGAAAAGAATGACTCAGATGTATTTCTATAATTTGGATGTTGTCGAAGCAGAAGTTTATGAGGAAACAATGGAAAGAGAAAGACTTGCTAAAGAAGAATTATTGATGAAGGAAAAGTTAGCACAAGAAGAGGCAAAGAAGTTAGCCAGTATAAAAAGACAACAGAGAACTAAAGAATTATATAAGAAATACGGAAAAGCTACGGCGGACTTGATATTAAAAGGCCAAGTGTGCATTGGGATGACTAAGGCTATGGTTTTGGAGTCATGGGGGCATCCTTCGGGTGGCATTAATAGAACTACCGGTGCATGGGGGACACATGAACAATGGGTATATGGAGTGGGACAATACTTGTATTTTGAGAATGGAAAATTGACAACTATACAAAATTAGTCTGTTCTTGTTTTGTATGAGCAGTCTGTAATTTTAACAAGGGAGACACAATGAAATATCAGTCTTTCTTAAACCACCTGTAAACCCATTTACCCACCTTCTCGTAATGCCGGGTTTCGGTATCAGTATATAGTTTAGAGAAGAACGACGTATCTAATGGTTCTCCCGATTGGTTCGGATATAATACGATTAAGCTATTGTTGGAGAAGTATTTCCCAAGCTGTCTCGGTAGTTTCTCAAAAGAACTGTCGTAAGAGAGAGTTCCCGGTCGTGCACTGATAATAACTAATAAATGGTCGTAGCTTACTTGTCCTGTTAATACCAGCAAGTCATTCCAGTCTTCTAAAAGGGAGAAATCGGTAAGTGTCTGTTTATGCCGTTTCTTTATCCACGTTTGCAGGCGTATGGTCGTTTTTTCATTGGCAAAGAAATGTACCCGGCATCCGAGGGTACTTCCCATTCGACAGAAATGTTCCATCCAATGAGGAAAACCGGATTCGTATTCGGCTTTAGGAGGGACGGCAATGACAATTCGTTTGATTGTATGGACTGGTATTAGAAACTTAGAGATAATTATCTCACAGTTTAATCCATTCAATAAGTGCTCGGCAAGTATTCCAAAGTATGAGTCTGTGATATTTTTCTTACGATGCAGACCGGTGATAATACTTGTAATCTCATTTTCTTTGACTGAATGTATAATGCCGGAAGCTATATTCAAATCATACCGTGTGACTTTCTTTAGTGGTACATTTGCTTCTGTTGCTGTCGTTTCCGCTTTTTCCAGGTAATATTTGCTTCGAAGTCGTAGATTATTGGAATTATTATTGTCGTTGATTACATTGAGGGCCAGTAAATTATCTTTCAATTTAGAATCACGTATGATTAGAGACAGATTCACCATGTCCTCGATAGTGTCCGGGTTGGCTATGGATACTAAAATCTTCTCTGTTTCTTTTGAAGATTCATTTTCCGATAGTGAGTCATCCATTGCCACTTTTCTGGCTGCCCGTTCGGTAATCAGTGAACTCACTA
The DNA here is from genome assembly GCF_015559655.1 of Bacteroides sp. 1001136B_160425_E2. Classification (NCBI taxonomy): domain Bacteria; kingdom Pseudomonadati; phylum Bacteroidota; class Bacteroidia; order Bacteroidales; family Bacteroidaceae; genus Bacteroides; species Bacteroides sp. 1001136B_160425_E2. The sequence goes on along the minus strand of NZ_JADMQH010000005.1, from coordinate 172,149 downwards.
CGCAAGTAACCAGAATAAGCAAGACTGTTCCGTTCAGTATATCATCATTCAATAAACGTTCACCGGTGGGCAGAATAATGTTATAGCCAACTAACACAGCCGCCAATGTGGCCGCCGCCTGTGCATTACTCAAACCATACATCAGATTTCGTTCAAGAACAGACATCTTGTATATTTTTTGTGTGAGCCAGCAAGCAATCCATTTACCAGTCAGCGCCATGGTTATCATCACGGCGGCAACTTTTAAAGCATCCCCTTCTCCGAAAATAACACGTAAGTTGATTAACATTCCCACTCCGATAAGGAAATAAGGAATAAAAAGTGCATTACCAACGAACTCTAAATGATCCATCAATGGAGAGACGTGTGGTATGAGCCGGTTAAGTACCAGCCCTGCGAGAAAGGCTCCCAAGATACCTTCCATACCCACAAGCTCCATCAGCCCTGCCCCTAAAAAGACCATTGCAAGCACGAAAATAAATTGCATCACGTTGTCATTGTATCGGTGAAAGAACCAACGACCGATGCGCGGAAAGAAATAAATGATAAGTGCCCCTAGAAAGATTACTTTTACTACCAGCCAAATCCAAAACAATCCTCCGGTTTCTCCTTTGAACAATCCGCCGATAACAGCTAGGACCAGTAGTGTGAGTGTATCCGTCACGGCCGTTCCTCCTACGGCAATACTTACACTACGATGGCGTGATATGCCGAAACGGGTAACAATAGGATAGGCCACGAGCGTATGGGAGGCATACATGCTGGCTAATAATACAGAGGTGATTACACCATATTTCAGATAAGATACATTTGCCAAGAATCCAATCCCGATGGGAACGATAAAAGCCAGTAATCCGAGCACTAATGCTTTGTTTCGCGTCTCTTTGAAATCTCCCATATTCATTTCCAGTCCGGCCAGGAACATGATGTAATAGAGTCCGACTTTCCCGAATAACTGAAAACTGTTGTCTCGTGCCAGAATATTAAATCCATGTTCGCCAATAGCCAGTCCTGCCAAGATCATACCGATAATATGAGGGATGCGTAGTTTATTCAATAATATCGGAGCAAACAATATAATCAAGAGTACAAGGAGAAATATCCATGTAGGGTCGGTGATAGGGAATGTTAAATCAAGGCCAATCCAATCCATAATTTGATGAGTTCGTGATATTTGTTCCGCAAAATAACTTAAAAAAATGCTTCTAAAAAAGTATTAGTTAATAAAATTAGTCATTTATTTTTTCTCCAGATTCATGATCGACGGAATGAAGAATGCAAGTGTTCCCGTTATCACAATGGCAATACCGCATATGACAAAGATATTGGCTATGCCGATAGCGTCTGCTATAAATCCGGTTGCCAGTAATCCTAAAATAGAGGGCAATAAACTGATACTGTCGAACAAAGAGAATACGCGTCCCAAGAAAGATACTTCAATTTGTGTTTGCAGCAAAGCTGTAAACGGACCGGAATAAAACGGCATGGAAATACCCTGTACAATCGCAAATATGGCATAGATAATAAAGGCTGAAGGAGGAAGTATTCCGGAAACGAAAATAGAGACTCCTATGATGATATAGGATATATTTATCATAACTACCTTTCGGATACGTGGATTCCATATTCCCAGTAGAATACCGCCTACTAATGCTCCTGAACCAAAAAGTAGTTCTATCAAACTAACCTGATAAGCTGTTCCCGAGAAGTTTTTCAGGGTCATCAGCGGTATCAAGGCAACAACAGGCATGATGAAGAAAGTGATGAGTACTTCAGTGATCATCACCCATTTCAAACCGCAGTTACTACAGATTGCCTGAAAACCTTCCTTCATATCCCGGAGTACATTATTGGTCGTTTCCGTTTCTGTTTTTTCCGGGTTAGGGATGAATACAAACATTAGTGTCGTACAGGCTATAGCTGCTCCGGCAACATCGAGCAACATGACTACACTCATATTTGTACTGACAATCAATGCAGCACCTAACACAGGACCGCAAATATTACATAAGGCCTGTATCGTCTGATTAATACTGGCAATTTGCGTCAGTTCTTTTTCTGGAGCAAGTAGCGGTATGGATGATTTCATGGCAGGCGCATGGAAGGCACTTCCGATGGAACGGAGCATCAGCAGCAGATAAATCTGCCAGATCTCGATAACGTCCAGATAGAATAGTAACGCAATAATACCCGAACAGAGTGCTACGAAACTGTCAGCCAATATCATAGTCCATTTCCGGCTCCACCGGTCGACAAAAACACCGGCAAAGGGGCCTAATACAACTTGAGGCAAAAGTGCGGCGATGGTGGCCAATGAGAGCACTTCTGCCGAACCGGTCTCTAGACTGATCCACAGAACGATGGCAAACTGGGCAATGGAACTGCTAAGAATAGAAAATAATTGTCCGGACCATATAATGATAAACTTCTTTTTCCAATTATTCATAATACTTTATTGATTATGGATGATGATAAGGGTATTGCCGGTCTGTATCTAAAAATGGCAGAGGGAAGATACCGTTATGATTAAATAATAAACAATTGATTGAGAGAAATGACTGTTGAATTTCTCTATTTTCCTGTAATGGAGGAAAGATATAAAGGAACGGAAGCCCAGCTAAGAGAGCTCCAAATGAGATACGGATAGGATGAATTGACAGATAACTCTCATATTCTCTGGTTCAGTTTTCGATTCGGCAAATGTAGACAAAAAATGTCGTTCCTCTGCAAACCGGGTTCATAAAAAAAGAAAATTAGTCTTGAAATAATTTTTATAAGGCTCTAATAAAATTCTAATAGCGTTCTAACAAATCTCTAACAGGCTTCCGGAGCATCCCTATTTACCTTTGCGTCCGAAAAAAGATTCCAACTATATTTTTATGAATAATGATGAAGAAGAAAAATTTGCAAATGCTTTTAATTTGCGGTGTATTGCTAGTTACCGCATGCAAGAGTAAATCAAAGGAAGAACCACAAAGTGGTTATCGTATGGAGGGGGACACCGTGCATGTTACAGATTGTTTTTTATCTGAAAAGATAAAAATAACCGATGTCAGGCTTGAGCCTTATTCCAAGGAGGTAATCACTTCCGGGGTGGTACGTCCTATTCCTACCCGCTATGCCTGTATTGCTTCACCTTTTGCGGGAAGAGTTATAAAGTCGTATATACAAATCGGGCAACTGGTGGACCGGGGAACCCCTTTGTTTGAAATCAGTTCACCGGATTTTACTACGGCGCAAAAAGAATATTTCCAGGCACTTTCGTCACGCGAGCTGGCAAAGAAGGATTTACAGCGCAAAGAAGACCTGATCAAGAATGGGGTTAGCTCGCAGAAAGAACTGGAAGAGGCACAGAATGCGTTGCTTATTGCCGACAAAGAGTTTGAAAATGCTTCTGCTGCGTTGATAGTATATCAGGTAGAGCATCCGGAGAATATGACATTGGGGCAACCTCTTGTGGTTCGTTCACCTATTTCGGGAGAAATTATAGAGAATAATATTGTGACCGGACAATACCTGAAAGATGATACTGATCCTGTTGCGATAGTGGCGGATTTGTCGGAGGTATGGATTACCGCTCAAGTGAAGGAAAAAGACATTCGATTTATCAATGCAGGCAGTAGTTTGGATATAGAAGTGTCGGCATTGCCAGGCATGGTGATTAAAGGAAATGTTTATCATGTAGAAGAGGCGGTTGACGAAGATACAAGGTCTATAAAAGTACTTTCGGTTTGTGATAATTCGAAAAAACAGTTGAAATTGGGTATGTATACTACTGTCCATTTTCGTAGTACTCCTATTGAACAGGTTCAGGTTCCGGAGAGCGCATTATTGCAGGGAGAGAAAGACAGTTACGTGTATGTGCGGATTGCTCCGGGTGTCTTTGTCAGGACATCGGTAGAAGTAGAAGCAACCAAAAACGGATTTGCCATGATAAGTAATGGATTGCACGCGGGAGACAAAGTCATCAGTGAAGGGGGATATTATTTAAAATAAGAGATTATGAAGAAGGATTTGATGCTTTCAATTATACAGAAAAGATGGGTGATGCTTTGCTTGTTCGTGATGATGTGCATTTTCGGATATTACTCATGGATGCAGCTTTCGATAGAAGCCTATCCGGACATTGCAGATGTTACATCGCAGGTAGTTACCCAAGTGCCGGGATTGGCTGCCGAAGAAGTGGAACAACAGATCACTATTCCTTTGGAACGCGCCATCAACGGTCTGCCCGGCATGCATGTCATGCGTAGTAAAAGTACGTTTGGACTTTCTATGATTACGATTGTATTTAAGGATGGGACGGAAGACTACTGGAGCCGTCAGCGGGTACAGGAAAGACTGAATGAAGTGGAGCTACCTTATGGTGCAGTTCCGGGACTCGATCCGTTGACGTCACCTGTGGGAGAGGTCTACCGTTATATTATAGAAAGTGACCAACATTCACTTCGTGAACTGACTGACCTTCAGAATTGGGTGATTATTCCCCGCATTAAAGAAGTTTCGGGAGTGGCGGATGTGACAAACTTCGGAGGTATTACCACCCAGTTCCAGGTAGAAATAGATCCGTATAAACTGGAACAATATCACTTGTCTCTTAGCCAGGTTATTGAGGCTATTGAAAATAATAATGCCAATGTGGGCGGAAGCATATTGAACAGGGGAGACTTGGGGTATGTGGTACGTGGTATCGGTTTGATTGAGAACTTGGACGATTTAGGCCACATTGTAGTTAGTACGACTTCCGGAGTTCCTGTTTTTTTGAATGATATCGGTTCTTTAAAATATGGAAATTTGGAGAGGAAAGGCATATTGGGATATACCGATCGCACTCGTGATTATTCGGAAAGTCTGGAGGGAATCGTGCTTCTTTTGAAACACGAGAATCCGTCTAAGGTACTGGACGGCATTCATGCGGCAGTAGATGAATTGAATAATGAAACTTTGCCGGAAGGGGTGCGGATACATACTTTTCTGGATCGTACCAGTCTGGTAGACACCACCTTGAATACAGTTTCTCATACCTTGCTGATGGGAATGGCATTGGTGATTATTGTGCTCATTCTGTTTTTGGGCAACTGGCGTGGAGCATTGCTGGTTTCAATCACTATTCCGGTATCTTTGCTTATCGCCTTTATCCTGATGCATCTCACAGATATTCCCGCCAACCTTCTATCGCTTGGAGCTATTGATTTTGGGATCATTGTGGATGGTGCTATCGTTATGCTGGAAACGATTCTCAAGAAACGTGAGGATCATCCCGGACAATATATCGAAGAAAAAAGTATCGCGCAACGTGTCAAAGAAGTAGGGCGCCCGATCCTTTTTTCTACCATCGTCATAATTACAGCCTATTTACCGTTATTTGTTTTTGAACGTGTGGAACGTAAACTTTTCACTCCCATGGCATTTACAATGAGTTATGCTATGATTGGAGCTCTTTTAGTCGCCCTTCTGCTGATCCCGGGACTTGCTTATGCTATTTATCGTAAGCCGCGCAGGATTTATAAGAATAAATGGCTGGAAAAATTGAAGGATAAATATACCGGTGCGATAGTGAAACTCATAGAAAAGCCAGTGAATATAATCATCCTTTCGTGCCTGATTCTGATAACAGGTATCGTGTTGAGCGGTGTTGTCGGGAAAGATTTTCTTCCTGAACTGGACGAGGGCTCTATCTGGTTGCAGGTGAATCTTCCTCCCGGTATTTCTGTTGAGAAGTCGAGAGAGATGTCCGACACACTTCGTGCCCGTACGATGAAATATCCCGAAGTTACTTATATCATGGTTCAGGCAGGAAGAAATGATGATGGCACAGATCCGTTCACCCCTTCGCATTTTGAGGTGTCTATTGGTATGAAACCATATGATGAATGGCCGAAAGGAAAAACCAAGCAGGATTTGATTCATGAATTGGAAGAAGAATATAAGACGCTGCCCGGTTTTAGAGTCGGATTCAGTCAACCGATGATAGACGGGGTGATGGATAAAATAGCCGGAGCACATAGCGAATTGGTTGTAAAAGTATATGGTGAGAATTTCCGGGAAACACGTCGTATCGCGGAAGAAATAACCCGGGTGTTGGGAACGGTGAAGGGGGCCGTTGATTTGGATATTGATCAGGAACCGCCCTTACCTCAACTGCAGATCATTATGAACCGGGATGCGATTGCCCGATACGGGTTGAATGTGTCTGATGTAGCTGATTTGATAGAGGTGGCAATCGGAGGTAAAGCTATTGCGCAACTTTATCAGGGAGACCGGCAGTATGATATCACCTGTAAATATAAAGAAGCAGTGCGGGATACACCCGAAAAGATAGCCGGACTGATGCTAACCTCTTCTACCGGAGCTGAAATACCTCTTTCACAGGTAGCCGATGTGAAATTGAGTGTCGGAGAAAGTACGATCACTCGCGAAATGAACAGACGTCATCTGACGGTAAAGTTGAATTTGCGTGGGCGCGATTTGGCCTCTTTTCTAAAAGAGGCTCAGGAAGTTATCAATCAGAAAGTACAGTATGATAGCAGCAAATACACAGTCAAGTGGGGAGGTGCCTTTGAAAATCAGGACAGAGCCTATACCCGTCTTTCTGTCATCCTTCCGTTGACACTGATGTGTATGTTTATTTTGCTTTATGCTACGTTCGGGAAGTTCCGGCAAGCCGGACTGGTATTGTCCATCGTTCCGTTGGCACTTTTCGGCGGGATGCTCGCGCTCAATATACGTGGTATGACCTTGAATGTATCGTCTGCTGTGGGTTTCATTGCTATGTTCGGGCTTTCCATCCAGAACGGAATTATTATGATATCCCAGATAAATAGTTTGCGCAAAGGAGGAATGGAACTTCGGAAGTCTGTTGTCGAAGGGGCACGCCAACGGTTCCGCCCCATCCTGATGACTTCCGTCACAACAGTGCTCGGACTATTTCCCGCTTCTCTGGCAACAGGGATTGGCAGTGATGTGCAACGTCCTTTGGCAACGGTCATTGTCTATGGATTGATGTTCTCATCACTCATCTCCATGTTTGTGCTTCCGGTTTTTTACTATCTGATTGAGAATAACGTTTTAAATAAAAAGAAGAATGATGAAAAAGAATATACACTTTAATAGCTTGCTTCTTTTGCTGCTTGTGGAAGCGATGACTGTTCATATTTTTGCGCAGATTTCCGTCGGACACCCACAACAGAATATTTCTTTCGAAGAATATCTGAACAGGGTAGGAAAGAACAATCTGGATTATCTGGCAGAAAAGTTGAATGTGAGTATAGCTGATGCGGAAGCTATTGCCGCAAAGGTGTTTCCTGATCCGGAACTCGGATTTGAAGCTGGTAATGAAACTTTTTCGTTGGGACTTTCCTATTCATTGGAATTAGGAAAAAAACGAGAGGCGCGAATTAAACTGGCACGAAGTCAGGCAGCGTTTGAGAAGTTGATGATAGAACAGGGATTTCAGGATTTGCGAGCCGAGGCAGCCAATCTTTTTCTGGAAGCTATTTTGCAGAAAGAGCTACTTGGAGTGCAGCGAAGTTCTTATGAATATATGCTGCAATTGAGCCGATCGGATAGTTTGCGTTATGCGGCAGGAGAAATTACGGAGAATGATGCCCGTCAGTCGAAACTGGAAGCCGTTACTTTACTCAATACAGTTTACGGACAGGAAGCAGCATATCAGTCTGCATTGGTTATGCTTAACAAACAGATGGGCGTGACAGCGGATACTCTTCATATCCCGTTTGGTAATTGGGAGGAACTGAACCGTGAGTTTATACTGTCAGAACTAATCAAAGTTGGTTTAGACAATCGTATAGACTTACTTGCAGCTCAAAAAAGTACCGAAGTTACTGCCCGTGCGTACAAGTTGACGAAGGCAGAGCGTCGTCCGGACATTGGTCTGTCAGTCTCTTATGAAAGAGACTGGAACGGTTTTCTTCCTCCGGCGCGTTCTGCTACCGCAGGGATATCTATTCCGTTGTCCTTCTCAAATATGAATAAAGGAGCAGTCAAAGCAGCTAAATTCCGTATTGCTCAATCTGAAATATTGGAAAGAGAGATGGAATTACAAATACAGGTGGAGATTACTCAAGCATGGTTCTGCCATGAAGCGGAAAAAAAGAAGGTAGCCCAGTTTAGGTCGGGGATGCTCGAAGATTCACGAAAGGTGCTTGATGGGATGGTTTATAGATACAAACGTGGTGAAACCAATATTTTGGATGTATTAGTAGCTCAACGTACCTATAATGAAGTACAGCAGGAATATCTTGAAACCATGAAAGGATATGTAGCTTCTTTGGTGGAATTAGAGAAGTCTTGCGGTATTTGGGACATACGTTTTTAAATATACGATGATTTTATCCGGCTCTACTTTTACTAATAATAGCAGTGCCGGATATGTCTACTCTTCGAATCCTAACTTATGTTCCTGTGTTTCTGTCTCAAAATACCCGTTTCAATTTCGCTCTTATCCGGCTTAAACTTACCGGAGTTATTCCCAGATAAGAGGCAAGACATTCCAGTGGTACTCTTTGTAATAGTTCCGGATTATTTTGTATCAGTTTCATATACCGTTCGGATGCAGTGGTGAATAAGAGAGAAATAAGTCTTTCCTCTGTTTGCAGGAACTCTGATTCGGCAAACTTGCGTCCCCAGTTGGCAACATGGATATCTTCCTTGAATAATTTGTGTAAATCTTTGCGCTTTAATAGATATAACATCGAGTTTTCCATTAGTTCCATTGACTCATATCCCTGTTGATTATTTACATAACTTTTCAATGAGACAATGGTAGACCCTTCTTTCCCAATCCAGAACGTTACCTCTTTTCCGTCTACGGGAATATAAGCTCTGGCAATCCCTTTTTCGATGAAAAAGATATTCGTTTCGGTCTTACCAGCCTCCAATATATGATGGCCTTTGGGGTATGTGACCTTTGACAGACGCTTAACCACCTTATCCACCGAAGCCTCCGGCATCCGATATATCCTGTTTATAATCTCGTGTATATCCATATCGCATTGAATCATTAGTCTGCAAAAATACAAAAAGTTACATTAGGAAAAGAAGAATTGACGATACTCTTATACCGTCATTTCTTATCAAATGTAAAGTGAAAGCTCCGGGCATCCTGTTAATTTTGCAGTCTGATATTAAAATAGAATGATATGAATTGGATTATATTGATTATTGCCGGACTGTTTGAGGTTGGTTTTACTTTTTGTCTAGGCAAGATTAAAGGAGCAACGGACACTGACTTTTATTTGTGGGGGGCGGGATTTGTAATCTCTGTAACCTTGAGTATGTTCCTGCTGGCAAAGGCTGCGCAAACATTGCCTATCGGCACTGCATATCCTGTTTGGACAGGGATAGGAGCAGTGGGGACTGTATTGGTCGGTATCCTGTTCTTTCACGAACCGGCAACTTTGGGTCGTTTGTTTTTTATGACGACTTTGATTATTTCAATTGTAGGGTTGAAGCTGATATAATCAGACGAATAGGATTTTGTGTTTTCGCTTAATTTTTTGAGGATATTGCTGTAAGCCTCTATTGTTTCCTGATAAGTCATGTTCTGCCGTACTGCTATGCGTGAGATCGGTTCACCGGTAGAGATGGCCAAGAATATTTCTCGTTTTTGTTTTGTTCGATGAGCATAAAATATGTTTGTCCGGCTTTTCCTTGTTTTATAGGATAACCTCTAAAGATATATCTGCAAACTAAAATAACCCCTATTTTGTTGTCTTTATACAGTATTGAGTTTTTAGAGAATAAATATATAAATAATGATGAAGATGACAAAGAACTTATTGTTAGGGGTTGCTGCCGTATGTGGCAGCACTTTTCAGGCTGTAGCTTGTACGGGAATCTCGCTGACATCCCGTGACGGCAGTTATGTGCAAGCCCGTACGATTGAATGGGCGCGTGGTGTGTTGCAAAGCGAGTATGTGATTATTCCACGTGGCCAACAGCTCACGTCATTCACCCCTACGGGTGTCAATGGACTAACGTTCACGGCAAAATATGGAGTGGTCGGTCTAACTGTTGTACAAAAAGAATTTATTGCCGAAGGAATCAATGAGGCAGGACTTTCGGCCGGACTATTTTTCTTTCCCCATTATGGTGGTTATGAGACGTATGATGCTGCACAGAACCAGCGGACATTGGCAGACCTTCAAGTGACGGAGTGGCTGTTGTCACAGTTTTCCACTATTGACGAGGTGAAGGCAGCCCTTTCTTCTGTACGTGTCGTAGGACTGGAAGAGACAGCGGTAGTACATTGGCGTATCGGTGAACCGTCGGGGCGTCAGGTGGTATTGGAGATTGTAGGTGGCGTGCCGCATTTTTATGAGAATGAAGTAGGAGTATTGACGAATGCCCCCGGTTTTGAATGGCAACTTACAAATTTGAACAATTACGTCAATCTTCATCCGGGTGACGCTTCCGTGCAAAAAATGGGCGGTATTACGTTGCAACCGACTGGCGGCAACTCCGGTTTTCTCGGTATTCCGGGTGATGCCACGCCTCCTTCGCGGTTTGTACGTGCTGCCTTTTATCGGGGGACAGCTCCGCAACGTGCTACGGGTTTTGATACTGTGCAGCAATGTTTCCACTTGCTTAATAATTTTGATATTCCTATCGGTATAGAACATTCGCAAGGTGATATTCCCGATATTCCCAGTGCTACGCAATGGACCTCGGCTATCGACCTCACGAACCGGAAAGTTTATTATAAGACGGCTTATAACAATTCAATACGTTGCATTGACTTGAAAACTATTGATTTCTCAAAGGTAAGATATCAATCACAACCGTTGGATAAGATACAGGAGCAGCCGGTTGAAATGGTTAAGATTCCCCTGTAAAATGTTGATTGGTATGGAGGTATTCTTGTATAATAGTTGCTCGCATTGAAAATATTCTCAAATAAATGTTGGTGACGTTTTACCCTCACACCCTCACCCTCTATGCTCAATCCATTTATTCATCGGGGTTACAGGTGTGAGGGTAAAGGTGAGAGTAGGTGAGGGTAACTTTTTACTCTCACCTACTCTCGTCCTGATTTGAGTTGACTAATCTTATTCCGTTTTTTTACTAACTTCTTCATTATTACCATAATATCCACTTCCAGGCACATAAATCGGCTGCATGGCTCCACCCATATTTTTCAATCTGCCCTCGTCGCGCAGACGTCGGATATGTCGCATGGCTGTGCTTCTTGCCATTCCGCAAAGATATTGGAAGTCATGTCTCCGCATAAATTGGTGAGTCCGGAAGTATTTCGTCAGTTGCAAGTCAATTTCTTCGTTTGTCAGTTGGGTGAAATCCAGTCCTCCTTTGAGGCTTTTCGCTTTAAGCACACCGAACTCGTTTTTCAATGTTTGGTCAGCGCGAAACTGAATTGCTTTCAGTTTCACTTTAGTTGCTTTCCGTTTGGTACTTATCGTTACGGGTTCCGTAGTGGTCAGGCACGGATGGAAATAACCGATGCCGTTCAGATGAACTTGGCGTCCTTCTGCCAATTCCTGTCCCATGATGTGCGAAAGCGCATCAAGTACGGCTGTGACGTCTGTTTCTGTCAGCGAGCAACGCTCCTGAATACGGCGGCGTAGTACGTCGGTCCCAATCGAACCGTTGTATTTGATGCGCGGATGCAGGGTATTTTCATTTTCTCCCTGCTGTTTGTTTGAAGGCTTCGGGTCTTCATACCAATCGAATAATATTGCCATAGCTTTATATTTGTTTTAAATGAACTGTTCTTGTTATGTATTCTCTTAGATAGTAGTACATTAGTGCTTAATGTTTCTTTTGTTAAGCTCTAATGCTTTGCAAGGGCTCACCTATGTGAACAAAGCTGTTTACGTCTGTGGACGTTTTTGTTTACAATTGATAGCCTGTTTGTTCACACGGGTGAGCCCTTGACAACTACTAAGCAAAGATACATAAATAATAAGGCAAATGCAAATGAACTACGGACATTTATCGGATGAAATGCTTGCTTTCCGGAAGATAAAAGCGTATCTTTACAGGAATTAAATATGCAGATGTAATTGTAGAAAAAATAGACAAAAATTGGATGAAAATTACTTTAATCAGACAAGACAACGGGAGCGGAAAAGAAACTCTTAGCATTTGTGAGGCAGGCACACTATTCGACAAAATGAAGACGGAAACAAAGGCGGGACATATCACGGCTTTGCGGGAGATTATACCGTTGCTGGAAGGTACGTATGCCCGATACGAACATATTGATAAATTGCCATACATCTATTCGGCTGTGGAATATACCCGTACCAAAGAGGGCGAACGGAAGATGAAGCAGTATAATGGTTTGGTACAGTTGGAAGTGAGCCGGTTGGCCGGTGGGTCCGAAGCGGAATTTGTGAAACGGCAGGCGGCGCTTCTGCCACAGACTTTTGCCGCTTTTTGTGGCTCCAGCGGTCGTAGTGTAAAAATATGGGTGCGTTTTGCTTTGCCGGATGACGGAGGGTTGCCGACTAAGGAAGCGGAGGCGGAATTATTTCATGTTCATGCTTATTGGCTGGCTGTGAAATGTTATCAGCCGATGTTGCCTTTTGATATTGACTTGAAAGAACCGGTATTGGCGCAGAAATGCCGTATGACGTTGGACGAATCTCCTTATTATAATCCGGATGCGGTGCCGTTTTGCCTGGAACAACCGCTTACAATGCCGGGAGAAGAGACTTTCCGCCAGCGGAAACAGGGAGAGAAAAATCCGTTATTGCGGTTGCAGCCGGGATATGAGTCGGCGCAAACATTCACGAAGATTTATGAAGCGGCCTTGAACAGGGCACTTCAGGAAATGGAGAATTGGAAACGTGGGGACAACTTGCAGCCTTTACTGGTCCACCTTGCCGAGCATTGTTTTAAAGCGGGTATTCCCGAAGAGGAAGCGATACGGCAGACGATGATTCATTATTATCGCGAGGAAGAAGAGCAGGTGATCCGTTCGATACTGCATAATCTTTATCAGGAATGTAAGGGGTTTGGTAAGAAAAGCAGTATCAGCAAAGAGCAGGAGACGGCTTTTCTGTTGGAAGAATTTATGAAACGTCGGTATGAATTCCGTTACAATACGGTGCAGGACGATTTGGAATATCGGCAGCGCGATTCTATTCACTTTTGTTTTAAGCCGGTGGATAAACGGGTGCGCAACAGTATTGCGATCAATGCTTTGAAAGAAGGGATCAGTGCGTGGGACCGTGATGTGGATCGTTTTCTGAATTCGGAATGTGTTCCTTTGTATAATCCTGTGGAGGAATATCTTTATGAGACAGGACGTTGGGATGGGAAGGAACGTATTCGTGCATTGGCCGGTTTGGTGCCATGTGACAATCCGCACTGGCAGGAATTGTTTTACCGTTGGTTTCTTAGTATGGTGGCGCATTGGAGGGGAGTCGATCGGCAGCATGGTAATAATACTTCGCCTTTGCTGGTTGGTTCGCAGGGGTATCGTAAGTCTACATTCTGTCGCGTTATTCTGCCGCCGGAGTTGCGTTTCGGTTATACGGACAGCATTGATTTCAAAAGTAAACAGGAGGCGGAACGCTATTTGGGACGTTTTTTTCTGATAAACATTGATGAGTTCGATCAGATTAATGTCAGTCAGCAGGGATTCTTGAAGCATTTGTTGCAGAAGCCTGTGGCGAATTTGCGTAAACCATACGGTAATACGATTCGGGAGATGAGGCGCTATGCTTCTTTTATCGGCACCAGCAATCAGAAAGATTTGCTGACTGATCCTAGCGGTAGCCGCCGTTTCATTTGCATTGAGGTGACGGCTCCTATCAATACGAACGTTACCATCAATTACAAACAGCTTTATGCTCAAGCGATGGAAGCTATTTATAAAGGTGAACGTTATTGGCTGAATGATGAAGATGAAAACATATTGAAACAGACTAACCGTGAGTTTGAACAGGCTAGTCCGCTGGAGCAGTTGTTCCACTGCTATCTTAATCCGATAGAAGAGGAAATGGAAGGTGAATGGCTGACTGCCATGCAGATTTTGAGTTATTTACAGACGAAAACACGGGATAAGTTGGCTATTAATAAAGTCGGACAGTTTGGGCGTGCGCTTCAAAAACTGAATATTCCCTGCCGTAAGTCCCGCAAGGGGACGCTTTATCATTTGATGAAAGTGGAGTAATTGATAAAGGGGGGAGAAAGGACGATGAATAGGGGAATACAAGTCGGGTGTTAGGGTAAATCGTGTACAAAAAATAATTGGGGATTAAAATAATTGGGGATTAAAATAATCGAGGATTAAATTGAAGAGTAATTATAATAAATGTATCTTTGGAAGTATGGAAGATAAAACTAATATAATTCAGATACAGCGTTATCATTCCCCTTGTGGTGATTTGATGCTTGGCTCGGTTGGAGATAAGCTTTGCCTTTGTGACTGGGCGGCTGAAAGTCACAGGGATATTGTAGACAGGAGATTGCGGAAACTGTTGAAAGCAGGTTATGAGGAGAGGACATCAGATGTGATACAGGAAGCGATCAGGCAGTTGGATGAATATTTCAATGGCAAGCGGACTGTGTTTGAGGTGCCTTTGCTTTTTGTAGGTACCGAGTTTCAGAAGAGTGTATGGCATAAGTTGTTGGAGATTCCATACGGTTCGACTGTGTCATACGGTGAGTTGGCCGGACAACTGAATGTGCCGAAGGCTGTCCGTGCGGTTGCTGCTGCTAACGGGGCGAACGCTATTTCTATTTTTGCTCCGTGCCATCGTGTGGTTGGAAGTAACCAAGCGCTTGTAGGGTATGCTGGCGGACTTTCTGCTAAAAAGAGGTTGCTGGATTTGGAATTAAATGGTAAGCCTCTGTTATGAATGAGTGTTTTTTGTATATATATTCTAAATATTTGATTTTGCCGATAGATAAAAAGTAGTATTTTTGTCGCCGCTTTTAAAAAACGTACCGGTAATGTTTTCAATTATTTCGAAATTATATATTAAAAACATGAATTATTCTAGCAGAAAAGCCATTGTTTCTATTTTAATGGGAGCGTTATTTTTAGGCTCCTGTTCGAACAATGAGCAAACAGAGGAAAAAGTTATTCAACAAACTTATTCAGTAACATTAAAAGGTATTACAGTTTCAGGTGAGGAATCTTCTGAAGAACTTAAGGATGTGTCTGTTTTTCAGTTTAGTGATGGAGGTCTTTACAAGGCGGAACAATTGAATCCGGGAAAAGACGGGCAGTCCGAGATTTCAGCGGTGAGTGGATCGCGGCTTTATTTCCTGACAGGATTGGAGGGAGCGATGGAAGAAAATGTTACCAGTGAAGAAGAATTTCGCAATATGGTCATTGGTGAAGGACTGCATGATAATTCCGCACCGAGCTTTATGGCAGCAGTTGTTGAGTTGGAGAGTGGAGTGGTAACCCGTGGAGGTACAGAGATTAATGTAGCTATGAAACGTGGTGTGGCACGTATCGACCTGAATACGACTGCTGATAGCAAGACGAAAATCAAGGAAATCATTGTAGAAGACGCTCCGGCGGAAACTTTCCCGTTCATTGAAAATAAACAGGCTTCAGATAAAACGGTAAACTATCGGAAAGAGTTTAGTTCCGATTTCAACGGTGAACAGAAAGAAGTGTTCCGTATTTTTGAGAGTATGCGTCCTGTTCACATCGTTTTACGCGGAACGTATGGCGAAGTGCCCATTAGGCTGAAAGTAGAGTTGCCTGTCGTCGAACGTAATAAAGTATATGAATTGACTGTGCTGAATGTAGGTGCTAAGATAGAGGGAAACTTTACTATCAAACCGTGGGAAGAAGGGGAGACGATTATCGGTAAGCCTGATACGAACCACCGCATTCTGCTCAGTGCATCCAAATCGAAGATTCCGGCAGAAGTGAAGGCGGATTATGAAAACAATATTTTGGAAGTGCCTGCTACGGGTGTTGGTGAAATGACGCTGGCGTTTGTGTCCGACACTCCTATTGGCATATCTTCTACGGAAGGTGCCGGTGACGACGTAAACGTGGGAAGTATATCCATGTCGGAAGAAGCGGAAGGCATTGTGTCGGTATTCAACGTATCGGTGAATGCGCAAGGCAACGGACGTCTGGGATATGCAGTACGGGTACATTTGAAAAATGTATTACTGGATGGGACGTATGATTATGTGGAGATTCGTGTGGCTCCCAGTGACAAGCAAATTGAGACTGTAGAAATAGGCGGAAACGTATGGATGGCATTCAATGCGCGCAGCCGCGATCTTGATGACCAGATTTATCCGTTGGACGGGATTACAATCGAAGATATGTATCGCACAAGCTGGATAAATACTGTGGGTGGGCTGTTCCAGTCCGGACGTTTATATATGTATGTGCCATGGCAAGGATACAATCCTTCCAACAATCTGGGAAATCAGGCAGCCGATACCCCATGGAAAAATGATAGCCACATGCCTTGTCCGGAAGGGTATCGGATACCGACTGTTGCAGAATTACAGTCTCTTCTTCCTGCCGGACAGGAGATACCGGGCACATATAAAGCAGGAAATGGAGAAACAATTATCGCTACACTTCATGTAGGGGAAGGCAAACTGATCACACCGACTGGTGTGACGGGCACGCAGCACTATGTGAAATTTACTTCAGAAGAAACCAAGCGTTGCCTTATCATTCCTTTGGTTGGCGGAAAAGGTGATAAAACGACGTCCAACAATCCTGGCTTTGGAAGAAGGGCAGTGTTGTGGGCAAGCGAACGCAACGGCTGTTCGGGCGGATATGCATGGGCCTATTGGTTACCATTTGAAGGAGCAGAGAAAACTACTATTAAGAAGCAACAATTGCAGATGGAAGCATTTGCCTCTGTACGTTGTGTAAAAAAATAGGAGAGGATGAGAATGAAGATGATGAAAATCACAATACTGTTACTTTGGATATTGGTGCTTGCCTCTTGTTCGGGGGATTTCGAACAGGAAACGGACAACATATCCTCCAGTATGGGACAAGTGACGTTTCTGTTTGGTTTGCAGGAAGATGACGTTTTTATCGTACAGACACGCAGCGGTAGCCAGGAACAGATTACTCGTATGTGGTATGCCGTTGCCGATAAAGAAGGTAGGATAATCAAACCTTTGTACCAGAAGCTGGAAAATGACTTTTCCAAACTGACGATCGAAGGATTGGAACAGGGGGATTATACATTGGCATTTCTTGCTACCACTAGTGTGGAAGAAGAGGCAGGAGAAACGATCAAAGATCCTGCGTATTTGTCTGATGATTGGTTGATGAACTTTACAGAAAAAGCGCCGCTCGATGTAGTTTATTTTTATAAAAAGATAGAATTGCACATTGGAAGAGAGCAGGCTCCGGTATCACAGCTTGTAACATTGGAACGTTGTGTGGGAAGAGTGGACGTAGACTTGAAGCTGTCATCCGACTATATGTGGAGATTCATCCGAAAGATTGATATTACATTTGATGATTCTGAGGGAATATATGCCACTCTTGGTGTGGATGGGCAATATTCAGGAGCGAAAGGAGTAGAGGCGTATGACATTACCGGGAAATGCTCCTTCTACTCGTTACCGGGAAACAAACCACTTTCCGGTTTTGTGTCTATCGAGTCGGAATGTAGCGACGGTAGGCGGTTTGAACGCAAATACCGTTTCATTGGTTGTAATATTGAGCCCGGGCGAGTGTCGCATATCAGTATTGATTACCTTCATCCGGAAAATCAGGACGGTTTCTTTCGTGTGCGTGAGGAAGATTTTGTTCGTTTCCGGACTGATACGATGTTTCTTGCCGATGAGCCGCGTGATGTCTTTTATAACAGTGGGCGTCGGTCTTTTTATGCAAATGCTCCATTGCAGATGTCCATTTCAAACGAACATGAACTGCTCGTTAAGTTCTTCTCTCCTGTCGGCATTCAGGATGTAACGGTTTTGTGCCGCTTTAACAAAGTCAGTACCGAGTTTTTCGAACTGGCGCACTTCGACCAGATTTATCCTTTTATGGAAGCTTCGTTTCCTTTGCCTGTCGTAGATTCGGAACGGACGTTCACCACTAGTAACGGTCGGAAAGTGGTGGTGCCTGCACAACATGAACTTGCGAATGATGATGTGACGCTTGTCTTCCGGACGGATGATCCGTTCATGAAGAAAATGGAACAGATAGACAGCCATTGGTTCATACGTTTTTCTGCCTATTCGGCTGACGCTGGTCATGCATATTGGCGGCACATGAACCCGTTGTTGTGTCGGCACGGAGTGGCGTTGGCTCTCAATATGGCTTTTATGTTCTCTTCCGAAGAGTTTAATGCGGAAATGAACAATTATGAAGGAAGACTGAAAGACAATGGAGGAAATCCGATCAATTTAGATAATTTGCGTCAAAGAATTCGCAGTCATGGAGGACTTGTGCTGGGATGTGTCTCGGGTGTCGGCGGACTTGGTGGGGGCAGTACGTATGGACTGGCTAGTTATTGTTATACCGGTGTCTATTTTGATGCTACTCCCCCCGATGCTCATCCGCACAATTATCCCCGTCAAGCCATGTTCCATGAATACGGACATTGTCTGGGATATAACCACAGCAGTACGATGACATACGGTGACCAATGGACCGTATTATGTGCCACTGTTTTTGTAAATATGGGAAAAGAAGGTAAATTGCCTGTATGTTCGAAAGACATAGTCGGAAAATTACCGATGTAATTTGCACGATGCGTTTATAGTACTTTCGAAATTTATAGTAAAGAGGCTTGTCTGATAGGGTGACAAGCCTCTTTATTTCAATTTATTGGTGATTGGATATCCACCCTTTCCCGTGTTTTTCTGCCGCCATACGTACCAGCTGCACAATTTTCCATTCTTGCTTTTTTGATGTGCTGTTGTTTCAAAGAAGATAATGCTGTGCCTGCATAACCGTGCATATTTACGAAGCCGGCCAATTCCTGCCTCGGGAGATCATGGATTTACTTTCAGTATGATTGGAGCACAGATTATATGTAAAAAGCTGCAAGGGCTGGAAGATGAGCGTGGTAAAGTATTTCCCGTTGGCTTGATGTACGAATAAAATGCAATACATAGATTGATTTTAGTGATCTTTTTTTATTTTTGCACTCGCAAAACTACTAAGAATACACCAAATGTTTTTTTCATTTCTTAAAAAAAAGATCTCGGGAAAGAAGCAAAAGCCGGAGGAGGTTGTAGCATTTGAACTACCTATGCAATTTGTGTTGAACTATTCGGAAGGTTATGAACGGACATCACTTGTTTCCGAAGAGGAGATAAAGCGGGCAATAAATAATATTGATGAATATGGAGATATATGGCTCAGTAACTGTCGTCCTGTAATCACTCCTTATGGTAATTGTTCCGGGATATCGTGTATGAGTGTGCCGGACGGCAATCTGCAAGTTGCAGTATGTTTCGCCATGTCTGACGGGTTGACAAGGTATTCTAGCTGTGATTATAGTCCGAGTGATATTGTCCGGATGTTCTGTAACTACTTCGAACAGCTTGAAATTCCGGAAATTAAGAATTGGGAGAAAGGACATTTCACTCCGGTATCTCCTGCTGACGAGCCGTATTATTTATACGTAGACAATGAAGAATTCAAATTTATCGATTATGAAGACGTGTTGGCGGCTCTCGAGAATCTCGAAGCCGGCAAATGTTCTTCGCTGCTGTTGAAGACTCCCGGCTGTCAGAACGGTTATCTGGAAGTGAGGAGGACGAAAGATAATTATATCGTCGAAATAGGAGGAAATAATGAAGAGGGAGATTGGGTGGTGCTCATGACTCGAGCTTCTTATATCGGCCGTATCAGATTTTGGCTTTTCAATTATTACCATAAACGTGAGTTTCCCCGGATTACGGATGAATGGGAGGATATAACGGAAGAAGTGGCTAATGATGAATAAAGAATAAAAGACATATCGAAAGAAAACGGATATATAATAATTTGTAACAATGAAACACAGTGAAACAGTAGCTGTTGCCATTGACAAAATATGGAAAAGCTACGACAAAGAACAAATGTGGGAAGGATATGAGCTTCTGCGTCAGGCAGCGGAAGAGGGGGATGCGGATGCTTACTGTTACCTTGGACGATGCCATTTAGGGGAAGATTTTGTCTGGTGCGGAGCAGAATTTCCCGTAGATGAGGAGCAGGCATCCCAGTTGATTAAGGAGAGTGCGCGCCGGGGCAGTGCCGATGGGGTATTATGTGCTTTGCGGACCGGTAACTTGTCTCCAGCTGTTCAGAAAACGATGCCTTTCGCATCTCTTGAGGAAGCTTTTACGACAGTGATACAGCAAGCGCAGGCGGGAGATGCCTTTAGCCAATATGTGGTGGGAAATGTTATGTTCTATGGTGATTATCTCGTCATTCGTGGTGAGGAAGAAAACCGCAAATACAATTCTGAAGATGAGTATTACGCTTTTGCTTATCCTATAGCGGCAAAATACTATGAAAACTCGTTCGATAACGGTCTGCCTGCCGCATTCGGCAACTATCGTACCATTTATGAGTCGGGACTGGCGGATATTGATGACGAGGTGTACGAGAACTACCTGAAACTTCTTGCTGATACGGGTGATCCGCTCACTTGTAATGACTACGGCAAATTGCTGGAAGATGAGTATGATGATGCGGAGGGGGCTTTCCATTATTACTCAATGGCTGTGGAGCGCGGAGATGTCCAGTCCGCCTACAATGTGGCTGTGTGTTACGGAACAGGGTACGGCGTTGATGAAGATTTGGACAAGGCATTTGAGAATTATATGATAGCAGCGAAGGCAGGTAACGCAAAGGCGCAATTTCAGGTAGGCAACTTCTACTTTGAAGGGCGTGGCAATATAATACAGGATTATGCCAAGGCAGTGTTATGGTTAGATAAGGCATATCATAATATGGATGATGAGGATTCTTGGCAACCGGCAGCCGAACTTGCTATTTGTTATCAGAACGGTCTAGGCACTTTTCAGGATGATGATGCGGCATTCGAATTCCTTTCCGAGATAGAAGAGAATGGTAGACTCGATGAGGTATGGGAACCTCTTGATGCTATGGTACTGAATGCTTTTGGTGTTGCTTATGGCTTCGGACGAGGTACGGAACAGAATATACCGCAGGCAATAGAGTACTTTGATCTTGCTATAGAGTATGATTCGGAAGAGGCGAAACGAAACAAGGCCTGCTTTAAGAAAACACTTTTTGGTGGTTGGAAGATGAGATAGCCATTTTCTCGTCTCTGTTTGTCGTTCATTCTCTTTTCTATCAATCCTCCAGCAGTAACGATGTTTCCATCTCTTGTGCCTTGCAGATCTATATAGTTTGCGTCTCCGGTATAATTAACTCCGGCATATTGTTTGAGATACTCCAAACCGTTACTGCTACCTTTTTCAACTATATTTGCTCCGATAATCGTCTCTCTTTGAGAGTTTTTCAGTATACCTGAGATCGTTCTGTTAGCAATAAGCCCGTGCATGCTTTTTGTTTAATTGTATGTTTACTAATTTGTTTTTGGATAGCTAAATTTCCGGACAATTTAAAGCTATGTCTCGATTGTAACGACTTTACTTACCCCATAGGCTATTAGATTTTATTAGGGCAAAATTATGCATATAGAACTGGAGATTGAAAAAAAAATAAAGTTGACTTTGGTTTGATTTGGGTTGATTTTTACTACCTTTGTCTCAAAGTACTAGTTAAAAAGATAGTGATATGGATATCGAAGTAAAAGATAAAGCAAACCGGAGACATGTAGGACATAATCTGCAAAAGATCCGTGTTTACTTTGGTATGAAGCAGGAAGCTCTAGCGGCTGATCTTGGTGTAAACCAGCAGGTCGTCTCAAAAATTGAGAAACAGGAAGAAATAGAAGAAGGTCTTTTAAATCAAATTGCTTCTGTGTTAGGAATATCTGCAGAAGTGATTGAAGACTTTGATGTAGAGAAGGCTATTTATAATATTAATAATATCAGAGATAATACTTTTGAGCAAGGTGCTATATCAATCGCACAACATTCTTAAAAATAAATTTATTATTATGGAAACTGAATCTTATACGAACAATTCGCATTTAGGACGGAAAATAGAACGAATACGGCGTCTTCGCGGTATGACACAGACTGATTTGGGGGAGCTATTGGGAGTGACTAAACAAGCTATCTCCAAAATGGAGCAATCGGAAAAAATAGATGACGACAAATTAAAACAAGTAGCTGACGCATTAGGTGTCACGGAAGATGGCTTAAAGAAGTTCACAGAAGAAACAGTCCTATATAGTACAAACAATTTTTATGAAAATTGCCATGTGAGTGCATCTAATATAGGTCCTATAACTCATGTGGAAAATCTCAATCACTTTTCAATGGAGCAAGCTGTGAAATTGTTTGAGGAATTGTTGAAAATAGAAAGAGAAAAATATAGTAAGGGAAAAGAGGATAGTAAGTAAAAGAAGGTCAAATAGCAATACTAGATGTACATTCTGAAAAGGAATACAACTTCTCAGATCGCTTATAATGAAGCCTTTAAAAACATATGGCGATGTTAGAATCAAAAGCTCGCAAAGAAGTCCAATATCGGAAGAAATTTGAGTTGCATCAGTAAATACTTAAGCTCAAAAAAGAATTAAGAGGTTGATGTAGTAATTTTTATTTGATAAAAACTAAAATATATATATGAATAGACTAAGAATGCAAACCAAAAATCGAGCAGATGAGAATTTTGCAAAACTTGCTGCACTGTTTCCAAATGCTGTGACGGAAACCGTTGATATCGATGGTAACCTGGTTAGAGCTATTGATAAAGACGTACTTATGCAAGAGATCTCTACATATGTTGTAGAAGGCAAAGATGAACGTTACCAGTTCACCTGGCCCGACAAAAGAAAAGCTATTCTTGCAGCAAATGCTCCAAGTATGAACACACTTCGCCCTTGTATAGGAGAAAGTTATGGAGACTTCAATACAACCGAAAATCTTTATATAGAAGGTGATAATCTTGAAGTTCTAAAGCTCTTGCAAGAAAATTACTTGGATACAGTTAAACTGATTTATATAGACCCACCTTATAATACAGGTAAGGAATTTGTATATCCAGACAAATTTTCTCAGACGACATCAGAATATATGTTGCGCTCAGGCCAATATAATGAAGATGGAAATCGGCTATCCGCTAATATGGAGTCTAATGGCCGCTTTCATACTGACTGGCTTAACATGATGTATCCTCGTTTAAAGATTGCTAGAAATTTGCTTGCAAAAGACGGCGTGATATTTATTAGTATTGACCAGAATGAAGTTGAGAATTTGAAAAAGATTTGTTGTGAACTATTTGGCTCAATAAATTTTGTTGGTGAAATTATTTGGCAATCAGCTACAGATAACAATCCTCGTCAAATATCAACAGAGCATGAGTACATTCTTTGTTTTGCAAAGGATGTGAATTTCCTTACTCCATGGTTTGTTGAGTCTGATAAAGCTCAAAAGATCAATGCACAATATAAATTGATAAAGCATAAAACTACAGACATTGCTGAACAGCAGAAACTATTGCGCCAATGGATAAAAGCAAATGAGACAGATTTAAAGGGAGTATCTCATTATAATAATGTGGATGAACGTGGTGTGTACAGTAACTCCACAAATTCATCTAATACAAAACCTGGTGGCTATACATTTGATATCATTCATCCTGTTACTGGTAAACCGTGTGTAAAGCCTGAATTCGGTTGGCGTTGGACTGAAACAACTTTTTGGAATTATGATAAGGTTGGAGATATTGAGTGGGGAAAAGATGAAACGACACAACCTCACGTTAAAAAACGTATAGAGACTGTCAAAGAACAGTTTAAAAGTATATATTATGAAGATGGCAGAGCTTCAACAAAGCAACTGGAACAATTACTTGGCGGTAAAAAAATATTTGATAATCCTAAATCAGTTTCCTTATTAAGTCGTATTATTGGTTTTGCGGCTCCAGATGATGATTGTATTATTTTAGACTTCTTCTCTGGCTCTGCAACAACTGCGCATGCTGTTATGGAGATGAACGCCAAAGAGGGTACTCGTAAAAAGTTTATCATGGTACAGTTGCAGGAACCTACTGAACCTAAAAGTGAAGCGAATAAGGCAGGTTTTAAAAACATTTGTGAAATAGGAAAAGAACGTATACGGCAGGCATCTAAGATGCTAAAAGAAACGTATCCTGATGCTTCGTTTGACACAGGTTTTCGTGTGTTAAAACTGGATTCAAGTAATATGCAACAGGTATGGTATACCCCTAACGATTATGTTACAAAGGATTTGTTTGCATCTACTGTTGATAATATAAAGTTAGACAGAACAGCTGATGATTTGTTGTTTCAGGCTATGTTGGAATTAGATTGCCTTCTCTCAAGTAAAATAGAGACAACCATTATACATGGTAAAACTGTATATTCAGTTGCAGATGGTTATATGATGGCTTGTTTTGAACCAGGAGTTACTGATAAAGTTATTTCAGAAATAGCTCAGAGCAAACCACATTATTTTGTAATGCGAGATAGTTCTATGGCAAACGATAGTGTTGCTGTTAACTTTGAACAGTTGTTTAAGTCATATAGCCCGGATACCCATCTTAAGGTATATTAAACAATGAAAGAAATGAAATTTGATTTCAAAATACAACCATATCAAACAGATGCTGTTGAAAGCATCGTTAGTGTTTTTGCAGGCCAACCAAAGTTTGATGAGACTAGTGATAACACTATCTATGCAAGAGATTCTGGAAAAAAAGCAAAGGCAGCTTCTAAAGAAGAAGTTCAAGCTCTCCGGTTGCATTTTAATGATTTGGGAGATAGTATTGATGTCTCAGATGCTAAGGAACAGCTGGATGCAGCTGGATATCGTAATGCAGATATTGTTTTGTCGGATCAGCAACTACTTGAAAACATTAATGCAATTCAAGCGCAGCAGAATATACATAAGTCATCAAAACTATTTTCAGCCATAGGGCGTGTATCTTTGGATGTCGAAATGGAAACCGGTACAGGTAAGACTTATGTGTATGTGAAGACCATGTTTGAGCTGAATAAGCAGTACGGATGGAGTAAATTTATCGTAGTCGTACCTAGTATTGCCATACGTGAAGGCGTAAAAAAGTCTATGGAAATGACAGTTGAGCATTTCATGAGACATTATGGCAAAAAAGCAAGATTTTTCATTTACAACAGTGGTAATTTAAATGCGTTAGATAAATTCTCAAGTGATGCTGGAATAAATGTGATGATTATAAATACTCAAGCATTTGCAACGTCAATGAGAGAGGGGGCAAAGAATAAAGAAAGTCGTATTATATACTCAAAACGTGATGAGTTTAACAGTCGTCGTCCTATAGATATTATTAAAGCAAATCGTCCAATTGTCATCCTGGATGAACCACAAAAAATGGAAGGTGCTGCTACTCAAACAGGAATCAAGAACTTTAATCCTCTTTTTTTGATCAACTACTCGGCTACTCATAAGAATCATCACAATGAGGTGTATGTTCTTGACGCTCTTGATGCATACAATAAAAAACTTGTAAAGAAAATCCAAGTAAAAGGTTTTGAAATACACAATCTTCGAGGTACTGACCGATATATTTTCTTCGAAAAGATCGTTGTTTCAAGTAATAAGCCTCCGATGGCAAGATTAGAAATCGAAGTGCGCCAAGCAAATGGTGTTGTTCGAAAAACTAAAGTTTTGGGTGTAGGAGATAACTTATATTTAGCATCCAATGAA
Source organism: Bacteroides sp. 1001136B_160425_E2 (assembly GCF_015559655.1). Lineage (NCBI taxonomy): Bacteria > Pseudomonadati > Bacteroidota > Bacteroidia > Bacteroidales > Bacteroidaceae > Bacteroides > Bacteroides sp. 1001136B_160425_E2. The sequence continues at coordinate 146,397 of NZ_JADMQH010000005.1, read as the reverse complement.
TTACAACAGTATAAAAGTGGATATACAATAAATAATATCGATCCAGATAATAGTACGATTGAATTTGTCAATGGAGAAATAATGAAAACAGGAAATGTCGTTGGTGACATCTCTGAAAAGGATATGCGTCGTATTCAAATTCGTGAGACAATTCAATCTCATTTTGAAAAGGAAGAGGCGTTATTCCGTAGGGGTATAAAGACACTTTCGCTTTTTTTTATAGATCATGTTTCAATGTATCGTCAATATGGTGAAGATGGAGAAGAACTTCTTGGAGAATATGGGAAAATTTTTGAGGAGGAATATAACAATATACTTAATGATAAACTGAGATTATTTGGTTTAAGTGGTGATGAAGCTGAAAAGGATGATTATCAGGTATATCTTCGTCGCTTTGATACTCATGATATTCATCGTGGATACTTTAGTATTGATAAGAAAGGGCATAGTGTTAACAGCGAATTGAAAAAAGGATCAGATATTTCAGATGACATTTCTGCGTATGATCTGATCTTAAAAAATAAGGAGCGTTTGTTAAGTTTTGATGAGCCAACACGTTTTATATTCTCTCATTCAGCACTACGTGAGGGGTGGGATAATCCAAATGTTTTCCAGATTTGTACTCTTAAACATTCCGAAAGTGCAACAGTTAAGCGTCAAGAGGTTGGACGAGGGTTACGCCTTGCAGTGAACAGCTTGGGAACCCGCATGGATGCACAGACTATAGGTGAAGACCTGGTTCACGAGATTAATAAACTCACTGTAATTGCAAGCGAAAGCTATGCTACTTTTGTGACCGATTTACAGAAAGAGACAAGAGATGTTCTTTATGATCGTCCGACTAAAGCGACTACAGAATATTTTAAGGGTAAGATACTAAAGGTTGGCGAAAACATTATCACAATTGATGATCAACAGGCGGCAAGTATTGTTTCTTACCTCGTGGACAACGACTATATTGATTCTAAAGGTGGTATTACGAAAGAATATCACAAGGCGGTTATAAGTGAAACATTGGAACAGCTACCCAAAAAACTCCGTGGCATGGAAGAACCAGTTCATAAACTCATTCAATCTATTTTTGATGAGCATGCTTTGGATGGTATGTTTGAAAATGGTCACGATACTACAATTGAAGATAACCCGCTTAACGAGAACTTTTATAAGAAAGAATTCCAGGATTTATGGAAAAAAATTAATCATAAGTATGCATATACTGTAAGTCTTGACAGTGAAGAATTGATTAAGAATGCTTCTGAGGTGATTAATAAAGAATTGCATGTTGCACAAGTAAGATATAGCATAACAACTGGACAACAAAATGAAAAAATATCTCAATTGCAAATTAAGAGTGGAACGACATTTGGTGGAGTTTCTTCGCGCTCACAAAACTTGCGAAATACATATGCATGTACAACACCCTATGATTTGATTGGTGATATTGCCAAAGGAGCTACTCTAACACGAATAACTGTTAGTCGTATTTTGGAGAAATTAACTCCAGAGAAAAAAATGATGTTTGCGGTTAATCCAGAGGAGTTTATAACGAAGGTTATTAACCTAATTAAAGCTCAAAAAGCGACTATGGTTATTGAGCATATCTCGTATAATCGCATTGAGGGTAAGTATGATAATTCTATTTTTACAGCAGAAAAACATAGTACAGGCTATGATAAAGCTATTCGTGCAAAACGTCATATCACAGATTATGTTTTCACTGATGGAACAGCAGAAAATAGTATAGAAAAGACTTTTTGCCAAAGCCTTGAAAGCGCAGAGGAAGTTGAGGTATACGCAAAACTACCAAAGAGTTTTCATATTCCTACGCCAGTAGGCAACTATTCTCCAGATTGGGCAATAGCTTTCAAAAAAGGTACAGTGAAGCATATTTTCTTCATCGCAGAAACTAAAGGAACAATGGATTCAATGGAACTTCGTGCAATTGAGAAAGCAAAGATTAGTTGTGCAAAGAAGCTTTTCAATGAAATGTCTACCGAAAATGTTAAGTATCATGATGTAGATAGTTATGAGCATCTATTAGATGTGATGCAAACAATTAATTAATCAAATTTATTATGGCATTTATAAATTATCGTAAGGAAACTTCTGAGCGAAGTGATGCTATTAATTGGGCAAAGAAAATACTAGTTGAAAAGACAGGTCTCTTCTTTGATGCCATTGAAGGATGTAATGAAAACAATAACAATATTGTTACACATTTATTTGAACGTGCGAGAGTGGATTTTGTTCCAGGTATATCTTCTGAAAGAGATGTTCTTTCTGCAATAATATCATTAGAGACACCTGAAGTTCTACAACGAAAAATAAATTTCGCAAATGCTTTCAATTGTCCATTGACATATGTATTGTATTGTGATGAAGAGGAGTCCGTATGGGTGTATACTATTTTGAATCTTGCTACATGCAAATTCTCTGTCTCATATGATACATATCATGGCTTCTCTAACTGGATCTCCACAATTAAGGGTTGGAAGTCGACAAAACCATATCGTGAGCGTAAAGACTTGCCTTATTTTGACAGAGCTCTTAGAAATGCTGGATGTGCTTGGCCTACAAATATAGATTGTTTTGTTTCAAATCAAGATTCTCAGCCAATTGCAATACTAGAATTTCAGAATGCAAATAATACTGAAGTCGCTAAGCATTGCAACAATGAATTTTTCTTGGGAAAATATGCAAGAACTAACCAGTATGGTTATATTCAATATGATAATGATGTAAGACGTTGGCAGTCGCAAGAAATATTAAGAGTTCAATCTGGATTACGTTTGTTTATTATAACTTGGTCACAGAACTCTACAGATTTTATACTCAAAGAAGTTGATGTCATCTCTTTTCCGGATCTTCCATTTGGCAAAGATTGGACGAGACATGCAGAATATCAGCGTTTAATGCATGAATTTGTTAATGCGCAAGAGATGAACAAATTGAGCAAAGCTCGTCTAATTGCAAGTCAGTTTAGTTCTTACAAATTAAGCTATGTTGCTCCTATAATGAATCAAGTGTATAAAGAAGCGCCATTAAGTACAAAAGATAAATCATTTCCTTATATCTATTATAAGTATAAGAATTTTGTTCAAGATTCAACTGACACTCTTCCGAATTTATTTTTGGAATTGATAGGAAGATGAGAAAGAGAAACTGCTGATTCTTGTTGCAATCGAGAAGACTGACGGCGTATAGTTTGGTATCGGTATCAGTCAGACTGGCTTACGCTTATCATGATCCTCTATTTCTGTTAGCTGCCCAAAAAGAGAAATCCGCCTGGTTCATGAACCTTGCGGTATATTCTCCTATAAATCAATATCTTTGGAGCTATAAGCTTTGTACCTGTCACGTTTTAGTCCTAAAAAACTGTCCACTTCTGTCCAGTGCCTGTCTGCTTATATCTTGGGTTCAAAAGTATACATTCTTTTTAAACTACACAAGTCTTTGATTATTAATATTTCAACTTAGGTGCAAGCTATATATACATATATATGCTTGCACCTTGCACCTAAAATTCACTTGTCTTTTATTGTAAATTTAGGAGTCTGTGAATTGGGCTTATTATTGGGAGCATCAACTTTCAATAATAAGGGCATTGGAAAATCGACTCCAACTAATAAAGCTTCCCCTTCTCCCAAAATAGGCAAAAATGATAATATATTCTTGTTTGCGGATGATGCAGCACTTTCTATAGCTTTTTTGTCTTGGTCATTTATTAGACGATGAACGATGAAAGTTCCCATTTGGCTCAATGTTCCCAATGGGATATCTCGTGGCATCTGAGTTGCAATACATAAAAAAAGTCCATATTTGCGAGCCTCTTTTGAAATAAGTTCAAATGAATCCAAAGGTTTAGCATCAAAATATTCATCTTTTATTGATTTATTTAAAAATTGATGGGCTTCATCTATGAATATCACAACCGGATCGTTCTTGAATTTTCCTTCTCTTGCATTGTTTAGTAGGTACTTCCCAATCGCATTGACCAATATTTCTCTAACTTGATAGTCGAAACTTACATTAGAAAAGTCAAATCGTAAAAGTCCTTTTTTATTTCTAATGTAATCATCAATAACATGAATCAAATCCTTAGGAGCATTTAAAGCACTTTTTCTAAATCCAAATATTTTGTTATATTCCTCTGTACATAATAAGTTATTAACCCTTGAAATCAAACTAATACAATTTGACACATCAGTTTCATTTGATTTGGTAAAATCCCCGTCTCATCGTCATCCTTTTTGTTATAGTTAATGATAACTAAATGAAAATTGGGATTCTGAAAAACAGCTTCTTTAATAACATTTTGAATATGTTTATCTTGAAACCCGAAACCAATAACAATTAAGAGAGTGCTTTCTTGCCGTAAGGTCTGCTGAAATCGAGCCATCATCTCAAAATAAGGTTGTTCATATGAACTTTCATATTTCTCACTTGCTGGATAAATGATACAAGGTTTCAGAGGCTTTTCTGTTTGTTGTATAATTCCATTCTCGTCTTTTTCCCAATCAATACTTCCATGTAATTTATATAAATGGAAAATATTTGGGACAAAACTTTCTTCCTGCTTTAATCTTGTTTTCTCTCGATAAACAATATCGTAATCAAAGTTCTTTCCCGAAAAGTATCTAGGAAATGAGAAAGAAAAGCCATCAATTATTGTAAATCCTCTTTTTTTTGCTGCTTGTTCAAAAAGAGTGTCATAATTAGTAGTGAAAAGCTGTACTCAAGGATCACTTGGTTTTCGAGCAACAAGTCTGTTCAGGAGTTCTCCATGATGTTTGTTGCTTTTATCAAGTTGCAGATTACATGCATTTGCTATTTTCTTTTCAATGTTTTCTTTTAGGCTATTTCCTGCACTATCTTTTATTTCATCATTTATTTTTTCAAATAAAATAAGATAAGAGAGAAAATCTTCGATATTTTTCTCTCTTACAATAGCTTTCATTTTGTGAGAGCAAGCTTGTTTTTTGTGTAATTCTCGTATTATTGTTTTGATATCGTCACGACATTCTTTCCATAACCCTTCTCTTGTTTTTCCTCTGTGTGTCCCATTGTCCATAGAAGTTCCTGCTGCTGTTAATATCGCTATATGCTTAAAGTGAGAAAATAGATTGGTCAATAGACTTCTCATATATTGTTTTGTACCATTCTTAGCTAATTCCTCAGTTGTCCTTATCTCTTCGATAGGTCTTTTTTGCTCAATGCCATTAATGTACCAATAGTCTTCATTAAAACTAATGCTTTGATTTCTTGATATATACAAGTATTTCATATCGGATAACCTTTATTATTCTACAAATTTGTTAAGTTCTTCTTCAACTTCCTCAATTGTTGGCAATTTACTTTTCAGATTATCAGGAAGTAACTCCTTTACATTAAACTCGCTAACCCCAATTGGAGAGGATATATTTTGCAATGCATATTCTACTTCAATCCTATCTTTATCTCGACAGAGTAGCATCCCTATGGTCGGATTATCATATTCTCCTCTTAGCGTGTTGTTGATAAGGTTTTGATAGAAGTTTAGCTGTCCCAAGTGTTCAGGTTTAAAGTTTCCATTTTTAAGCTCTATAACTACGTAAGCTCTCAAAGGTATATGATAGAACAAGAGGTCGCAGAAATACTCCTTGTTGTTCAAGTTCAAACAATATTGTTCCCCTACAAATGCAAACCCTTTACCTAATTCAAGAAGAAACTGAGTAATGTGAGTTACAAGTTGTTTTTCTATATCTCGTTCTCGTGCTTTTTGAGATACAGACACAAAATCAAACCAATACGGGTCTTTTACTACTTCCTGTGCCATATCCGCTGTTAGGGCTGGTAAGGTCTGCGAGAAGTTTGTTTGTCCTTGTCCGTAATGTTCGTAGAATTGTTGCTTGAACTGATTTTCTAAAATGCTTCTGCTCCAACTATTAGATAGAGTTTGATGTGCATAGAATAATGCTTCTTCTATATTTTGAGCTTTACTAATTATCACCTTTTGATGTCCCCAAGGAATATCAAAGATAATCTTATAATTATCAGCTGTTTGTAATTGTCCCTCAACTTGGGGGACAATTGAGTTATTGGGCGAAATATGCATTTGCCCTGCATAAAACTCATAGAAATTCTTACTGTAGTATAGGTTCTGACGGGAAAAGCCTTGCATATCAGGAAACTCATTGCGCAAGTCTACTGAAAGCTTGTTTATTACCTTATCACCCCAATTTTGCTCTTTCAGTTTTAGAGAGATCATTTGTCCTAACCGCCAATAAAAGTGTATCAACTCTGTATTAGCTGTTTTTATCATTCGTATTTTAGTAGAACGAATTTGCTGTTTGATGGCTTTCAGCCACTCTATATATTCACTATCTATTGTACTAATAGGATTATCTTTCATGTACCTTTGTTTTTTGCAAAGGTAAACAATTAAATATAATGATAGTATGTTTTTGAAATACATTCTTTTAGCTTAGTAGTGGTGAAAGTTCATAGAACACTCCTAAAGTATTCCTTTGAATTGAATAGTGTTATGCTAATACTTGGTTCCGAAAATCTGTACCTACTAATAGAAGGAAAGCGGCTCATCAAAGCTGTTAAATTTATGTTTATTGGGCTATTTGTAACAAAGGACAATTGGAATATAGCAACTTGTTACCAAATGAATCAAAAAAACGCGGCATAGAAAAAAGAGAATATACCAGGACTATAAAATATGAAAAAGAGGTTGTGTCAGAATGCTGACACAACCTCTTTGCTTGATTTTTCTTTTGTTTTCAGTGATCCGCCTGGGGCTCGAACCCAGGACCCCAACATTAAAAGTGTTGTGCTCTACCTGCTGAGCTAGCGAATCAATCCTTATTTGCGGATCAGTTATTTCCTGATTGCGGGTGCAAAGGTAGTTACTTTTATTTAATTTGCAAGCATTCCGTAGAAAAAAGTTTCAATTATTTTTTCTCGTTATGGCTTGTTTCTTGATTATCAGAGGTTTCTACTTCATCATATTTTATCTTTTCTTTGTTGATAATAAAGCGTTGGTAGTAGGAGAGCATTAAAGTTGTTAGTGGTAAGGCGATGATCATGCCGAGCATTCCCATTAATGAACCCCAGATGGAAAGAGATAAAAGGATGATGGCAGGATTCAGTCCGGTAATCTTCCCCATGATTTTAGGGACAAGAAAGGTATCCTGTATGATTTGTACGATTGCGAAGACGGCTGATGCGCATGCAATGATAATCCAGAAGTTCTGTCCGGTGTCGGCGGCTTTGAGGATCGCCAATAAGATAGTGGGAAGGAAACCGATGATTTGCAAGTAGGGAACCATATTTAATGCTCCGATGAAAAGTCCCAGAGCAATAGCCATTGGGAAGTCGATAATCAGGAAACCAATGCTAAAGAGAATACCTACGCAGAAAGCAACTAAAGCCTGTCCACGGAAATATCTGTTCATACCATCCTGTACGTCGTGAACTAGGTTGGAGGCAAACGTGCGGTATTTATTGGGTAGTAGATGCAGCCATCCTTCAGCTATCGCTTCATAATCCAGTAATATAAAGATTACATATAATAATATAATAAAGGAGGCAAGGATGCTGAATAGAATGTTGAGAGATTCTGCAAGCAAAGTCCACACTCTGGGGACAGTGTCTTTGATTGCCGCCAGGATATTCTCTTCACTTAATATACGGTTCAGTGCCTGAAGATCAATATTCTCGTGGATAAATTCAGAAAGATTCTTAGGTACATTGTTACCGGCTCCATTGGTGAGGTAAGTCACCAGCAAGTCGTTCATTCTGCCTATTTCCGAAATCATCGGCGGTACTAACAGATAGAATAAAGTGATTCCGATAACCGTAATAAGGAATAAGGAACAGAAGATGGAAATAATGCGGCTTTTCAATCGTAGCTTATACTGGAAGAACTTGACTAACGGATAGACCATATAAGCTATCAGCCAGGCAATAAAGAAAGGTAATAACACTCCGCTAAGGCGTTCCACAAGCATTAATATTCCCACGACTAACACACATCCGATGGAACCGCGTATAAAACTGTCGAATGTTATCTTTTTCCTTTCCATAATCTGCTTTTTTTATAGAGTTTATATTTTCTGCTCATCTTCCCCTCGTGCACGGAGGTAACATTCTCTACACAAAGGCTCGTATTCGGCTGTTTCACCTAAAAGAACCTGTTTCTCATTCTTGACTGTACGATGTGAGAAAGAAGCCAGCTGGCCACATTTTACACAGATTGCATGAACTTTGGAGACTTCATCGGCAATGGCGCACAATTGTGGCATAGGCCCGAACGGATTTCCTTTAAAGTCCATATCCAAGCCTGCGATAATGACACGGATACCATTGTTGGCGAGCTGGTTGCATACGTCAATCAAACCATTATCGAAAAACTGTGCTTCATCAATACCTACTACGTCTATCTCTGAAGTAAACAGTAGAATACTGGCTGACGAATCGATGGGGGTAGAAGCGATAGAATGGCTGTCATGAGAGACTACGTCTTCTTCTGAATAACGGGTATCAATAGCCGGTTTGAATATTTCTACACGTTGTTTTGCGAATTTTGCTCTCTTCATTCTGCGAATTAATTCCTCTGTTTTTCCGGAGAACATGGAACCGCAGATAACTTCGATCCGACCTCTTCTCCTGGTCTCCTGTATGTGGTCTTCTGAAAATAATACCATGAGATTTTGTGTTTTCTTGATTAAATAAATATGTGGACAAAGGTAAGCAATTCAATGTGCAAGAACTGTTAAATTATCCATTATTTTAAGTTATTGCATAAATTATTCCTACATTCGCACCGTATAAACAATGGACTGACATGAAACAGAAGCTATTAACAGATATTGAGTTGGATGTTCATGAGTTGAACTACCTCATGGATTCGTTTACCAAGGAGCCGACTCTGACTTTGTCTGAACTGTTGAAGCGGAGCATTACACGGATGCAGGGACGTTTGGATGAACTGCAGCAGGAAGTGGATGCTGTTCAGTTGACTTCTACGTCAGCTGTAGAAGAAACAGTGGAAGATACTAACGAAGTTGCCGAATCTGAAGTAGATTCCCCTGTTATTATACAATCTCTTGAATCTGTTGTTGTGAAAGAAGAAGGGGAAAAAGAGGAACCGGCAATTGTTGAGGAGCCTGTAGTTGAAACTGTTGTGAAAGAGGAAGAACTTAAATCGGCAGTGTTGGGAGAAAGTCTCAAATTATCTGCTGGCTTGCGACATGCTATCAGCCTGAATGATTCTTTCCGTTTTTCTCGTGAGTTGTTCGGAGGGGACACTGATTTGATGAATCGTGTTATCGAACAGATATCAGTAATGAGTTCCTACAAGACTGCGGTCGCATTTTTGTCCTCGAAAGTCGAAATAAATGAAGAAAAAGAGGCGGTGAATGATTTTTTGGAACTGCTAAAGAAATATTTTAATCAATCAGCATAAAACAAATGGGAAAGCTATATGTAGTGCCTACGCCGGTAGGGAATCTGGAGGACATGACTTTTCGTGCTATCAAAGTTCTGAAAGAGGTTGATCTGATTTTGGCGGAGGATACACGTACTTCCGGTATTTTGCTGAAACACTTTGAAATAAAGAATGCAATGCAATCCCACCACAAATTTAATGAACATAAAACGGTGGAAAGTGTTGTTAATAGAATAAAGGCTGGTGAAACGGTAGCACTTATTTCGGATGCCGGAACGCCTGGAATTTCCGATCCCGGATTTCTGGTTGTTCGTGAATGTGTGCGCAACGGTATCGAAGTGCAGTGCTTGCCGGGAGCAACAGCTTTTGTTCCGGCACTCGTTGCATCGGGATTGCCGAATGAGAAGTTCTGCTTCGAGGGATTTCTTCCCCAGAAGAAAGGACGGCAGACACGACTGAAGACATTGGCGGAAGAACACCGCACGATGGTGTTTTATGAATCACCCCACCGTCTGTTGAAGACGTTAACGCAGTTTGCCGAATATTTCGGTGTTGAACGTCAGGCAACCGTGTCGCGTGAAATATCCAAACTCCACGAAGAAACTGTTCGAGGCAGTTTGGCTGAATTGATAGAACACTTTACCGTTACCGAACCCCGGGGCGAGATTGTGATAGTATTAGCAGGAATAGATGATTAAATAATTTCATTAAAAAACGTAAAACGTAAACGTATGAAAAAGTTAGCTGTTTTATTTGTATGCGTAGCCATGTTGGCTTCGTGTGATGGCTTTAAAGGTGGAAATAAAGACCTGAAAGCTGAAAATGATTCTCTTTTGATGGAACTGAATCAGCGCAATGCTGAACTGGATGATATGATGGGTACTTTCAATGAAGTTCAGGAAGGTTTTCGTAAGATCAATGCTGCCGAAAGCCGTGTTGACTTGCAGCGTGGGACCATCACTGAAAACTCTGCCAGTGCCAAGCAACAGATTGCTTCTGATATCGAATTTATCTCCAAGCAAATGGAAGAAAACAAAGCGCAGATTGCAAAATTACAGGCACAGTTGAAGAATAGCAATTACAATTCTGCACAGATGAAAAAAGCTGTTGCCGCTTTGACTGCTGAATTGAATGCTAAACAACAGCGTATCGAAGAACTTCAAACAGAACTGGCTTCCAAGAATATCCGTATCCAGGAACTGGATGCTGCTGTCAGCGACTTGTCTGCCGCTAAAGAAACGTTGGCTGCAGAAAACGAAGCAAAAGCTAAAACTGTTGCTGAACAGGAAAAGAGCCTGAATGCTGCTTGGTTTGTATTCGGTACTAAATCTGAATTGAAAGCTCAAAAGATTCTTCAGAGTGGAGATGTATTGAAGAGCGCTGATTTCAATAAGGATTATTTCACTCAAATCGATATCCGTACAACAAAAGAAATCAAGTTGTACTCTAAACGTGCTGAGTTACTGACTACTCATCCGTCCGGTTCTTATGAATTGGTAAAAGATGACAAAGGCCAGTTGACACTGAAGATTACTAATCCTACTGAATTCTGGAGTGTATCCAGATACTTGGTTATCCAGGTAAAATAAGGTAGATATCCCTTTTTGAATTGCCAATGTGCTGATTCCTGGATTCAAGAAATTAGCACATTGGCTTTTTTATTTCTTATTACGCATAACTACTGATGAAATATAAAAATCTCTTTTTTGATCTTGATGACACCATTTGGGCTTTCTCTCAAAATGCCCGTGATACTTTTGAAGAAGTATATCAGAAATATTCGTTCGACCGCTATTTTGATTCGTTCGATCATTATTACACCCTTTATCAACAAAGAAATACCGAACTTTGGATTGAGTACGGTGAAGGAAAGATAACAAAGGATGAATTGAATCGCCAGCGTTTCTTTTATCCTTTACAGGCTGTGGGAGTAAAAGATGAATCGCTCGCCGAACGCTTCTCGAAAGATTTTTTCGCGATTATTCCTACCAAAAGTACTTTGATGCCTCATGCGAAGGAGGTGTTGGAATTTCTTGCTCCTAAATATAATCTCTATATCCTTTCTAATGGGTTTCGTGAATTGCAATCACGCAAGATGCGTTCGGCTGGAGTGGACGGATATTTCAGAAAGGTGATTCTCTCGGAAGATCTCGGAGTGCTGAAACCTTGGCCGGAGATATTCTATTTTGCCTTGTCGGCTACTCAATCCGAATTGAGCGAATCCTTGATGATTGGTGACAGTTGGGAGGCAGATATAACCGGGGCACATGGAGTAGGAATGCATCAGGCTTTCTACAATGTGACGGAACGGACTACTTTCCCTTTCCTCCCTACTTATCACATTCATTCCTTGAAAGAATTAATGAATTTATTATAGGTTTTCTGGATTAAGTCGTATTTTTGTTGCGTTTTAGTTTTGTATAAAATACGATATAATCATGGATAGTACGCTTCTGCCTTTTGCCTTACTTTGTTTCACTTCATTCTTTACGTTGACCAACCCATTGGGAACGATGCCTGTCTTCCTTACCATGACCCATGGTATGACGGATAAGGAGCGTCAGTCTATCGTACGTCGCGCCACCATTGTGTCGTTTATTACATTAATGGTATTTGTCTTTGCCGGCCAGTTCCTTTTCAAGTTCTTCGGTATCTCTACCAATGGTTTCCGTATTGCCGGCGGGGTGATTATTTTCAAGATAGGCTTTGATATGCTTCAAGCCCGTTATACACCGATGAAACTGAAAGATGAAGAAATCAAAACATATGCGGATGATATCTCTATCACTCCTCTCGGCATTCCTATGTTGTGCGGTCCCGGAGCGATTGCCAATGCAATTGTCTTGATGCAGGATGCTCATTCTTATGAAATGAAAGGAATATTAATCGGTACTATTGCTTTGATTTATCTGCTGACTTTTTTTATTCTTCGTGCTTCCACGAAATTAGTAAATGTATTGGGAGAGACGGGGAATAATGTGATGATGCGTCTGATGGGATTGATTCTGATGGTGATTGCAGTGGAATGTTTCGTCAGTGGATTGAAACCGATTTTGGTGGATATTGTGAGAGAGGGAATGCTTCCTTGATGATAAAGGATAGAAGGAAGGGCTAAAGAGTCCTAAATTTAAATTTATCCCTGCTGTAAAAAATGAACTGCCCTCCAAAAGTTAGATGCAAAAACTTTTAGAGGGCAGTTCTGTTGTAGCAGAGCAAGCTTTTTAGACATTTATCATGTCTTTATGCTGTTTTAAGTGGCTATTTACCTTTGGGGTATACATAATGTGTATTTGCCCATTTGTTCCATTCATTCACTAGTTGTTTCAGAATTTTAGGATTATCTCTGGATAAATCGACACGTTCTGTACGGTCTTTCTCTAAGTTGAAAAGTTCCCATACTTTAGAATTCTGATCTTTAACAGCTTTCCAATTTTTCCACCATACTACACAGTTGTCAAAGTGTTCACCGAAAATGTATTCATGCAATTCTGTATCCGTATCGGTCAATATCGGTAGCATACTTGCACCTTCCAAAGGAATGATTTCATTTCCTCCATGATAAGTCTTCGGGTAGCTGGTTTTCGCTGCATCGATGAAAGTTGCCATGATGTCAGGCAGGAAAGCTCTGTTGTGCCTTATCTCACCATTGTATTTCGCATACTTGTCAGGCCAGGAAATAATCAACGGAGTAGAAGTTCCACCTTCGTATGCTCTTACTTTATACTTACGGTACGGTGTATTACTAACCTGTGCCCATGGCAGACCGTAGGACGGATTCACCCATTCTTTCGGGTTATTAATCATATCGATAGTTCCGAAACCTTTCTCACGATGAGGTTCGGCACATGCACCGTTATCCGACAAGAAAATAAGTAAAGTGTTGTTTAACTCTCCTTTTTCTTCCAGATAACTGATTAAGCGTCCTACATTATAATCCATGCAATGAACTTGAGCTGCATATACTGACATTCTTTTATCCAGTTCTATTTGTTCAGCTTCTGTCAATTCCGACCATTGGCGACCTTCCCATTGTGCCAATCCCCAGTTTTTGTCTACTAATCCCATTTTAACCATACGTTTGAAACGAGCCTCACGTACTTTCTGCCAGCCTTTCCGATATTTGCCAACAAACTTATCTATATCTTCTTGTTTAGCATGTAGAGGCCAGTGGGGCGCGTTGTATGCCAGATAAAGGAAGAAAGGCTTGTCGTCCTTGGGGCGTTCGTCAACAAATTTAATGGCATAGTCGGTGAATGCGTCGGTGGTGTAATAGGGTTGTTCCGGTGGAGGCAACTGTTGGTTGTCTAAGGTCAGATTACGTTCACCATGAGGTTGCAGATAACTGCAAGCTCCCGACAGAATACCGTAAAAATGATCGAAACCGCGTTGTAACGGCCATTTCTCTTGTCCGTGCATACCTACATGCCATTTCCCCGACATATAAGTATGATATCCCGCTTCTTTTAGGACCTCTGCCATAGTGACAGAATTACGGTTTAGATATCCCATATATCCGTGTACTCCGTGATCTTCGGCAGAGTGAGGATCTTCGGACATCATTCCGATACCTGCTTGTTGAGGATAGAGTCCGGTCAGCAGACTGGCACGGGAAGGACAGGAGCGCCCTGTGTTACAAAAATGGGTAAAGCGTACTCCTTTTTTTGCCAGATTATCCAGATTGGGAGTAGGTATTTCTCCTCCGTAACATCCCAAATCGGAATATCCCATGTCGTCTACCATTATTAAAACAATGTTGGGCTTTTGATCGTTTTGGGCTGCTGCGTGTAATGATAGTAGAGAGGCAGTTCCCATTAATAACATGTTCTTATTCATCATGTGATTTCGTTTTGAATTTCTATTAGATATTTATTTGACAAAGATGCTTCTAATTTATTTCTCGGAGTCATTATTTCAGCCTAAAAATTTCTGAATAAACAGCCTGATCAGCCCCAGTCGCTTTTACACCGATACGAGCGAATAACGCTTTGGCCGACTGTACGTTCTGATTGCTGCTAATATCTAATGAGATTGTTGTTGTTCCCGGATTTATATTGGATAAATTTTGCCGGCCTATATTTGTGTTTTCATCTACAAAAGAAGTTTTACTAACTAATAACATTACCTGGTTTATTTTTGCATCCTGTACTATTTGTTGGATATTGCATGTACCAGATACGATATTATTATCCAATGTAATATTTTCGTCTGATATTGTAAAATAAGGGGTGACTTTTACTTCACATTGTGTTTTTCCTTTTACTTCCACGTATATGGTATCGCGTTTATTCACCCAAGGACCATTTTTGTCTTTGGTTACCAGTTTATATGGACCATCAAAAAGTACTGCGGAGAAAGTTCCGTCCTGTGTAGCATACACGGTGATAGGATCATGGTTGGCATAACCATCTTGATATAATTGTAGCTGAATCCCCCCATTGGTTCCTTTCAAACCGAGTTGTTTTCCCTCATACGTGATTTTCCCTTCCAGAAATGATTCCGGTTCGTCGTAATTGTCTAAACCACAGCTTACAGCAAGTAGGGAAAGCGAAAGCAAAGAAAATATAGTTCCTATTTTTTTCATTGTCTTACAGTTTTATGTTTTACTGATACGGATTTTTCACTAATAACGGGTTTTTATTGAGCCAGCTGTTATCGAAGAAGTTATAATAATTCTTCATCTGGAAATAACGGGGATAAGGAACCATGTAGGCTTTCTTTTTGTCGAATACCCACATTTTGTCATTGGCACTGCCCGGATTATTGACTTGATAAGGGAACAATTCGTAGAGCTGTGCATCCGGATTTTCCGAATTACCATCCCAAATTTCGTGAGCCAGGCGCCAACGTTTCAAATCCCAGTAACGATGATCTTCCAAAGCAAATTCTACCCGGTATTCGCGAACGATATCTTTAAATGTGATTGACTCAAGTTCACTGATTCCGGCACGTATACGAACAGGATTAATGTAGTTTAACGGATCATCTTCTCCGGTCTTATTGAGTTCGTATGCTGCTTCACAAGCTATCATATATGCTTCGGAAATGCGGAAACGTGGATACCACATCGTACTCATCTTTGAATTGGTGGAAGCGCCAATTGTCTCATCCAGGAACTTGCGGAAAAAGAAGCCGGTTTTGTTGATACGGATTTCGTTTGATTCCATTGGTCCGTTAATAGAAGTAATCAAGCGATTGTTTTCATCGTAAGAATCGGCTTTACCAATGATTTCTTTCCAGTTCCCATTTCCATCGGGAATTTTCTGTCCGGCTTGTAATACCACTTCACTACCTCTGAATTTTGCTCCCGGATAAAGTACAGTTCCCCATAACCGGGCATCTTTACTGGCAAAGGCATCCTCCGGACGGCTGTACATGATGTAATTTCCGGATTCATCCTTTACTTTGATTGTGCCATCGCGGTTGTCCTTGTATTCAAATGCTTCTACCAGATTTAATACAGCGCCGGAATAACAGCGTTCTTGGTCTTCTGCTAAAGAAGCGGGAATGTTCTTTTGTGTGAATCCATGGGTAGCTCCCGGATATGCATAATCTTTAGCCCAGATGACCTCATGGTTATTCTCCTTGACGCAGACTGCATTGTAAAAATTCTGTCCTAAATCATTGGGAACCGTTACGTTCAGATTATAATATGCAGAAGCTTGGCTTATTACCTCCTTAGCTGTTTCCAATGCTGTTTCGTAATATGAGGTAGCCATTTCCGCCGGAATGCCGACTTCGTTTCCTTCTGTTCGTATCGGTGAAGCCATTTTGTTATTGTAATTGGCTAGCGAACCCGCATAAACGGCAGCGCGAGCTTTCAACATCAGAGCGGCCCAACGGGTTGCACGAGCTGCATTAGTGGTGGGCGTCGTAGGCAGATAATCTGCGATAGTTGCACATTCACTGATTATATAATCGTATACTTCCGATTCTTTAGAACGAGGAACTGCCAAACCTGAAACATCCATTCCTGCTTCATATTCGTATACATTGTCATTCACGATAGGTACGCCGCCTAAACCTCTACACATACTAAAATAAGCCCAAGCCCGTAAGAAACGGATTTCGCCTTCATATTGTAATTTCTCCGTAGATTCAAGTATGGTAGTTGCTCTTAGTCCGGCCAGAAATTGATTTAAATTACGAATGTATTTGTATGGATAAATTCGCCATTGGTTATCACTATATTCCTGCATGTTATCACGGCCACCATCGGTCACGCAGCCGTCGTCCACTTTGGTAAAGCTGGCGGGAGTGGCAAAACTTTGCCCCCAATTCTCTGTATTTCCATAAAAACCGGCTAATACGGAGTTGATCATCTTAGCATCGCTGAAGATCTGGTCATTCGTCAATATCTGATCAGGATTACGATCTAAAAAATCAGAACAAGATCCTAATATTAAAGTTAAACCCAATAACAGGTATCCTTTTATATATTTCATTGCTTTTAGAATTTAAGTGTTAAACCCAGATTAATAATTCGCATACTCGGATAAGCTGTTCCGTTACCGGCTGAAACTTCCGGATCGATAGGTACATTGGTGAGTGTGAACAGGTTTTGTCCGGCAAGATATAATCTTAAGCTGTTAATTCTGCATTTTTGCAGCCATTCCTTGGGGAATGTATATCCGAATTCCAGATTACGCAGTTTTAGATAGCGAACATTATACTTCCAGAAGGAACTTTCCCAATAATTACTATGGTTATTAGCATTGTTTCCAATTAATAATGTCGGGTATTTGCCAGGAATCAATTCACTGTTTGCATCAAAAATATCAGATAGCTTCCATGTATCTTCCATGTAGTAAGCCGGGTTGTTCCCATTATTGTTAAATGGTATTTTCTGGATTAATGTTGGATTCCAGGTAGACATTCCCGCACCGGAGAAATCCAATGCTAAATCGAAGCCTTTCCATGCGAATGCAAGATTAAAACCAAAATTCAGAACAGGAGTGGAGTCTTCTTTATAGCCGATAGGGCGTTTATCCATATCATTGATTATGCCATCACCATTTTGGTCGACATATTTGATATCGCCCGGACGTAATGTCGTATTACCCTTTTTGTCATTGTCAATTGGCCATGATGCGATTTCTTCCCAATTTTGGAACTGACCGTCCGACTCGTATGCCCAATTGATATTTCCGAAACGGTGCCATGTGGAGTTACGATATTCGTCCCATGAGTTACTGAATTTGGGATTATATTGTTCCCAGTTGTAAAAACGGGAATAGGTGAAGTTGGCACTGATAGAATAATGAAAGTCATTAACTTTGTCACTCCAGCGTGCAAGCAAATCATACCCGGTATGGACATTGGAGTTGAGATTTTCTTTGGGACGCTCAAAACCTACTTCTTCCGGTAATAATACGTCATCACGGGAAGCCGGGATGCCAGTCTTGATACGTCTGAAGAAATCGACACTTCCTGACAAACGGTTGTTTAGGAAAGCAACATCGAGACCGATATCCAGAATCTTGGCTTTAGCCCATGAGAGTGTAGTAACAGGCAGGTTACGTGGGGTAGTACCTATGATATATGAGCCGTCGATGACTCCTCCTCCCTGTTTATAATCGTAGCCTGTCATATAGTCAAAAGCATTGTAGCCGTCAACATTGTCATCTCCTACCAGTCCATAAGATCCCCGAATCTTTAAATCGCTGAAAATGGAAGCTATTTTTGATTCTTTCCAGAAATTTTCTTCTGATATTCTCCAGCCTAATGAAGCGGAAGGGAAGAAGCCCCAACGATGGTTTGGTGGGAATTTCCATGAACCGTCATAGCGTGCGGAGAAGTCTATCAAATATTTGTTGGCATAGTTATAATTGAAACGTCCCAGCCAGCCTAAACGTGCTTGTGTATTATTGCCGGTATCTTCGAATTTGTCAATTGTATCATAATAGATCAGGTGCAATGAGTTGGAGGCGGGTATCGAATGTAACCAAGATTTTGGAGCATCTCTTTTTATCGCTTCAAAACCGATGATCGCATTGATTGAATGTGCTCCGAATGCTTTTTCATAGGCTAGTTGAATATTTGAAGTCAACTCTTCAACATAGGCATTCGTTCTTTCTCTCCAGGCACTGGCTCGTCCACCTACATCTACATATTCATCTGTTGCTTCATTATACCTATAGACACGATAGGTGTATTCTTGATTGTTGAGCAATTCGCTTGCAAAATAATATCCGAACAAGGCTTTTGCTTTGAGTCCTTTAATAATTTCATACTCTGCGTTCAGGTTTAATTGGGCCATTCGCCAAGTGTCTTCAAAGGTTCCACTTTTCTCAAAATTTAATAACCCGAAATTTAATCCGTTGTCTGAACCTACTGATGCCGGGTAATTGGGATTGTCATTAGCAAACGGACGGACAGTCGGCAGATTACGGTAGGTGGCTGCTGTCGGGTTGGAGTAGTCATCAGTTCCCGGTACGCCCGGATTCCTCAACTGTTTGATACGTCCGTTCATATTCATGCCGATTTTGAATTTATCAGTAATTTGTGCTTCGACATTCATTTGTACGTTGTATCGTTTCATACCGCCATAATTTCGAATGGCGGATTCTTGATTCATGTGTCCGACACTGAAATAATAATTGATTTTGTCTGAACCTCCGGAAACATTGGCATTGACGTAATATTGCGGAGAAGTCACCCAGATGTAATCATACCAGTTAAATGGCACATAGCCTTTTTCTGTACCTTGACGCCATTTCTCCAGATCTTCTTTGCTATATAAACGGGATGTTTTTCCCTGAATAGTTTCAGACTGAATGTAATTTTCTACATACGTTACGGCATCTGCCGGTTCCGGTAAGCGTGATACATGTTGCCATCCATAATAGGTATTTAACGTCACAGTGCTCTTGGTGTTTTTCTTTCCTTTCTTGGTGGTTACAACAATGACTCCGTTTGCAGCTCGTACACCATAAATGGAAGCGGAGGCATCTTTCAGAATAGAAATGGATTCGATATCATTAAAGTCAATATTGTTAAATTGTCCTTCATCAGATTGAACGCCGTCAATTACAAATAAGGGTGTTCCCATATTACGGATTTGCAAGGTTGTGGCATTTCCCGGCCGGCTATCTGAAGATCTGTAATTCAATCCGGCAATTTTTCCAACTAATGCCCCGGAAGTGTTTACTGCTGAAGATCTGCTGATGTCATCCGCTCCCACGGAAGCAATAGCTCCTGTCAGGGTTGCTTTCTTTTGAGCAAGTCCGAAGCCTGTAACCACGACTTCATTTAATAGTTTAGCGTTTTCCGCCATTACAATTTTGATATTTGTTTTTCCGGAGACTACAGCCAGTTCTTTGGTTTCATAACCGATGTAGGAGATTTGCAGTTGTGATTGTACCGGAACTTTTTCTAAAGAGAAATTACCGTTGATATCAGTTATTACTCCGTTTGTGGTTCCTTTGACTAAAACATTCGCACCGATTATGGGATTGTCTGTCGTATCTACCACACGTCCTGTTATGTTTTGTAATTTGACCTGTTGTGAAGGCAGATTGTCAGATAATACAATCTGATAATTAGGCTTAATCAGATAACTGAATGGAGCCTGCGAAGAAAGGTCTTTCAAGACCTTGTCTATACTGCTATTCTGTGCTTCGAGAGAGACTGACTTATTGAGATTAGTCAAGTCTTCATTGTAGAAGAAACGATATTCACTTACTTTTTCTATCTGTTTTATCACTTTCTTCAGAGGTTTGTCTTTCATGGTGAGAGTGATCTGTCCCATCACACTTAGACTACTTGACAAAAATATAATAATATATAATATTCGAGAAAAGAGATGCTTGATGTTACTCATTTTATAGAAAATTAATCATTAAAACAATAAAAAAGATGTAACTTTACAAGCTGAAAATCGGGTATATATACCCTCTGACACTGCCTTCCGCCAGTTGTCAGTATCAGAGTGAGTTTTCAAAGTCCGATTTAAGCTTAAAGGAGATAGTCCTGACCCGTCAGGCTATCTTTTTTTGTATTCTATTTTTTCTATTTCATACGCATTGAATTTTAAAGGTTAATAATTAGAAAGATATTGGGTTACCTATTGTCTAGTATTATTGTATCTCCGCGAGTCTCGTAAGTGATGGGAGAAGTAAGGCTAATCAGTTCGATCACATTATCAAGACTGTTGTTGCAGATTACTCCGGAGAAACGGTGTTTTTTGATACGTTCGGATTTAAATACTATTTGGACATTATACATTCTGTTAAGTAGTATGGCAATTTCTTCCAGCGTTTCTCCATTAAAGACAAGATCATTGTTTCGCCACATTTTTGCATACGATGAATTATCCAGTTTATGCATTATTAGCTTGCCTGAACTCCGTTCAAATGTAGCGTTTTCGTCAGGGGAAAGAATAATGTTATCTTTATCGGAAGAAACACGGACTGAACCGGAAAAAAGTGTCGCGACGATTCGTGAGTCTTCTTTATAAGCTTTTACATTAAAAGTAGTTCCCAAAGCTTCTACGTTCATTCCTTCTGTTTCTACAATAAACGGTTTTTCTTTATCTTTAGCTACCTCGAAATATGCTTCACCTGTCAATGATACAATTCGTCGGGTTGTTCCATAATTTGCATTATAATGAAGTTGGGTATATGAATTCAGCCAGACGACTGTCCCATCCGGCAAAGTAATATTTGCCCGTTGTCCTTTTCCTGTTTGAACAAGATAGTTTTTGTCTGTTGTAGAGGGTACTGTGAGAGAAACTGTATATAAATGTCCTCCTATTCCTGCTCCTATAATCAAAAGAATGATTGCTGCATATTGGAATAAACGCTTGATTCGCATCATTCGTTTCTGCTTTCGTCTATTCAATTCTAGTGTAGCATTGCGCATTTGACTTTTTACCTGTTCGAACATTCGTCCCTGTACTTCAGCAACAAGTTCGTTATCGGAGTTTTGCCAAGTTTTCTGGTAATAAATGGAGAGTTGCTCTTCAGCTTCCGGACTGTGAAGCCAATCAGACAGTATTTGTTCTTCATCCGGAGATGTTTCTCCCCGCATAAAACATTCTAATAGCGATATGTTAGTTTTCTTATCCATGGGCTTTTATTATGTATATCTCCATGGAACCAAGAACCCTTACAGGGATACAAAGATTTTATCTTATATTTAACACTATTTAAAACTAGAAGAAAGGAAGAATAGAGCCAAGGTTATCATTTCATTGGTTAATTTGGAACGTAAGAAATGAAGAGCACGATATAATTGTGTTTCAACTGTCTTTTCAGACAAAGATAGTTGGGCGGCTATTTCTTTATTTGTCAGATGTTGTTTCCTGCTCATGAGGTAGATTTTCTTCCGGGAGGAAGGCAATAGTTCCACCAGTTCGTCTATATATTCTTTAAGTGACTCGGTATCAACGTCTATTTCAAAATGCTTGTCGGCGTCAGTTTGTTTGATTGAATCTAGAAAGCGCTCCGAGAGTAGGCGTTTCTCTGTTTCTTTATATACCATGTTGCGCGCTATTGTGAAAAGATACGCTTCGAAACCTTCTTCCGGTTTGATATCCTGATGTCTTTCCCAAATCTTCAGAAATACATTTTGAGTTAAATCTTCCGCTAATGTTTTATCGTAT
Source organism: Bacteroides sp. 1001136B_160425_E2 (assembly GCF_015559655.1). Taxonomy (NCBI): domain Bacteria; kingdom Pseudomonadati; phylum Bacteroidota; class Bacteroidia; order Bacteroidales; family Bacteroidaceae; genus Bacteroides; species Bacteroides sp. 1001136B_160425_E2. The sequence continues at coordinate 124,360 of NZ_JADMQH010000005.1, read as the reverse complement.
ATAAGTGAATGAATAAAATGGAATACACGTGAATTGTATTTCCAGAAAATAGCATCGAAGGCTTTTTCATCACCTTTTTGTAAAAGTGATAAAGTATGTGTGTCTATTTTCTCTAAAAAATAATCCATATATTTTCGTACTTTCAGTCCTTCTCTGAGGAAGTTTAAAGAGTTGCAATTCAATAACCGTACTGTTTATAGACGGAAACAAATACTCTTTTATATTATTAGGGTATTTAAATAAAGTTGTAAATAAATGACAAATATAAGGAACATTTTTTATTCTAAATTACTTTTATAAAAAAAATATATTGGTCGGTGGGATGAACAAAAACGTATACTTTATGAAATTGCATGAAATAAGGAAGAAAAGGATGGGGGATTAGAAGGGCAAAGGTCTTTGTGGCTATTTTGACAGAAATGAAATGAGACTAAATTTCAAGGCTTGCCCTTAAAGAATTTAGTCTCATTTTTACCTTTATAAATCTGTATTATATCCTAGAATTAGGATGTATCGCATCTACTCTTTTTGTTTTATTAAAAAGTAAATTATTTATGGATTCTGGTCAGTGGCAATATTTAAGCTTTCATTACCGTCGAACTCTGTCATTGGAATCATCATTGTCATTTCCCAGTCTTCCGGATCAATATAACGCCTGTAGTCCAATAGACGTGCTCCTTCTCCCCATAATTCGATACGACGTTGAAGTAAAATTTCATCAAGTAAAGTTGTTGATGTCATATTTTCTTCTGTCAATGTGATGTCATTGCTTTCTTGCAGGCCATCTACTTTGTTTTCATATTCGGAAGGATCTTCATATTTATAGCTAATTACTTCTTTAAGCAGAGATTTAGCTTTAGAAAAATGTCCGGTTCCCTGTCTGCATTCAGCTTCGGCTGCAATCAAATACATTTCTGCCATTCTCATGTAAATATAATCGCTATTCCATGTCCCTATAGATTTTACTCTGAATTTTAGTTGGTTATAGCTAACTTCTTCTGGAGTCAGACTTGTATTCTCGTCTTCTTCGTCAGGTGTCATTCCAGTAGGTGCAGTAAACCACTTTTTACGGGTGTCGTTGTCATCTATAGCATCATACAACACTGATGAGGTTATTTTGCGGCATGTCGCTGCGTGACCTCCTGCGGCTGCATCCATGTGATTGAAGAATGAATACCAACCGGTAGCTTGAGATTCAAAAATTTCTGACCCCCACATCCATTCTTTATTGGTAATGCTGTTAAAGCCATTTAATAAATCATCATTTCCCATAAGTCCTAGTCCGTCCTTCTTCATTGCTTCTTGTGCAGCTGATGAAGCGGCAGCCCAATCTTCTTGAATAAGAGCTACACGAGCTTTTATTCCGTAAGCTACATATTTATCAATATGTGATTTGTGACTTTGAGTTAATCCGGCTTCTTCAAACAACTGAATTGCGTCTTTCAAATCGTCGTTTATTCTTTTATACACTTGCTCTACAGTGCCACGACCATTGCCTTTAGTCTCAATACTTGTTGGCTCTGTATAGATAGGGACTCCTGGTGATGATTCATGCCCTTTATAAGTTAATTGGTATAAAGAAACTAAATTAAAATATGCATAAGCTCGTAAGGATAATGCCTGTGCTTTTAAATTCTTCTGTTTTTTAACTTCTGAGGTTTCTATCTGGTCAAGACTGGCTATCATCACATTTGCATTATTTACAAACTGATAGAACATGTTCCACCATACATAAGGACGGTCTGATTTGTTGTTGATTTCCGTGCGTGTCCATCTTAAGAAATCGTAAGCAAACCAATAATTACCGAATTCACGGAGTTGCATATCATCACCTACCATTAGCTCTCCTGCGAGAGCAACAGAAGAAGGTCCGAAATTTTCGGTTGGATATCCTTCCGACCAGTCTGTTTTGTAGAAACTACGGTATACACCATTTAAAATAGCTTCCACACCTCCAATATCACTTAGTAGTTGTTCTTGGGGGAGTTTATCTGTGGGTTCTGTGTCGAGGTTGCATGAGGTAAATCCCATTGCTAATATTCCTGCGCACAAAAATTTATATATATGTTTTTTCATTTTCAGCTAATTTTTATTCGTGATTAAAATTTCAAATCGAATCCAAAAGTAATGTTACGTACTGGAGTGTAAGTATAGTCTTGTGAACCGGTGAAGTTATACTGCGGATCCATTCCCTTCAATGCGGATACCAAGAATAAATTGTCTCCTGTTGCGAAAATACGGATATTGCTTATACCTGCTTTTTGCAACCATTTCTTCGGTAAGTTATAGCCTAATGTTATGTTTTTGAGTGATAAATAAGATGCATCTATAAGGAAACGATCGCTTATCTGATCATTAGCAAGTAATACCATTCGAGGTACGTCGGTGATATCCCCTGGTGCTTTCCAGGCATTGAGCATATCTTTATGGAAATTTTGTCCGACATTACGAGTACTCATTAGATTAGCATATTTGCTATCGTAGACTTTTCCACCAACGGAGAACGTAAACAAGAATGAAAGATCGAAATTCTTGTAAGTGAAATTATTGTTCCAGCTGCCATAAAAATCAGGAATACGGCTTCCGCATAATTGACGATCTGTTGAATTCGCTTTATTATAATTACTGTCTTTTACCCAATTTCCCTGATCATCTTTTATCCAATATAGCATACTGCCGGTTTCTGGATCAACTCCGGCTGATTTGGCCATATAGAAAGAACGGATTGGTTCACCTACTTTCAGAATAGTTGCGCCTAACACAATTTGTTCTGTACCTGATGTTAATTCGGTTATTTTATTCTTAAATGAACTGAGCATAATACCCATTGTCCATGAAAAGTCTCTTTTATTAAATATATCTCCGGAGATACTAAGGTCAATACCTTTGTTTTCCATCGCTCCTACATTGTCATAATAACCGTTTACTCCTGTAGACGTGGCCTTCGGTTTCATTAAAAGCAAATCTGATGTCTTCTTTATATAATATTCCAAAGAAACGCGTAAACGGGAGTCTAATAATGTACCTTCTATGCCAATATTCAAGTTTTTATTTTTTTCCCATTTCAATGATTTATTTTCAAGAGAATAGAGCAACGCACCGGACATACTGGCATTTGCATAGTCCATATCATACAAGCTTTGCCAGCCATAATAAGTTTCATATCCGTCTTTGTCTATAATTGCGTCATTTCCTTGTACACCATAGCTTGCTTTTAACGTTAAACTATTTAACCATGATTTAGCCCCGGACATAAATGCTTCTTCTGAAATGCGCCAAGCACCGCCTAATGACCAGAATGATCCCCATCTGTTATCTTTATGAAAACGTGAAGAACCATCTGTACGGTAGCTTCCTGATAAATAGTAACGGTCGGAGAATGAGTAATTTATACGTCCGAATACTGACTCTATTTTATATATATCTTTATATGAGGTACCACCTATGATTTGAGCACCGTTGGCCAGTTCCTGTAAGCCATTGAATGGAAAACCTTGTCGTTCAGCACTCAATAATAGGTTCTCATAGGAATAAAATTCATGTCCTACCAAAACGTCAAGCGAGTGCTTGTCGAATGTTTTGTTATAATTTAATAGTTGATTAAACGTATAACTAAGCATTCTCGTCGCGGATCTGTAGGAGTCACCACCCACACCGGCAGCATCTCCCTCATCCGGATTATAATAATTTAATGTATTTCGGTTACGGTAATCAATACCTATATTACTAGTCAAGGTGAAATCTTTAAAGAAACCCAGTTCATCGTAATCCTTGCCTGACAATGTAACATAAGCTCTTGAGCTTAAGTTATCAGATTTACGCTCGCGTTTGTCTTGATAAAGGGCGGCAATCCAGTTCATGTTACTGAATGAAGGACGATTTACGCCATAATCATATTCTTTTTCTCCATCAACAAGCAGATTGCTGCCATCCGCATTTTTCTTATATACAGGATAAATGGGAGCAATCATTTCTGAAGAATACCAGATATTATAAAAAGCAGATCCGCCATCTTCATAAGTGTAATCTTGTGTTGTGGTTGAGAAAGAAGCGGAGAGGCCGGATTTCAACCATTTCTTTATTTGTGAATCAATATTCATTCTACCGGAGAAACGTTCGAATCCTGTATTTACAGCTAATCCGTCTTCATTCAAATAGCCCAAAGAAAAGTTATAATTTGTATTGCTATTACCTCCTGATACTGAAAATTGATACTCTTGTCTCAAAGGGCTGTCTTTGGTTGCTTCATCCATCCAATCATCTTGATAAAGCAATTGAGCATTTGAATTAAGCCTTCCTGTTGCCGGGTCGATCAGCTGGTCATTTGATACATTAAATGGATTATATCCTCCTAATGTAGGAATCAAGTCTCCTGCTGCTATTTCTCTAGCATCACTATCGGTTTCTCCGTCATCTAAAAGGTAGTTCTTATATCCTTCGAAAGTAGCTTCCATAAATTCTTTAGCGTTGACTGTATTGTAACGCGGGAATGCTCTGGAAGTAACTCCCCATGATGCTTTTAAATTTACAGACGGTTTGCCTTCTTTTCCTTTTTTGGTAGTAATCATGATAACTCCATTTGCGCCACGTGCACCATAGAGAGCAGCGGATGAGGCATCTTTTAGTACAGACATCGATTCTATGTCTGCAGGGTTGATGGAACTTAAATCACCATCAAAAGGAATACCATCAAGAACGTACAACGGGTTATTACTTGCATTTATCGAACCGAATCCGCGGATGACAACTTTTGACGCCTCACCGGGCTGTCCGCCTCCGGAAGTCATTTGGATACCGGGAGCTGTACCTTCTAGTGCTTTGCTTAAGTTGGCCACAGTACGTTTTTCTATTTGATCAGATTTTACCATGTCGGCAGAACCGGTAAAGGATTGCTTTTTAGCTGTACCATAAGCTACTACCATAACTTCTTCAAGCTGTTGTGCATCGGCTTTTAGTATTACTTTCAATTTGGGTTTGATAGCTACTTCTTGAGTTTGCATTCCAATATATGAAATTTGCAAAGTCTTTGCAGAACTAAATACAACTATAATATCTTGATTACTAATAATATACACGATGTTTATTTTCCTTCGGCAATAAATCTTTCGTTGTCGTTATTATGCAGATTATCAATATGTTAAATACCTACCAAACGTATTAATTTGCAGATTTATGATACCAGATTTCTATCAAAAATAGGACATAACCATCTATTAATTAATTATTTAAATTCTTATCTTATGTGATATAAGCTAAAACTTATTTCCATCTTAACTGTTGAAGATGGGTTTCTTGTTCTAAATTATATCCAATAATTATTGACTATAATAATATATTCATTAGCAAATGATAATCTAAGAAAAAGAAAAACTCCAGATGAAAAAATGCATATTTTATTACTGTATATTTTAAAATATGCAGGGGTGGATTCAAATATTCTCCAAAATCGCAGAGGATATGATTGATGAATATTCATATTGGATGGTTATATGCTCTTTCTGTATCAAAGAGATTGTGTAATTACATCTAATTATGTAAAAAGAAGTATTTATCATTTATTTGACGCTAAAATGAAAGAACCCAAAATGCCGGATTCTAATAGCTATTAGAGGCTATCAGGGTTATAAATTAGCTTTTAATCCTTTCCTTTTAAAGAAAGCAAGGGCTTCTCTACGACCAATGACCCGTTCCTTTTAAAGGAACACTTTATTCCTTTAAATGGGACGAGTGATAATATTCGTAATAACGATGTGTATTTAGGTCATGTATATGCGTTTTTGAAACTGATATTGCATATTCTTTCATTTAATTATACACTTTTCTTTCTATTAGAGAAAATTAGACCCTCCATTTCTAAAACTAAATCTTAAAAACAGAACACTTTCATCTAGCTTTTGTACCTATTATTATTTTTTGATGAGGCCGTTTTCTCAAGATCACGTACCACTGTTATATCCATTATATTTGCATATACCTGTGTAGTCTTCACACTTTTGTGTCCTAATAGCTTTTGTACCGTAGTAATATTGGCACCACTATATAATAATAAGGTGGCATTTGTATGGCGGGCGGTGTGGAATGACACACGTTTATCAATTTTCGCCAAGCCTGCTAATAAATTCAATTCTTTGTTGATATTCGAATTGTCTTTCAACTTAAAGAAGCTGTCAAGATCATCTTTATAGCGTTGCAATATCTCGATTCCTTTGCCTTCAAATAATAAATATAAAGGAAGACGTACCTCAATACCAGTTTTAACAGACTTGTATATAATCCAGGTTTCCTGATGGAATTCAACAATATTTGCGGAGGTCAGACTGGTGAAATCAGAATATCGTAACCCTGCGTAGCAACAAAATAAAAAAGCATCTTTTGTTTTTTGTAGCCTCGTATATCTTCCTGTTAGCTGTAAATTTTCAAAGCGATATAATTCTTCCGGAGCCAGGTGCGTATGACTTCCCTCTATACTTTTAATTTTATACTTTCTAAAAGCATACTTTTGTATATCCATATATTCCTTATTTATAGCAACGTTAATATATCGTTTTAGATGCTTCATGTGCTTGGCAATAGTATTAAGGTGATAGCCTTTAGACTGCAGGTGATTATCAAATTCGGACACAAATTCAAATGTCAAATCGGTGAATAATATCTCTTTCTTAAATCCCTGAAGTAATTCAAGGGTGGAAAGATGATTTTGTCTGGTACTCTCTTTTAAAAGAGAATTAGCTACTTCTTCTTTGAAGAAAGTTAAGAATGACCTCCCGTTACTCAGAGGTTTATCAATCGAATTCTTTAATAAATCTAGCGATATAGGCTTTCCTTGTTGCCATAATCCAAGTTCTGTATGCTCAATAGCAGCTATATTTTCATACAACATACGATTCAAAACATTGGCGTTAGGATGATTCTTCACCATCTTTCGTTTGGTATCCCACTGATCGGGTTTGAGATATATTTTGGTGGAGAAATACATTTTTTTCCTGTTCAAGTAGGCCTCTACTTGTACTAACGCCATTCCTTTTTTATTCAATCTCTTTTTTCTGTTAAACACAAGGTTGTAACTGATCTTTTCCATACTTTCATTTTTTAATTAATAATAGAACAAATTAGATGTAATTCTGTGCTATATTAGAGGCGAATAAGCATTAATATCTCTAAAAAAATAAATCTTCAAATAACATAGTATTCACAAAACTTTAAATTAAATGCCACTTTTTTATTCGTTCTTCTACGAAAAAAGCAAAAAGAATAGCTTTTAAAAGTGTTTTATGACTAAAAACGAGCAAAAGAAATATTAAAGGATACATTTTGCTCATACAAAGTGTTACTATTCATTTTATCGATCAACGCTTTTAATAAGAAAAAATATGCTTATCGGCACAAATACAGTATATAAAATAACAAAATGTTATATTTGCAACCTTTTTTTATTAATATAATTGTTAGTTTCAGATTTATTGATATATTTGCAAATTGTTAGAGTAAAGATACAAATAATGTAAAGTTAAACTTTAAGAGAGAATTTATGAAAAGAAAATTGATGCTGTTATTGGCATGCCTTTTTGTGGGCATAGGTCTGGTAACTGCCCAAACTCAAAAAATCACAGGCGTTGTGATTTCTGAGGAAGACGGGCAGCCGGTTGTTGGCGCTTCTGTGTTGGTAAAAGGTACCACTCAAGGTACAATCACAGATGTAGATGGTAATTTTAATTTGTCGAATGTACCAAGTTCTGCAAAGACTTTGCAAATCTCGTACATTGGTATGCAGACACAGGAAGTGGCGATAAGGCCTAATTTGCGAGTGGTTCTTAAATCAGATGCACAGCTAATAGACGAGGTTGTTGTAACTGGATATGGAGTAACTAAAAAAGCTGCATTTACGGGGTCGGCTCAAACGGTGGACAACAAAGACTTGATGAAAAAAACAGATGCAAATTTTATGAAGTCTTTGGAAGGGTCAGTCGCTGGTTTACAGGTAAATAGCATGACTGGACAACCTGGCGCATACGCTTCTACTACTATTCGTGGAGTCGGTTCAATGAATTCCGGTACCGAACCTTTGTATGTCATCGATGGTATTGCCATTTATACAGACAAAATGGGGGCTTATAACAAGGCCGGAACAGGGGATATGGCGGCAAGTCCGATGGCTAATATCAATCCTAACGACATTGAGTCTATCACAGTTTTAAAGGATGCTACAGCTACAGCTATTTATGGAGCTCGTGCAGCGAATGGAGTAATTGTAGTTACTACTAAAAAAGGTAATCTTGGAAAAGCGCGTTTTAATGTGAATGCAAAGGTCGGAACCAGTTTTATTGGTAAGATAAATCATAATTATCGTACGACAGATCTGGATAAGTACAAAGAGATTTGGACTGAGGGACTGACGAATGCCGGATATGACGGAGAAGAGGGTATGACCTCCGCTGAATGGTTGAATGCTTATGTGATGAATGGGTTTGGTGTGGATTTGACGCAAAACATCAAGAGCGTAGATTGGCTGAAAGAAATTCTACAAAACGGTTTTTCACAAGAGTATGATATCAGTGCTCAAGGTGGTAATGAAAACTTGCGCTATTACATTAGTGGAGGATATTTTCAGAATACCGGTATTGTTATCGGAACTGGAATGAAACGTTATAGCGGACGTATCAGTCTGGATGGAAAAAGCGGGCGGATAGGATATGGGCTTTCTGTAAATGGAGCACTTTCTGATATCAACAATACTATGACTGAAAGTCAATATACTAATCCTATTGTAGCAATATACGACATTCGTCCTTTTGAACAAGTACGTAATGAAGACGGAACATATAATACAAACGTATATTATAACCCTGTAGCCATTAACGATAAGGAAAAAGGTGATAAACGTAATCAAAAGCAGATTACATTGGTTGTGAATCCATATTTCACTTATAATATTATTGATGGTTTAACATGGAAGACAAATGCTGGTTTGAGCTTGATTGATTTGGACGAGTTTTTTTACAGTTCAATTTATAATCCTCAATATTCCGGTAGTGGTATGCTTGGTCAAAGAAACCAGGAACGGGCAACAACCTTAACCATTACCAATACCGTAAATTTCAACCGTACTTTCAAAGACATGCATCATTTGAATGTATTGTTGGGACAAGAAGCACAGAAAATATCTTATAGAACTATCTATGCAGCTGCCAGTGGATATCCTAGTGATGCTGTTTTTGAACTGGACAATGCTTCCAAACCAACAGGAGCAGGGTCTTCAACCAAAGCGAGTACTCTTTCTTCGTTCTTTATGAATGCTGAATACAACCTAAATGACAAATATTACCTGTCAGGCAGTTTTCGTTATGATGGCTCATCAAGATTTGGTGTAAATAATAAATGGGCTCCATTCTGGTCTATCGGAGCAAAATACCGTATTTCTAACGAAAGCTTTATGGAAAGTACTAAAAGTTGGTTGACAGATTTGACTATCCGAGGTAGCTATGGAACTGTAGGTAATCAGGATATTGGTTATTATGCAGCAATGGGACTATATAATTATGGATATTCTTATAATGGTAAACCTGGAGCTATTCCCTATCAAATAGCCAATCCGGATCTAAAATGGGAAACAGTTGCCAAAGCCGATATCGGTATTCATGCCGTTTTCTTCGAAAGACTGACACTTGAGGTAGACTACTATAATCAACGGACAAAAGATATGATATTTGATGTACCTCTTTCTTATACAACCGGATTTGGCTCTATCTTGAAAAATGTAGGTGAGATGGAAAACAAAGGTATAGAGTTCTTGATAAACGCTAATGTGCTTAGGGCTAAAGATTTTAGTTGGGATGTTCGTTTTACTGGTACGGCAAATAAAAACAAAATTATAAAACTTGCTACAGAAAAACCAATTGAGAATACTCTAACCATAAGAAAAGTTGGTGAAGCGTACAATACGTTCTATATGCCGGAATATGCAGGAGTAGATCCTGAAACCGGAGAACCAATGTGGTATAAAGGACAAGAAGGAGAAGAGAAAACGAAAAATGTAAATGAAGCCGGTCAGCGAATTGTGGGTTCTGCCGATCCTAAATTTTATGGTGGCTTTGGAATGAATTTCAAATACAAAGGGTTTGATTTCTCTTTTGATACTAGTTTCACGTTGGGAAATAAAGTCTATAATTCCGGATTTGCATTTGATATGCAGGTTGGACATTATTTCTTAGGCCCAGTATCTAACTATGTTTATGACAATCGATGGCAAAAGCCGGGAGATATAACCGACGTACCGAAATTTGTAGCTGGAGACGGCTCGGGAGCAGAGACCTATTCCAGTCGTTTCTTGATGAATGGTTCTTATTTAAGAATGAAGTCCATGGTTTTAGGGTATACTCTTCCGAAGAACCTTATGAATAAAGTGGCTATTGACAATTTAAGAGTTTATATCTCAGCTGACAATTTGTTCACTATCACAGCTAAAGATTTTATAGGGTTTGATCCGCAAACTAGATCTACTGGTATGCAGTCTTGGGCATATCCTGTGCCTAGAAATATCATGTTCGGTCTTAATCTTAGCTTCTAAAACAATAACTTTAGAAATTTATGACAATGAAGAAAATATTATTTGTTTTATTAACCGGTTGGATGGCAATTTCATTCACCGCATGTGATGACTTTTTAACTGAAACACCGTCAACTTCTGTTCCGACAGAAGAAGCTTTGGTTAGTACTCAAGATTTTCAGAATGCTTTAAATGGTGTATATTATACATTAGGTACATCTCGTTTTTTGGGACGTGACGTATTAGCAATTGGAGATGCGCCAACGGATATCACTTCACATTCCGTTGCAACGTCTCATTTCTATGATATCTTCCGCTATCAGATACAGGATACGAATTCATACATAGAAGAAATATGGGCATACGGATATTGGGCTATCGACCGTTGTGCGCGTATCATTAAAGAAGGTGCTTCATTTAAAGAAGTAGCTAAGGGGGATTTGGCAGAAGTGGAAGGATGCATCGCTCAAGCCTATGCAATTAAGGCCCTTTGCTCTTTCTATTTGACTAATATGTTTGCTTTACCATATTCGGAAGCCAATAAGACGACATTAGGTATCGTAAATGTTATTGAACCTGTTCCTGCCTATTCACAGGTGTCAAGAGTCAGTGTTGAACAAAATTATGATCTGATTCTTGATGATATATCGAAGGCGAAAGAATATTATGCTAAAGAAGGTGTTGAAAATGTAGGTAAACAGTATATGAATACGGCTGCGGTTGCTGCACTTGAAGCTCGTGTAAAACTCTATATGAAAAATTACGAAGGGGCTATAACCGCTGCTCAAGAGGCAATAAACCTAAGTGGTGGTACAATTGTATCAACTAAAGAAGGTTATAAGAATATGTATACAACATTGGCTGTTTCAACAGAGGACATTTTCTTTATAGCAAAAGCTGAAGATGATTATCTGTCCGCCAATGCGCTGAATACCTTATGGAATAAATATGGTTTGTCTATAAATAGCACAACAATAGCAGAATATTCACCTAATGATATTCGCCTGGCACTTCTCGGAGGTACATGGACAGGAGGAAAAATGCGTGGTATTACCACTAATAATCAGATTTCTAATTTGCCGGTTTTCAGACTGCCTGAAATGTATTTAATACAGGCAGAAGCGTATGCGAAACAATCAACTCCTGATTATGGTAAAGCTAAAGAAAAACTGTTGGAAGTAGCGGCAAAAAGAAACCCGGATTTGGATGATAGTGAAATTGCAGAGGATCAGACGATTATTGATGTGATTGACAAAGAAAGAAAATTAGAACTGGTTCAAGAAGGACATCGCTTCTTTGATGCAAGAAGATTAGGCAAAATTATTAGTGTGGCAGATGGAGCGTATACTAATTTCAACATTGCCAAATTTGTGTACCCAATACCTTCTTTTGAAGTTAATTCAGGTTTTGGAGTTATACAAACAGAGGGATGGAGTGATAATCTACCTCAATAATATTTTTTAATTGTCTTCAATATAAAGATAAGTCTTAAATAAAAAGATGAGACCTGCAGATTTAGAGTTAATCGAATTTGCGGGTTTCTTATTTATAAATACGTATACGAGTATGAAAATTGCGATGTCATGTCGTAAGTCTGTTGTTTGCGGTGTAATAGCGACTATGATATAGCGGCTGCAATAGGAATAATATAGGATATTTTGAATTCCAGATGATACGAAAAAGAGGGCAATAAAACATTGTCCTCTTTTTTTTTGTTATATTTGCGCTCACATTATTATATATAATAGAAGTAAAGAATGAAAGAATTTGTAATATCCGAAGCCAAAGTAGAGACAGCAGTGCTTGTCGGACTCATCACACAAACGCAGGATGAGCGTAAAACGAATGAGTATCTGGATGAACTGGCTTTCCTTGCCGAGACGGCTGGGGCGGAAGTAGTGAAACGATTTACGCAGAAGTTGCCCACAGCTCATTCTGTGACCTATGTCGGAAAAGGAAAGTTGGAAGAAATCAGACAATATATTCGTAACGAAGAGGAAGAAGAACGTGAAGTAGGAATGGTCATCTTTGATGATGAGCTTTCTGCGAAGCAGATTCGTAATATTGAAGCTGAACTGAAAGTGAAGATACTGGATCGTACTTCATTGATTCTTGATATATTTGCCATGCGTGCGCAGACAGCCAATGCGAAGACACAGGTGGAGCTTGCGCAATATAAATATATGTTGCCGCGTTTGCAGCGACTCTGGACTCACTTGGAACGCCAGGGAGGTGGTTCTGGTGCCGGTGGTGGTAAAGGTTCCGTGGGACTTCGTGGTCCGGGTGAAACACAGCTCGAGATGGACCGCCGTATCATCCTGAACCGTATGTCATTACTGAAAGAACGCCTGGCGGAGATTGACAAGCAGAAGGCTACCCAACGAAAGAATCGCGGACGTATGATACGTGTTGCACTGGTTGGTTATACCAACGTGGGAAAATCAACCATGATGAATCTTCTCTCCAAGAGCGAAGTGTTTGCAGAAAACAAACTGTTCGCGACTTTAGACACCACTGTACGCAAAGTGATTATTGATAATCTACCGTTCCTGTTGTCAGATACGGTAGGATTTATTCGCAAGTTGCCTACCGACCTGGTCGAATCTTTTAAATCTACCTTGGATGAGGTGCGTGAAGCAGATTTGCTTGTGCACGTAGTCGATATTTCCCACCCCGGATTTGAGGAACAGATTGAGGTGGTGAACAAGACACTGGCAGAGATTGGCGGCAGTGGCAAACCTATGATACTTGTATTTAATAAAATAGACGCTTACACCTACGTGGAGAAAGCGCCGGACGACCTTACCCCCCGAACAAAGGAAAACTTAACACTCGAAGAACTGGTGAAGACGTGGATGGCAAAGATGGAGGATAACTGCCTCTTTATTTCCGCCCGCGAACGAATCAATATAGACGAACTGAAAAATGTAGTTTATCAGCGAGTGAAAGAATTACACGTTCAGAAATATCCCTATAACGATTTTCTTTATCAGACCTACGAAGAAGAGGAAGAATAATCAATATGTCAAAGTGCAGATGTGCCGATTTCTATGCAACATGCGTAGTCAATTGACACATTAGCATATTGACACATTAACACATTATTAAAATGAAAGACTATCGTAGATTGACTGAAGATGAGGTACTTCAGTTGAAGAGCCAGTCGTGTCTGGCCGATGATTGGGGAAATGTATCAGTGGCAGAGGGCTTTAATTGTGAGTACGTCCATCATACCCGTTTCTCGGGTGAAGTAAAACTGGGGGTATTCGAATCTGAATTTACATTGCCAGGGGGAATTAAGAAACATTCGGGATTACGTCATGTGACGTTACACAATGTATCGGTGGGTGATAACTGTTGTATTGAAAATATCCAGAATTACATTGCTAATTATGAGATTGGTAGTGATACCTTCATTGAGAATGTAGATATAATCTTAGTGGATGGATTAAGCACTTTCGGTAATGGGGTAGAAGTGGCCGTTTTGAATGAAACAGGGGGGCGCGAAGTGTTGATGAACGACAAACTATCTGCGCATCAGGCATATATACTTGCGCTGTATCGTCATCGTCCCGAACTGATTAACCGCATGAAAGCAATTGCGGATTATTATTCTAACAAACACGCTTCTGCTGTCGGTAGTATTGGCAATCATGTCATGATTCTCAATACAGGTTCAATCAAGAATGTCCGGATTGGTGATTACTGTCACATTTGTGGAACTTGTCGTTTGTCCAATGGAAGCGTCAATAGTAATGTGACAGCGCCTGTACATATCGGTCACGGGGTAATTTGTGACGACTTCATTATCTCTTCCGGTTCAAAAGTGGATGACGGCACAATGCTGACCCGTTGTTTCGTCGGACAGTCCTGTAAATTGGGACACAATTATTCCGCTTCCGATTCTTTATTTTTTAGTAATTGTCAGGGAGAGAACGGTGAGGCGTGTGCTATTTTTGCAGGTCCTTTCACTGTGACACATCATAAGTCTACTTTGCTGATTGCCGGAATGTTCTCGTTTATGAATGCAGGCTCGGGATCCAATCAGAGCAACCACATGTATAAGTTGGGACCTATTCATCAAGGAACGATGGAAAGAGGAGCGAAGACTACTTCTGATTCATATATCTTGTGGCCGGCACGTGTCGGAGCGTTCTCATTGGTAATGGGACGTCATGTCAATCATGCCGATACATCTAATCTTCCTTTCTCTTACCTGATAGAGCAGCGGAATACAACTTATCTGGTTCCGGGAGTCAACTTGAGAAGTGTAGGTACTATCCGTGATGCACAAAAATGGCCGAAACGTGATAGCCGCAAAGACCCGAACAGGCTGGATTATATCAATTATAACCTGTTGAGTCCTTATACCATTCAGAAGATGTTCAAAGGTCGTTCCATTTTGAAAGAATTGAAACGTGTGTCCGGTGAAACTTCAGAAATCTACTCTTACCAGAGTGCTAAAATCAAGAACTCTTCTTTGAACAACGGAATCCGTTTTTATGAAATTGCTATCCACAAGTTCTTAGGAAATTCCATCATAAAACGACTGGAAGGCATTAACTTTCAGAGCAATGAAGAAATCCGCCAACGCCTGAAACCCGATACGGAAATTGGTATTGGCGAATGGGTGGATGTTTCCGGACTGATTGCCCCCAAGAGTGAGATCGACCGATTGCTGGATGGCATTGAGAGAGGAGCTGTCAATCGTTTGAAGTCCATCAATGCAAGCTTCGCGGAAATGCATGAGAATTATTATACTTATGAATGGACATGGGCTTATCATAAGATTCAGGAATTTTATGGCTTAGATCCGGAAACGATAACAGCACAAGATATCATCGGTATCGTGAAAGCCTGGCAGCAAGCTGTTGTCGGATTGGATAAGATGGTATATGAGGATGCTAAGAAAGAATTCTCGTTGTCTTCCATGACCGGATTCGGTGCTGATGGCTCTCACGACGAAATGAAGCTGGACTTTGAGCAAGTACGCGGTGATTTCGAAAGCAATACATTTGTGACTGCTGTGTTGAAACATATTGAAGATAAAACAGCTCTTGGAGATGAGCTTATCAAGCGAATTGAAGCTATCGTAGAATAATCGAAACAGCAAACTGTAAACAAAACAGTGGGCGGTGAACAGCAGATGCCGGAGGATAGCATTGCTTGTTCGCCGCTTCTTGTTTTATAGTTTAGGGTTGTCTCTTGCTGTTCCTTCTTTTCTCCGTTATTCATTCTTAATTCTTCATTCATCATTCATCATTCTTCATTCTTAATTACTACCTTTGCCACACTAACTAACATTACGTAATAAAATAAGAAACTTATGGCAACACCTCCGTTTAAGTATCAGCCCATGTTTGAAAAGGGAAAAGATACAACTGAGTATTATCTGCTTACAAAAGACTATGTATCAGTAAGCGAGTTTGAAGGAAATCCCATCCTGAAAATTGAAAAAGAAGGTTTGACTGCGATGGCTAATGCTGCTTTTCGTGATGTATCATTCATGCTTCGTCGTTCACACAACGAACAAGTTGCTAAGATTCTGAGTGATCCGGAAGCAAGTGAAAACGATAAGTATGTGGCGCTGACTTTCCTGCGTAACGCAGAAGTTGCTTCAAAGGGCATACTTCCATTCTGTCAGGACACTGGTACTGCTATTATTCACGGTGAAAAAGGACAGCAGGTGTGGACTGGATATTCTGACGAAGAAGCGCTTTCACTGGGCGTATATAAAACATACACTGAAGAAAACCTGCGTTATTCACAGAATGCGCCTCTGAATATGTATGATGAGGTAAATACCAAATGTAACCTCCCTGCACAGATTGACATCGAAGCTACCGAAGGTATGGAATATGAATTCCTTTGTGTAACAAAAGGTGGTGGCTCTGCCAACAAGACGTATTTGTATCAGGAAACAAAAGCGATCCTGAATCCCGGTACACTGGTTTCGTTCCTGGTTGAAAAGATGAAAACATTGGGAACAGCAGCTTGTCCTCCTTATCATATCGCTTTCGTAATTGGTGGTACTTCTGCTGAAAAGAATCTGTTGACAGTGAAATTAGCTTCTACTCATTTCTATGATAATTTGCCGACTACCGGAAACGAATATGGCCGTGCATTCCGCGATGTCGAACTGGAAAAAGAAGTATTGGCAGAAGCTCACAAGATTGGGTTGGGGGCACAATTCGGAGGTAAATATCTTGCTCACGATGTACGCATCATCCGTCTGCCTCGTCATGGTGCTTCTTGTCCGGTAGGGTTGGGCGTATCTTGCTCTGCCGACCGTAACATCAAATGTAAAATCAATAAAGAAGGTATCTGGATTGAGAAACTGGATTCAAATCCGGGTGAACTTATTCCGGCAGAATTGCGTCAGGCTGGTGAAGGTGATGTTGTAAAGATCGACCTCAATCGTCCGATGCCTGAAATTCTGAAAGAACTGACTAAATATCCGGTTGCTACCCGTCTGTCATTGAACGGAACGATTATCGTAGGCCGTGACATTGCTCATGCTAAACTGAAAGAACGTTTGGATCGCGGTGAAGACTTGCCACAATATATTAAGGATCATCCTATTTATTATGCAGGTCCGGCAAAAACTCCGGAAGGCATGGCGTGTGGCTCTATGGGTCCTACTACGGCAGGACGTATGGACTCTTATGTAGAACTGTTCCAAAGTCATGGCGGTAGCATGGTGATGTTGGCAAAAGGTAACCGTAGCCAGCAGGTGACAGATGCTTGTAAGAAATATGGTGGTTTCTATCTTGGCTCTATCGGAGGCCCGGCAGCTATCCTTGCACAGAATAACATCAAGAGCATCGAATGTGTGGAATATCCGGAATTGGGTATGGAAGCTATCTGGAAGATTGAAGTAGAAAACTTCCCTGCATTTATCTTGGTAGATGATAAGGGTAATGACTTCTTTAAACAGTTGAAACCGTGGAATTGCAAAAAATAACCGGTTTATACCTATTGGGATAAAACTGTAAGAAGAGGTTGTAAATACCGTGAATTTATAAGGGGCTGTCTAACTTTTTTGTTGTTAGACAGCCCCTCTTCTTATTTTAAGGACTTAAAGATTTTCCGAATATTTACTTTTGCAGTGTAAATATCAACTTTTCATCATTTGTGATTACTTATTCTGTTCTTTTTTCCATTTTTCATATCTCTTCAACACCTTACTTCCATCTTTGTTATACCAGCTATAGCCATTCCGGCGCTCGTGCCCGATTTCTGATATATCATATTTTTTAATGCCGTCACGGTCGCAGAAAAAAGGCCGGTTTGTCTCCAGTTCATAAAAACGTGCCCAAAGAGTAGGGCAGTCTTCACAAGGAATCATGCGATAATCTTTTTTGCCTTCACTGTTAGTGAAATATTCCTTCTGTATTCCTTTTATTTCAGACTTTTGGAACCATTTGATAGCTCCTTCTATGGATTTTACAACGTCTGCAGATGGATTGGGAAGTGACATCAGCAGCAATACAATATTGTCAGACTCTTGTCCGCTTAGTGACGGGAGTTCATAGGCACGTGCTTTGCAGGGTTCCAAAGTGACACGGTCGTGTTGGGCGCACCATACTGTTAACTCTCCATTTTGGCGCACCTGCGTTTTGAGTATACACTCTATCCCTTTATTAAATGCATTATGTGCTTGTTCGCAGATATTGTCAGGAAGGAAAGTGTACGGAGCTTTCTTTTCGTATATGGCCCGAAGTTGATTCATGACTCTTACCATTGCATTGTCATTGTAGGTGATTTGTACATAATAACCTTTGGGACGCGGATAAAATTGAGGCCATCCACCGTTTTCATACTGTGATTTGAGCAAATATTGAATACCATTCAGCACTCCTTCTTTATATTTCTCCTTTTGCGTAGTCAGATAAAGCCGTGACAAATATTCTATTTCTGTGGTAGTGGCATTGTTATCAATGGTACTTTGGTTGGTATCTTCTTTAGCTTTTAGTGCCGCATTATATTCTTGTTCCGTCAGTTCCGCCGGCATATAGATATTCTTAGGCCAGCCTCCGGTCGTTTGTTGATATAGTAACACGTTGTCACCGATGCGTTGGGCTTCTTCCGTCTTGAAGAAATCATCGTCAAATTTGGGAGCGATGTGTACCCATTCTTTGTAGTTTTGCTGTTTTCTGTAATCTGTTGCTTTTTGGGCTGAAACATTTGTCAGGATAAAAAGTAGCAGTAAGAAAAGGCTTAGTTTTCTCATGGCTTTTATTATTTAATGTTTTTATGGTATGCAAATGTATGCTCCTTATTCCAGATACTTCGTAATCTTTCCACTGATTTGCAACAGTGATATTTCGCAAAGTTTCGTATTGTATTCGGCGGAGAGGATGCGTTCCTCTGCATCTAACAAACTTTTTTGTGCTTCGCGCACTTCAAAGCCGGAGAGGTCTCCCTGTATATAACGGTCCATGGCAATATCGTGGTTGTCCTTGGCGGTTATCAGGTTTTGACGTTCCAGATTCAACAATTGGAGATTGTTGCGATAGGCTTGCCATAGGTTACTAAGATCAGAGCGGAGTGCTAACTCCATGTCCTGTCGTTCCAGACGACGATTTTTGAAAGCCAGACTTGCATTTCTCTTTTCGCGGCGACGATTACCGTCGAATATATTAAAACCGACAGTTATTCCGGCATTAAAACCCAGTTCACCTCTTCTACTGTTTGCGTTGATGTCATACTTGTTGAACGTATATCCATATCCGGTATTTAATTTGAGATATGGATAGTTGCGTGAGTTTATTTTCTTGTAGTCCAATTGGGCAAGTACCGTGTTTTGATCGGCCTTAAGCAAAGAAGCATTGGTTGCTAACGTAGAATTCCACAAATCATCAAATTGCAAGTCGCTGTGTACGTCGATGGTGGAGTCTTTGATAATAATGTTTTGATTGACGTTGTTGTTGGCCATTAGTTCATTCAATTGGATGCGTGAAGAATGTAGCAATTCCTGTTGTTTGATGTATTGGGCACTGTCTGCATTGAAATCCACTTTTGCCTGCTGATAATCCAGTCCTGAAAACTTACCGACCAGGTGACTAGCCTCGGCTATGCGCAAGCGCTCTTTGGAAAGGGACATTGCATAATGAAAGTTTTTCAGACGGATCTTCTGCTGGATAAAATTATAGTATTCGGAAGTCAGGGCAGCAATAAAATCTTCAATAGCAATACGGGTGTTGGTTTCCCCCTGACGTTCCAGCTCTTTCAACTGTTTGTAGGTGGTACTGATATTGAATCCGTCGAAAATAGTCCAGTTGAGGTTAAGACCGACATTAACCGTCTGATCGTAGACTCCGTTATTCTTTGTTATTTCCCCGGTAGCACGCGCCTTGGTTTCAATATTGTCCAGGTTTCCGGTATATCCGGCAGAGAAGTCCAGTGTAGGCAGGTAACCCGCATTTCCTAATGTTGCGTTGTTTTTGCTGATCTGCTCTTCATTATGGATGATACGTAAAGAGTAATTGTTTTGCAATCCTTCTTCCAGACACTCCTTTAGAGTGAGGACTTGTGCCTTTGCAAAAGAGACTGATAAGAAGGCACATGCAATGGTTATATAAATGATGCGTTTCATGCAAATTCCTTTCTGTTTCATTCTTGTAGTTTTTTGATTCGGTTAGTCGAAATGTAACTGTAAATAGCCGGTACAATGTACATCGTAAGCAGAGTAGATACGACCATACCACCCACGACCGCCGTACCCATGGCAATACGCTGGTTACAACCTTCTCCGGTGGCAAATGCCAGCGGAATAAGTCCCAAAACCGTAGAGGCACTTGTCATCAGAATCGGACGGAGGCGTTGCAGGGCAGCATCTTTGATGGCACTCATTTTATCCTCTCCGGCTTCTTGTTTCTGATTGGCAAATTCTACAATCAGGATACCATTCTTCGCCACCAGGCCGATCAGCATGATAATACCGATCTGACTGAAAATATTCATCGTAATATCTCCGAAATACATGAAGACCAAAGCTCCGGCAATAGCCAGTGGCACTGTCAACATGATAATCAACGGATCTTTGAAACTTTCAAACTGGGCTGCCAGAATCAGGTAAATCAAAAGGATAGCCAGGATAAAGGCGAACATCAGACTGGATGAACTTTCACGATATTCCTTCGAATCTCCTGACAGAGCAGTGCGGAAAGTGTCGTCTAATGTTTCTTTGGCAATCTTATCCATTTCATCCAGGCCTTGTCCGATTGTTTTGCCATCTGCCAATCCCGCAGAGATCGTAGCTGACACAAAACGGTTATAGCGATATAACTTTGGAGGTGCAATACCGCTTTCCAATTCAATCAAGTTATCCAGCTGAATCATATCTCCACTATTGCTACGGACGTAGATCGCTTTCAGGTCGGCTGGTTTATTTCGTTGCTGGCGGTTGATTTCACCAAGAATTTCGTATTGTTTACCGTTCATATAGAAATATCCCATACGCTGGCCACTTAATCCATATTGCAGCGTTTGAGCAATGTTTTTGGTACTTACCCCCATAATACTGGACTTGTCGCGGTTGATCTGAATACGAGCTTCCGGTTTACTGAACTTCAAATCAACGTCCGCCATCTGGAAGACTGGATTTTCATATACTTTAGCCATAAACTTGGGCAACACTTCTTCCAGTTTTTCCAAATTGGTAGCCTGAAGTACATATTGAACAGGCATACTTCCACGACGTCCGCCGAAAGAAGACTGCTGCTGTACGAATGAACGCGCCATTGTTTTCTTCTGTACCGCTTTTGATATTTTCTCTGCAACATCCATCTGGGTGTAATTACGTTCATTCATATCCTTCAGCGTGATGCGCACGTTTCCGCTACCGCTGGATACACGGGCAGTTATAGATTCCGCATCAGTAAGAATAGAGTCTACCAGCTGATTAATGTCTTCCGTATAATCTCGGATATATTCATAAGTGATGCCTTCTGCTCCTCGTGTATTGATACTGATTTGCGAACGGTCTTCAAGTGGAGCCATTTCCGCGGGAATTGCATTCCACAGAACACCAATCAGGCATATGGTAATGAAAGTAAATGGGAGAGCGATCCAGCGTTTGCTAAGGAAAGCGGCAAGTGACCGGCTGTATAGACGGTTCATTCCTTCAAAGAACGGTTCTGTCTTGGCATAGAACCAACTCTGTTTTTCCCGTTTAATAAGTAACTTTGTTGCCAGCATCGGAGTGAAAGTCAATGCGGCAAATGAAGAAATAATAACCGAACCTGAAATAACGATACTGAACTCACGGAATAATCGTCCCGTCATTCCATCCATAAAGACGATAGGGAAGAATACCGCCACCAGCGTAATAGTGGTAGAGATAACAGCAAAGAAAATTTCTTTGGCTCCTTCTATTCCCGCTTCTTTCGGGGCCATTCCTTTCTCTATACGGATGTAGATATTTTCCGTCATAACGATGGCGTCATCTACCACCAGTCCCACCGATAGTACGATGGCGAGCATGGAAAGCACATTGATGGAGAATCCTGCCAGATACATAACGAAAAATGCACCGATAAGCGAGACAGGGATTACGATACAAGGCACCAACGTGACGCGCCAGTCACGCAGGAAGAGGAAAATGATGATGATTACGAGTACAAAAGCCTCATATACAGTTGACTTTACCTCATTGATAGACGCACGGATAAACTTGGTATTATCAAAACCATAATTATAGTGTACATCTTCCGGCAAGTCTTTTTTCATCTGCTCCATACGTTGGTATACAGCATCCGCGATCTCAATATGGTTGGCTCCCGGTTGTGGAATGACTACGACACCCACCATAGGAACGCCATTCATCTTCATATAACTCTTAATATCAGCAGGCCCCAGTTCTGCACGTCCGATATCACTGAAACGTACAATACGGTTATTCTCTTCTTTGACAATCAAGTCATTGAATTCATCTGCGGTATGCATCAATCCTAAAGTACGGATCGTCAACTCGGTAGTATTTCCTTCGATGCTACCTGAAGGAAGTTCCACATTTTCATTGTCTACAGCATTTTTGACATCGATGGGAGTGATACCGTAACCGGCCATCTTTACCGGGTCGAGCCAAAGGCGCATGGAGTAACGTTTCTCTCCCCAGATAGATACGCTACTTACATCGGAAATAGTCTGTAGTTGTTCTTTTACAGTGAGGTCCGCTATTTCGCTTAATTCCAACAGAGAACGTTTGTCACTCTGAAGGGCAACCATCAGGATAGGCATGGCATCGGCATCGGCTTTTGAAACTGTCGGTGGGTCACAGTCGCGAGGCAGATAACGTTGGGCACGTGAAACCTTGTCACGTACGTCGTTGGCCGCTGTTTCCAGATCGACGGACAATTCAAATTCTACTGTGATACGGCTTTGCCCCTGCTGGCTCACACTGGACAAAGAACGTATACCGGGAATACCGTTGATATTCTGCTCCAACGGTTCGGTTATCTGGTTCTCGATAACATCGGCATTAGCTCCCGGATAAGAGCAGCTGACAGAAATGATCGGATTATCTACCGACGGATATTCGCGGACACCCAAATAGTTGTATCCGATGAATCCGAAAAGGAGGATAATAATCGTTAATACTGTGGCTAATACCGGGCGACGTATACTTAATTCGGATATATTCATAGGGCGCTGGTATTATTAATCAATGTTGTCAAGTGTAACGGCGAGTCCGGTACGGAGTTGCAGTGTTCCTGAAGTAATGATTGTATCTCCTATGTGTAGCCCTCTTATTGCCTGTACTTCAGATGCGGTGCGGATGCCGGTAATGATATCCACCGGTTCGGCTTTTCCTGATTTGTACAGGTAGACTTTATCTTTACCCATTTCCGGCACAATTGCTTCCGTAGGGATGGCTATCGCATTAGGAATCTCATCCTTTTTCAACAGTACACTGGCGTAACGGCCGGGAAGCAGGGTGTGATTGACATTCGGGTATAATGCACGGGCGGTAAATTGATGCAGATTCGGATCGATGGCAGATTCTACAGCGTATACTTGTGCGCCGAAAGCATCCAATGTTCCTTCAACGCTGAAATTGAGATTGGTTCCCTTTTTGATTTGTTTGGCATAGCGTTCCGGTACGGAGAACTCAACTTTCAGTGGAGCGATTTTTGTCAGTTTGGCTACAACTGTAGTCGGGGAGGCATACGTACCGACACTGACCTGTCGAAGTCCGATAATCCCGTCAAACGGAGCACGAAGTTCAGTCAGTTCAATATTAGTTTTTATAATTTCTATATCGGCATTCAGGGTTGCTAAATCCGTCTTCACCTGTTCGTAGGCTTCTTTACTGACAGCATCCCGTTTCAATAAAGCGTCCTGACGGAATACACGGTCTTCTGCCAGTTTCAATTGCGAAATCAATCTTTGCAGTTGTGCTTGCAACTGTCTGTCATTCACTTTGGCTAGTAATTGGCCTTTCTTTACGGCTGTTCCTTCTTCAAAGTTGATTTCTACAATCTTTCCCGACGTTTCGAAAGATAAATCCACTTCTTCATCGGGTAGAAGAACACCGGTAGTGGTAAACTCATCTGTCAGGGATTGCGGTTTTATGACCTTGGCGTTCACATTTAGAACTTGTTTCCCTCTTTTCTGATTGCCACTCATCACTTTGTCGGCGGCTGTTAGTTCGTCGTTTTTTTTCGGTAATTGTGAGTAGATTCCTCCACCGATAATCCCGGCACCAACAAGAATAATGATGCCCCATTTAGTCTTTTTATTCATGGTTTAGTATTGTATATCGCAATTATATTATCTCTTTAGAATAATTAGACTCTCTCCGATGGGAAAGGTTTAAAGAAAGGAAGATTAAAAAAGAGTTAATCAGTAAGCAGCCCGATATTTTCCTTCCTCTTTATCTTCCAACATATTCAGATAAGAGGTATAACGGGATTCGCTGATGAGGTGGTCTTCCACTGCTTTGCGTACGGCACATCCCGGTTCATGACGATGTGTACAGTTGCCATATTTGCAGTCGGCGGAGGTTTTGAATATTTCAGGAAAATAATGTCCGATCTCTTCTTCCTCCATATCGAATGTGCCGAAGCCCTTGATACCCGGAGTGTCGATGATATAGCCATCTCCTTCTACAGGGAACATTTCGGAGAAAGTAGTAGTATGCATTCCTTTGTTGTGGTAAGAAGAGATTTCGCCGGTTTTGGTTTCTATACCCGGCAGTATGGAATTGATAAGAGTCGATTTGCCGACTCCCGAATGACCGGAAAATAAAGTAATATTGCCTTCCAGCGCTTTTTTGATTTTGTCCACTCCATTGCCGTTCTTTGCGGAAACTTTGAAGCAAGGGTAGCCGATTTGTGTGTATAAGTTGATAAGTGCGTTCAGATAGCGGAGTTCATCTTCGTCGTAAGCATCTACCTTATTGAATACCAGTTTGACAGGGACGCGATAGGCCTCTGCGGATGCAAGAAAGCGATCAATAAAAATAGTGGAAGTTTCGGGATAGTTGATGGTTACCACCAGCATACACTGGTCGAGATTGGCAGCAAGGATGTGAGATTGTTTGGAAAGATTGGAAGAACGGCGGACGATGTAGTTCTTTCTATCTTCTATTTCACTGATAAAGGCAGTGCCTTCCTGATTAAGTATAATCTGAACACGATCGCCTACTGCTACAGGATTGGTACTGCGAATCCCTTTCAATCGGAAATTACCTTTGATTTTACATTCGATAGATTGTCCGTCATCGGTTTTCACCTGATACCAACTACCCGTGTTTTTGATTACTAATCCCTTCATATTGATTACAGATTAAAAATGAAGAATGAAGAATTCAGGCTGTGTTTCAACTGAATAATACAGCATTGTGATTCCTCATTCTTCATTCTTAATCTTTGATTGATTTAAACAGTCATAATTTCTTTATCCTTTTCAGCCAGCATATCATCGATTTGTTTGATATACTTATCATGGATTTTTTGCAGTTTGGCTTCCGCATTCTTCTGCTCGTCTTCTGCCAATCCATCTTTTACGGCCTTTTTCAGTGCGTCGATACCGTCACGACGCGCGTTGCGTACGCTTACTTTAGCTGTTTCGCCTTCTCCTTTACACTGTTTTGCCAGTTGTTTACGACGTTCTTCCGTCAGGGGAGGGATGCCGATACGGATCATTTCTCCATTGTTTTCGGGCATGATGCCGAGGTCAGAGTCGATGATTGCTTTTTCGATGACACGGAACATGCTTTTATCCCAAGGCTTAATCACGATACTGCGGGCGTCCGGAGTAGTAATTGCAGCTACATTGCTGATAGGCACCATACTTCCGTAAGAATCTACGCGGATACCGTCTAATAAGCGGGTACTCGCTTTTCCGGCACGGATATGTGCCAGTGCTTCTTCCAGATACATGATGGCCATATCCATCTTTTCTTGTGCATTGTCAAGGCAAGTCTTTACGTCTACCATATTTTTTGAGATTTAAAATTGCATTTTGATTGATTAAGTAGCAAAAGTATATTATTTTTTGTTCATCTGCAACAGCATCCCCATCTTTTTTATGAGTGACTTGCCAATGATAATCAGGGTAACGGCGGTGATAATCATCAAAATACCCATCATTAACCGAGGAGTCAGTTTTTCATGAAACAGGAGAACACCGAAAAATAAAGCTGTCACCGGTTCCAGAGCACCCAATATTGCCGTTGGGGTAGAGCCTATATAATGAATGGCTAATGCGGTACAGACCAGTGATACGGCAGTTGGCAGAATGGCGAGTGATAATACATCAGCCCAGAGCCAGACAGATGGTATTACTTGCAGTTCCGTACAGAAATTTAAACGGACGATATAAACCGATAGTCCGAACAAAATGGCATAGAATGTGAGTTTCGTGGTCGGCAGGTTTTTCAATGTCGAACGGTTTACACCTACTATATATATAGCATAAGAGAGGGAAGACAACAGAACAAAGATGATTCCCAAAGTCGATAGTGGTTTATTTCCATCTCCCTGATAAAGCAAGGCAATGCCTGAAAGTGCCAGCAGGATGGAGAAAACGGTAATTGCGGAAATCTTTTCTTTGAAGAATATTCCCATAATGACAGCTACCATCACCGGATAAACAAACAGAATCGTTGAAGCAATTCCGGCATCCATATAATTATAACTCATAAACAAAAGCAGTGATGAAAAAGAGAATAACAACCCCATAATGACTAAGGGTAAGACGTCTGCCTTACGAAGCGCAAAAGACTGGTGCTGCATTTTCATCAGAATACCCAGCACGATTGCCGCAAAGAAGTATCGGTAGAATAAAACGGTATCGACACTCATTCCGGCTGCATAGAGCGGAAGTGCAAAAAGAGGATTCATACCGTAGCTCGCAGCGGCAATCGCTCCATAGATAAAACCTTTGGTTTTGTTGGTCATTGTTTTGCTTTTTTAAATGGCGTGCAAAAGTACGCAGTTCACCAATGATAAACAAGTGTTTAGGCGGTTGATAGTATAATTTAATCTTTCGTATGCTAAAAACTATTTCTTGGTAAAGAGATAACTAATCTTGTTTATGCATAAAATTAATCGTCTGACTATAGTCGAACTTGCGTCTGACTACTGTTAAACTTACGTCTGACTATAGTTGAACTTTCGTCTGACTATAGTCAGACGAAAAAGAATTAACTGTCAGATGATTAATTTTATTCGATAGGGAGATTAGTTATACGCCTCCCGAGTAATAGTCTGCAGGCAATAGGCAATCAGGTTTTTGAATAAACGCTTGCATATATCTTGGATTTTCCCGAATATTGCATCTGAATTATCGAAAAACACAGATGGCCAAAGCTAAATTTCTTGTTGTTTATTGCCTGTTCATATCGGGACTTTGTTGCATGGCAAATGTGACGAAGGATATCAATATGCGCTTTAAGGACGTAAGGCAAGGGCTTTCTCATCAAACGGTCAATTGTTTCTATCAGGATGAATTCGGTTTTTTATGGATTGGCACTCAAGACGGGCTGAATCGATTTGACGGACGTAAGTTTGAAGTATTCAAACCGGATAACGCTAATCCTTATTCCATCAATATCAATAATATCAGGCAGGTTTGCGGAAATAAAGCCGGATTGCTCTTTATCCGCAGTTTGCAGAGCGTGACTCTTTATGATATGCGTTTGAATCGTTTCAGGGTGTTGCGTGAAGGAGAAGTTGCGGGAATCTGTTATGCGCACGATGCATTATGGATAGCTACCGGAAAGGAAATCTACCGTTACCGCAACCTCGACCAGACGCCCGAATTATTCTTTTCATTTCCTTCGGATGAGGAGGATGTATTGATGAACAGTCTCATGGTTCGTCAGAATCAGACAGTGGTGGTGGGTACTTCCTCCAAAGGGATATATTGCATTGACCAGTCTGCACATATCACCCGGCGTATGGATGTGGGAGCTGTCAATTCAATAACAGAAGACAGAAACGGAAGTATCTGGATAGCTACCAGAAACAGAGGACTCATACGGTTGGATGAAGATGGAAAATTTACTCATTTCAGGCATCATAAGATAGCTGAAAATACGATTAACCATAATAATGTGCGTCATGTGACACAAGCTAATGATAGTCTCCTGTATATCGGAACTTATGCCGGTTTGCAGACTTTAAACCTGTTTACCGGAGAGTTTACAGATTATGAATATGACTTGAATGTGGAGGCGGCCGATATACGTTCCATTATTTCGATGCATTACGACACTTCGGGGACTTTATGGTTGGGGACTTTCTATCAGGGAATCCAATATTATAATGTAGCGAATGATGCTTTCCATTTTTACCGCTCGTCTACGGCTGTTGGCGGTCATTTGAATTCTTATATTATCAGTTCCATAGCCGAAGACCGTTCCGGACGGATCTGGTTTGCAAGTGAAGGAAGCGGGTTGAACTATTATGATAAACATACCAAACGCTTTTTCCCTTTAAAAAAGGTCTATTCTCAGGAGCTTTCTTTTAAGATAGTGAAGTCTCTTTATTATGAGAAAGAGCCGGATTATCTTTGGGTAGCTTCTCTTTATCAGGGAATCAACCGGATTAATCTGTCGACCGGGCATATAGAATCTATCTCGGAAAACATCTATACTCCGGAAGGAAAAACAGTTGTTGACAGAGCCTATAATCTGGTGAAAATGATAGAGTTTGCCGGCCACGATTCTTTATTGATAGCTGCCAAGGGAGGATTGCTTGTATTGGATAAAAAACACCTTCGACTTCATCATTTCGAACACCCTTCGTTGGCTGCCAAACATCTGTCGCAGGTTTGGGATATGACGTTTGACAAAGACGGGGATTTATGGCTGACTACCTCTTTTGATCTGATACGAGTCAACCTCAAAGCGGGTACTGCTCATAGTTATCCTTTCTCCCAAATAGCGCAGAGTACAGCGCAGCATCACATCAACCACATTTTATGTGATAAGAAAGGACGTATATGGCTGGGATCGACAGGCTCGGGAATTTATCTATTTGATAAGAAGACAGATTCTTTTGTGGGGTACGGAGCGAAACAGGGATTGGAAAATGGATTTATAACCGGATTGGTGGAGAGTCCTTTGGATGGTTCTATCTATGTGGCAACCAATGGTGGCTTCTCTAAATTCAACCTGGCAACGACTACATTCGAGAACTATAACAGACAGAGTGATTTTCCCTTGAATAATGTAAATGATGGAGGGCTGTATATTGCGTCCGACCACGATATTTACGTGTGTGGTCTGGCGGGTATTGTCTCTATCGCCCAGGAAAAGCTGAACAAACAGTCTGTTGACTATGATGTGTTTGTAAAACGGGTGCTTGTGGATAATACGGAAATACAACCGCTTGATTCGTTGGGGCTTATCAAAGAAACCGTATTGTATGAACATCGGTTAGTATTGCCGCCCAGATATTCTTCCGTCACTTTTGAGATAGCAAGTAACACCCTGAATAATATTTCTAATATCGGTCTGGAATATAAACTTGAAGGCTTTGATAACGAATATATGAAGGCGGGCGATAATACGATGATTACCTATACCAATCTTCATCCGGGGCATTATACTTTCCATGTCCGTGGCGACCAGGTGGGCGTTCACGGTCAGGAAGCACCTTCCATTAGTTTTGAGCTGATAGTGGAGGCTCCCGTTTATCAGCGGGCATGGTTTATTTTGTTGATGGTGCTGGCAGCTATCCTCATTGCCGGCTATATTATCCGTATGTTCTGGATACGAAAAACCTTGCGGCACTCTTTATTGGCCGAGAAACGGGAAAAAGAGTATATCGAAAGTGTGAACCAGTCCAAACTGCGTTTCTTTACCAATGTATCGCATGAATTCCGTACTCCGTTAACACTTATATCCAGCCAGCTCGAAATGCTCCTGATGCATAAGGACATTATTCCTGAAGTATATAATAAGATTCTGGATATTTATAAAAATTCCCGCAGGATGAATAACCTCGTGGATGAAGTCATTGATATCCGCAAGCAGGATCAGGGATACTTGAAACTAAAGATTTCTAAAGAGAATATTGTGGCGGTGATAGAGGAAATTTGTGGTTCTTTCTATAGTTATGCCCAACTGAATAAGATAGATCTCCGCTTTTCTTCCACTCTGAAAGAAGCAGATTTGTATATTGACAAGACGCAGATAGAGAAAGTATTCTATAATTTATTGTCCAACGCTTTTAAGTATACGAAGCCTGGTGACTGGATTTCTGTTGAGCTGTCAGCGGAAGGAGATAATGACATTGTGATTTCAGTCAACAACCTGGGGGTAGGCATTGATAAATCCAAGATCAAACATGTATTTGAACGGTTTTGGCAGGATGATTCGGCAACAACCACACGAACTGTCAA
This sequence comes from Bacteroides sp. 1001136B_160425_E2, assembly GCF_015559655.1. Lineage (NCBI taxonomy): Bacteria > Pseudomonadati > Bacteroidota > Bacteroidia > Bacteroidales > Bacteroidaceae > Bacteroides > Bacteroides sp. 1001136B_160425_E2. The sequence continues at coordinate 93,957 of NZ_JADMQH010000005.1, read as the reverse complement.
AGGATCGGGCATTGGATTGGCGATGGCGAAAGGAATTGTAGAATTGCATCAGGGAACCATCGGAGTGGAAAGCGAACCGAATGGAGTTACCTCTTTTACCGTTACTCTTCACCGGGATGCGAATATGAATATGGAAGTCTCTTCCTCCGCAGATGAGCACGTTGCTGAACATTATATAATAGAGCCTCAAGAAATTTCGGAAATGGTGAAGCCGGATAAAACGGTGAAAATGCTGATTGTAGAAGATAACCCGGAAATGCGTAAGGTATTGACGCAGATTTTTGAACAGATATATGAGGTATATACGGCTGCCGACGGACAGGAAGGATTGGAACGGGCTTCTTCGCTGCAACCGCAGATGATTGTAAGTGACATCATGATGCCTGTCATGTCCGGACTGGAAATGTGCGAGAAGTTGAAAAGTAATTTGCAGACCAGCCATATACCTGTTGTCTTGCTGACAGCCCGCAACCGGGAAGAACATACCTTGGAAGGCTTGCAGACAGGTGCGGATGATTATATTTCCAAACCTTTTAATATCAAGATATTGGTAGCCCGGTGCAACAATATCATTCAGACTCGTAAACTACTTCAACAACGGTTTGTTCGCAACGACGAACCTAAAGTGGAAGACCTTCCGTTCAATCCGATCGATAAAAAGATGTTGATGGATGCTACGGCGATTGTGGAATCTTATATTGATAACGCAGACTTTGACGTGGCTACTTTTGCACGTGAGATGTGTATGAGCAGAACGTTGCTTTTTACCAAATTGAAAGCATTGACCGGACAGACTCCGAATGACTTTATTTTATCTTTGAGATTGAAAAAGGCAACAGAAAAATTGCGGAATGATCCCAATGCCCTGATTGCTGATATAGCATTTGATTACGGCTTTTCTAATCCAAGTTATTTTATCCGGTGTTTTAAAAATGCTTATGATATTACTCCGGCTGCTTATAGACGGAAATATGCAAATTCTTAATTTACAGAATTTTATATATCTGCTTCCTGACGAGAATTGTACTATTTGAACTTTTATACGGACGATTCTATTATTCGAAATCATTAATAATTGGGACTTTTGCGCTGTAATCATTCAAATTATTACATAGTATGAAAAACATCGTAATTAAATGGGCTGTGTTCCTGACAGCCTTTCTTATCTCTTTAGAGGTTAGTGCTCAAAACGTCAGAGTTTCTGGAGTGGTGACAGACGCACTTGGACCGATTCCCGGAGCTAATATTATGGAGGAGGGGACTACTAACGGTACAGTGACGGATGTAAATGGAAAATATTCAATCAGTGTGTCGGCTAAATCGACCCTTGTTTTTTCTTGTATAGGATATAAGGAACAGAAGATACGTGTCGGTACGAAAACAGTGCTGAATGTGAATCTGGTGGAAGAGTCGAAAATGCTCGATGAATTGGTTGTTGTTGGTTATGGAGTTCAGCGTAAAAGTGATGTGGCTACTTCGGTAGCTTCGGTCAAAGCGGATGAAATGAAAACATTTCCCGCCGGTAATGTGGCTGATATGTTACGTGGACGTGCCGCAGGTGTGAATGTAACGAGTAGTTCCGGACGACCGGGATCGACTCCTTCGATTACCATTCGTGGTTCCCGTTCTATCAGTGCGGACAATGCACCTTTATATATTATAGATGGTTCTCCTTCCAGTGCAACAGAGTTCAGTACGTTGAGTGCGGATGATATTGAATCGGTTGAAATACTGAAGGATGCTGCATCGCAGGCTATTTATGGGGCACGTGCCAGTGATGGTGTGGTACTGGTGACTACCAAACGTGGTAAAGCCGGAAAAGTGGAAGTCAATTATAATGGTTATCTGGGTATTCAATCTCTTTGGAGAAATTTCGATTTCTACTCTCCTGAAGAATATATGCAGCTTCGTCGTGAAGCAAAGGCGCATGATAAAGGAATAATTGATGCGCGTGAGATTTCTATAGCCGAAGCGTTGGAAGATGAGGTGATGCAACGGGTATGGGCCGGTGGAAAGTTTATCGACTGGGAAAAAGAAATGTTCAGAAATGCAATCTATCATAATCACGATGTCAGTGTACGTGGAGGAACAGAGAAAATCAAAGTATCGGCAGGTGCCAACTACTTTGACCAACAAGGAATGGTGGTTACCGGATCGGGGTATCAGAAGTTTTCTTTAAGACTGAATCTGGACTTTGAAATTGCTAAATGGATTAGTTTCGGTATCAATTCTTCTTATGCGATGACAAAACAAGATCGTGAGGATGGTAACTTTAATGATTTTATTACTAGTTCTCCATTGGCAGAGATATATGATGCTGATGGCAAGTATACAAAATATATCAACTCGGAAGGAAATTATAATCCTTTGTACCGTGCCGAACATTATGGACGTGAAGTAACTCGTGATAATTACCGCCTGAACTTTTTTATGGATGTGAAGCCATTCAAGGGATTCAATTATCGCCTGAATACTTCTGTTTATAATCAGACGTCTGAAGACGGTTCTTATAAAGATTCCCAATATCCGGGAGGCGGAGGAACGGCCGTTCTCGATGAATCGCGTACACAGAACTGGCTGGTTGAGAATATTGTGACTTATAAAGTGCCTATCCGGAATAAGAAACACCAGTTGACATTAACCGGCGTTCAGTCTGTCGACCATAATGGTTCGAAATCTATCGGGTACTCGGTTGAGAATCTTCCGGTGGATAAAGACTGGAACTTCATTTCTCAGGGTGAGTTTACAGGCAAGCCCCGTCGTCTGTTTAATGAAAATAACTTGGTGTCTTTCATGGCTCGGGCGCAATATTCACTTTTAGATCGTTATTTGTTGAACGTGGCTGTCCGCCGTGACGGTTCCAGCCGTTTCGGAAAAGAAAATAAATGGGGAACTTTCCCGTCAGCTGCTTTTGCCTGGCGTGCCAATCAGGAGAGTTTCCTAAGAGATGTGTCGTGGATTGATAACCTGAAACTCCGTGTGAGTTATGGTATTGTAGGTAATCAGAACGGTATCGGCAATTATACTACTTTGGGACTGGCTGATAATAAAGGATATGAGTTTGGAGATGTTTTTCAAATGGGATATTTGCCGGGCAAGGAACTGTCTAATCCAAACCTGAAATGGGAACAGTCTGCAACAGCTAACTTTGGTGTTGATTTTAGTTTCTTCAATGGTCGTCTGAATGGTACGGTTGAGTATTATAATACTCATACGAAGGATTTGTTGGTGGAACGTTCCCTGAATGCGTCACTCGGATATACCACCATGCTTGATAATCTGGGAAAGACGAAATCCAGTGGCATTGATCTTTCTTTAAATGGTGACGTGGTACGTACGAAGGAGTTTACCTGGACACTCGGAACTAATTTCAGCATGTATAAGAATGAAATTGTCCGTATTGACGATACTCTCGATGAGAACGGAAAGCCGGCAAGTCAGGTAGCCCAGGGATGGATTATCGGAGAACCGATCAATGTATACTATGATTATCTGGTAGATGGAATTTTTCAGTATGATGATTTTGAGATTACTCGTGATGGTACGGGAAATCTAGTCTATACACCGAGAAATACTTATGACAGTGATAATGACGGTGTGGCCGACAGTCCGATTGATTATGGTGGCGCTATTGAACCGGGAATGGTCAAAGTGCGTGATAACAACGGGGATGGAAAGATTACAGCTGATGACAGGGTACCTATCCGGAAAGATCCGAAGTTTACACTCTCCCTTTCTTCTACATGGAACTGGAAAGGATTTGACCTGTTCATGGACTGGTATGGAGTTTCCGGCAGAAAGATTAAGAACGGTTATTTGTACGAGTATAATTCCGGTGGTTCTTTACGTGGAAAACTGAATGGAGTGAAGGTGGATTATTGGACTCCGTTCAATCCTTCGAACAAATTCCCACGTCCTTCTTATAGTGCGGACCCTGCATATTTGAGTGCTATTGCCATTCAGGATGCTTCTTATATCCGTTTACGCACCTTACAACTGGGATATACTTTCCCCACCCGACTATTGAAGAATACTCCGATTCATAAGTTACGCTTGTATGCAACTGCTACTAACTTGCTGACATTTACGGAATTTAAATCTTATAGTCCCGAACTGACTCCAGGATCTTATCCGGAGTCCAGACAATATGTGTTCGGTGTCAATGTTTCATTCTAAAATAAAGAATCCTTATGAAAAAGTTAATATATACAGCCTTTGTCATTTGCGGAATGTTGACCGCTTCCTGCTCGGATTTATTAAATCTGGAATCAAAAACAGCTGTTACAAATAATTATCTGTTCACTACTCCCGAAGGATTGAATACTGCCGTTACAGGTCTGTATTCCCTGGCACGTGAGTTACCGGGTGGAGCGGATAATAATGAATCTAATTTGTACATCGTTACCATGTGTGACTTTAATACGGATATTGCCACACTTAGGGCAGGTGTCTCTACTTCAATCGGACGTTTGAATACAAGTTTTACTCCAAGTACTGGAGATGTCAATAAGTTCTGGAAACATCACTATGGTATTATCGGAAAAGCAAATGAAATTATTGTAGCCGCGGAAGCCTTGGGGCTGGATGACAGCGATGTATTGCACGCATGGAGTGAAGCGAAATTCTTCAGAGGACGGAGCTATTTTGAACTTTGGAAACGCTTTGACCGTCTTTATCTGAACGTCACTCCGACCACTGTCGATAATCTGAAACGGGAGTATAAACCGGCTTCTCACGAAGAACTGATGACGCTGATGACGACTGATTTGGATGATGCGATGAAAGGTCTGGACTGGTCGCTTCCTCAAAATAACGGAAATGTGCTGTATGGACGAGTAACGAAAGCGACTGCCAAACATGTCCGTGCACAGGTTGCCATGTGGGAGTCAGATTGGGATACAGTCATTGAGGAATGTGAAGATATCTTTAAACAGGAGGGTATCTACTCGATGGAAAAGAAGGCCGAGAATGTATTTAATAGCGCAGATTTGAAATCCCCGGAAGTATTGTGGAGTTTCCAATATTCACAAAACTTGGGTGGAGGAGGTTCCGGAACTCCGGTTGCCGGACATCGTATCTCTATTCAGACCACTACCCGAATCAATAAAATTTCAGGTTGCATCAATACGGCCGATCAGGGTGGATATGGTTGGGGACGTATTTATCCGAATACCTATTTATTGAGTTTATATGATCAGGCTAAAGATACACGATACAATGAATTGTTCGTACACCGTTTCAAATACAATGATCCTAATTCTCCTAAATATGGAGAATTGATTCCCCTTGCGAAAAGTTCCAGCTATTGTGAGACGTTGCATTTTATGTCGAAAAAATACTTTGACCAGTGGACTATGGCCGATAATCCGGACCGGACAACGGGATTCAAGGATTTGATTGTCTATCGACTGGCTGAAACTTACTTAATGGCGGCAGAAGCGTATATGCGCCGTGACGGAGGGATGAGCACGGATGCTCTGCGCTGTTACAATAAAACATGGGAACGTGCCGGAAATGACAAATTTGCGGGACCTCTGACGCAAGATATTCTTTTGGATGAATATGCTCGTGAACTGAATTTTGAGGGAGTTCGCTGGCCGTTGCTGAAACGTTTGGGACTTTTGGGTGAAAGAGTGAAAGCGCATTATGGTGAGACGAAAGTTGAAAATCCTTATTTAGATAAAGATTATGCGGAATGTCGTGCCAGCTTTGTAGTTGGAAAGCACGAATGTTGGCCTATTCCACAAGAACAGATTGACTTGATGGGGAAAGAGAATTTTCCGCAGAATGAGAATTGGTATTAAGCGATTGATTATCTGTAAAACATGAATAAGTATGAAAAGAATAATATATCTGTTATTGATTTTAAATCTAGGGATGCTTTCCTGTGTCGATGATGCGTCGGTACGTGTGATGCCTGAATTTAATTGTAAAGATACAAAAGTAAACCTAGCAAAAGCGGCGGGTTCTTCCGTCACATCGCTATTATATACTAATGTCGGTCAGATTGTTGCTCAATATCAAGCGGAGTGGCTTTCTGTAGATGTAAACGCTAAAAGTGTAATATACACTGCCTTGACGCAGAATGACGGTGAGGATGCAAGGAGTACTGTCGTGAAACTGACTTGCGGTTCATACACAGTGGAAGTAACGGTTACACAGGATTCCAAAGAACCGGATCTTTCTTTGAAGGTAGGACAAAGTGTAGATGATGGTATCGGTATGATTTTCTGGGTGGATCCTTCGGACAATATGGTAGGAAAAGCTGTATCTGTAAAACGTCAGGGAGGAAATCCTTTTGAGGCTTCCGTGATGTCTCACAATGCGCTTTCCACAGTGAATGGATATGTCAATACGGCTTTGTTTACTGCTCCTGCTGCAAATGATGCAGTGGCATACTGTCAGTCGTTGGGTGAGGGATGGTATCTGCCTGCACGTGATGAGTTATGGGAGTTGTTTGATGTTTACAATGGTATTGTACATACTGATCCGGATTTTATTTCGACTGTACCCGATAAGTTGACGGAAGTTGAAAAAGCGGCACGTGCGGCATTTGATAAGATGTTGACCGATTTGCAGGGTGATGTGATAAATGAGGCTGCCGGTTCGGGCAATGGGGAAAGCTATTGGTCGAGTACGGAAAATGCAGCAGGGGATAAGGCTTATTGGGTACGTTTCGGAAAGTCTGGTGCTGATGCAGGAAATAAAACAGCTACCAACCGTTTTGTGAGATGTATGCGCACAATTGGTGATTATACTTATCCTGAAGAGCCGGCAACTTTGACGGTTACTCCTAATCCTGTGACATTGGAAGGTGCTAACGAAGCGGAAGCAAATGTTACGTTGACATCCAATAAGAGTGTATTCAGTGTAGTGTTGGCAGATGATTCCTGGCTTTCGTATATTATTTCAGGCACAACAGTTACGTTCAAGGCAAAATCGAAGAATGGCACTGGTAATATTCGTACGACAATTGCTACAATAACAGCCGGTACTGGCGCAGCTGCAAAAGCAGTGGAGGTAACAGTGAATCAAAATGTAGCTGCCGAGGGAGACGCTTCCCTCGAACTGAGTACCAATACGGTGACTATTACTCCTGATGCGGTAGCAAAATCAGAGGTAATTACAATGATTTCTGATGAGACGGAATTTGCAATAAATATCACTGATGAATCTTGGGTGAAAGCGTATGTTGATGTAACAAATAAAACTCTTTATTTTTGGACATTATCTCCTAATCTGAATAGCTCTAACCGGGTAACGACTGCTACGGTAACAGCCGGAAGCGGAGCAAAGGTGTCTAAACAAGAGGTTACGATTACACAGAAAGGACTTTTAAGTTCCGAGTTTGCGGTTGGACAGGTAATTGCGGATAATGGAGCGTTGAAGGGAGGCATTGTTTTCTGGGTAGACGCGACTAATCGTGGTAAAGCTAAAATCATGTCGTTGGACAGAGAGAATTTGGCATGGTCTACAGCAGGCTCTCCGGTTTCTACCGGTTTGACTTTATCTAATGATGACGGTTTAGCAAATACTACTGCCTTGGCAGCATTGCCGAATGCAGTGGAAATGCCTGCTCTTAAATATTGCATGGATAAAGGTTCCGGATGGTATTGGCCTACAAGATCGGATCTGGAACAGATGTTTGAAACCTATAATGGGACTAAAGTAGCAGATGCAACAGAGAATACTCCGAATGCGATTACTGATTTTGAAAAAGCAAATCGTGAAGCATGGGATCTGGTGATTACTAATGCAGGAGGAACTGCTATGAATACGGCAGCGGCATCTTCTAATGGGGATTCTTATTGGGCTAGTCGTGAAACGTCAAGTGGTACAAAGGCATTTTATGTACGTTTTGGAAAACCACTTGCCTGGGATAAAGCAAATGAGAAAAAGACTGGGGCAAGATACATTCGTGCAGTCCGTTCAATCTTGAAATAATGGTATTAGGTATGTGTAAGGTATATAGAAAAATAATCTTAGCCTGCTTGTTATTGATTGTTACCGGCACGGTCTGTGGTCAGCGTGTGACGCAAACGATCAACGATGGTTGGAAGTTCTCTCTCTTTGAGGGAGACGCGTCCACTGCTGACTTTGATGTGTCCGGTTGGACTGACGTTTCCATTCCTCATACTTGGAATGCAAAAGATGCAGAAGATGAAATTCCCGGTTACTTCCGGGGAAAAGGCTGGTACAGGAAAGCCGTGACAGTGGAGGAACTGATTGCCGGTCAAAGAGTTTATCTTTGTTTTGAAGGAGCCAATCAGGAGACAAATGTATTTGTGAATGGAAAGTTGGTAGGGAATCATAAAGGTGGTTATTCGGCTTTCACGTTTGATGTGACTGACTATGTTCATACCGGACGCAACTTGGTGGCAGTGAGTGTTGACAACTCTCATAATCCGGATATTGCTCCTCTTTCGGCAGACTTCACTTTCTTCGGCGGACTTTATCGGGATGTTTATCTGGTGTATACTTCACCCGTGCAACTGTCTACCACTCATTATGCTTCCAGTGGAGTATATCTCAAAACAGTTGGGATAACAGATGCTCAAGCGGAAGTGTGTGCAAAAACATTCTTGTCCAACGCTTTGAAAAGTAATCAGACATTGATTCTTGAAACGGAGATTTTGGATGCAGACGGCAATAGAGTGGCACTTTCCGCAAAGAAAGTGAATGTGAAGGCAGGGGAGAAGAATGTAGCCTTTAAAGCGTTGATGACTATTGCGCAACCCAAACGGTGGGATGTTGATTCTCCTTATTTATATAAGGTGTATAGCCGTTTGAAGGATAAAAAGGGAAAAGTTCTCGATTGCGTTGTTAATCCGCTGGGAATCCGTGAATATCATTTTGATGCAGAGAAAGGTTTTTTCCTGAACGGGAAATATCGGAAATTGATTGGTACCAGTCGGCATCAGGATTACAAAGGAATGGGGAATGCCTTGCGGGATGAAATGCATATCCGGGATATACAGTTGAGTAAGGATATGGGAAGTAATTTCCTGCGAGTGGCTCATTATCCGCAAGATCCGGTTGTGATGCAGATGTGTGATAAGTTAGGGCTGTTGACTTCGGTTGAAATTCCGATTGTAAATGCTATTACTCAAAGTAGGGCGTTTATGGATAACTGTGTGGAACAGGCTACGGAAATGGTTTATCAGAACTATAATTATCCATCTGTCATCATTTGGGCTTACATGAATGAAGTGCTTTTGCGTCCTCCCTTTAATCCTGACAACAAGAAAGAACGGGCGGAATATATGAAGTTTCTTCATCAAATAGCTTCGACTGTTGAGGCGCAGATCAGAAGTCTGGACTCGGAACGCTATACCATGTTGCCTTGTCATTCTGCTTCCCAAATCTATCAGGAAGCAGGGATTACTGAACTGCCAATGTTATTGGGATTTAATCTTTATAATGGATGGTATGGTGGTAATTTGGGCGGATTTGAAGAGAAACTGGAAGAACTTCATAAAGAGTTTCCTCATAAACCGTTGCTTATTACCGAATATGGGGCGGATGTGGATACTCGTATTCATTCTTTTTCACCGATGCGGTTTGATTTTAGTTGTGAGTTTGGCTCTGTCTATCATGAACATTATTTGCCTGAAATTCTAAAGAGGGATTATATAGTGGGGGCTATGGTTTGGAATTTGAATGATTTTTATTCCGAAGCCAGAAGAAATGCCATGCCTCATGTTAACAATAAAGGGTTGGTAAGTACGGATAGAGAACGTAAGGACGGGTATTATCTTTATCAGGCTTATCTGAAAGAGTCACCTATCCTGCATATTGCTTCTAAATCTTGGAAGAACAGGGCAGGGGCCAGTCGGGATGGAAAGAGCTGTACGCAACCCCTGAAAGTCTATACTAACGCGGATAAGGTGGAAGTCTTTTTGAATGGAAAAAGTTTGGGAGTATATCCGGTAACAGATAAGGTTGTTTCCGTGGACATTCCTTTTGTGAACGGAGAGAATGTGGTAGATGCTGTGATAGAAAAGGAGGGACGTGAATATCGTGACCAGTATGTCTGTGATTTTAAATGTGTCAATGTGAAGAATGGCTTTACGGAGATCAATGTGTTATTGGGGGCTCGACGCTATTTTGAGGATCGGACAGCAGAGATGTGCTGGATACCCGAACAGGTTTATGAAGAAGGTTCATGGGGATATATTGGTGGGGAGGTGGCTCCTAACAAAACTCGTTACGGTTCTTTGCCTGCCAGCGATACAGATATACTGGGGACGGATCAGGATCCTATCTTTCAGACACAGCGAGTAGGCATTGAGGCTTTTAAGGCAGATGTGCCGGATGGTGTCTATGCTGTATATTTGTATTGGACGGAACTTACTTCTGAAAATAAAAGAGAGGCTTTGGTGTATAATTTGGGAAATGATGTGGTGAGGGAGGACTATATTAACCGGGTATTTTCTGTGGATATAAATGGGGTATCTGTTGCCGGACAAATGAATATTGCAGAAGAATACGGTTCCGAACGTGCGGTTATTAAGAAATATATTGTTCCGGTTTCACAAGGAAAAGGGCTTGTCGTTCGTTTTGGAGCGGTGGAGTCTGTGCCCATTTTAAATGCAATACGAATCGTAAAAGAATATTAGATGATGAAAAATAGTATAGTTATATTGTTTTTGCTGCTGTTATCCCAGTTTGGTTATGCCCAGGGACGTACATTTAAGGTCACTGCCCGTCCGTGGGTGAAAGGACAGAAAGATCTTCCCTGGAAAGAGTATGATACTCGTACTATTGCTCAATTGGATGGGTTCAAACCTACTGGTAAAGTACATGTGAATGAGTATGGAAGTGATTTGGATGCTCCTAGGCATCAGGCTACAGGATTTTTCAGGGTAGAACACATCGGGGATCGATGGTGGATGATTGATCCCGATGGGTATCGGCATTTGCAGAAAGTGGTGGTTGGAGTACGTTTAGGTACTTCCGAACGCAATAAACAAGCAATGCTGGACAAATTCGGTACGGAGGAAAAATGGATGAAAGGAACAGCACAAATGATTCATTCGTTGGGCTTTTCCGGGGCTGGTTCTTGGAGTAATGAGGAAGCTATTGCCTCTTACAATGCCTCTCACAAGGAGGTACTGACCCGTTCAATCATTCTGAACCTGATGAGTGGATATGGGAAGAAACGTGGAGGAACTTATCAGTTGCCTGGCAATACGGGATATCCTAATCAGTGTATTTTCGTTTTTGATCCGGAATTTGAAACCTATTGCGATGAGATGGCACAAAAACTGGTCGCAAACAAAACGGATAAAAACATAATCGGTTATTTTTCGGACAATGAACTGCCGTTCGGCCCGAAGAACCTGGAGGGGTATCTGACTTTGAAGAATCCCAATGATCCGGGAAGATTGTATGCAGAATCCTGGTTGAAACAGCAAGGTATTACTTCGCAGCAAATTACGGACGAACATCGGGAAGAGTTTGCGGGGGTAGTAGCGGAACGATACTATAAAGTGGTATCGGAAGCGATTCGGAAGTATGATCCCAATCACCTTTATTTAGGTAGTCGTCTACATGGAAAACCTAAGTTTGTCCGCCAGATTGTGGAAGCGGCAGGCAGGTATTGTGATGTCGTTGCTATTAACTACTATGGTGCATGGACACCGAGTGAGAAGACCATGAAGCATTGGGGAGAATGGGCTCAGAAACCTTTCATCATCACGGAATTTTATACGAAAGGAATGGATTCCGGGCTGGCAAACACAACAGGGGCAGGTTTCACCGTTCAAACCCAGCAGGAACGTGGATATGCCTACCAGCATTTTGTTTTAGGATTATTGGAAAGTGGGAATTGCGTCGGATGGCATTGGTTCCGTTATCAGGATAATGATCCGACGGCAAAAGGGGCAGATCCTTCGAATCTGGACTCTAACAAAGGACTGGTAGATAATGAATACAATCTTTATAAACCGTTGGCTGATGCTATGAAAGAATTGAATATCAACGCTTATCGTTTGGCTGACTGGTTCGATCAACAATCAACTAATAATAAATAAAATACATACCATGAAAAAACTATTTATATTGGGAACTTTACTGTTTATAAGTTCTATTCCTATGGTGTCTTGTACGGATGATGATGATAAAGATCCTAATTTTATGCCTCCTGATATAGTGATGGGAGGGGGAGATGTAGAGTCGGAATATCCGGAAGATTTACCTGCTCCCGGAGCTTCCGTGATGTATACTCCGTCATTAAATGCCAATATGTATCGCCCTATCAGTGTTAAGTATTCCAGTGCTTATCCGCCTATATCCAGCTGGAAAACAGAGAATACACGTATTATTGCGTATATGGACGGGTATAAACCGGCTATTAAAACGTTGAAAGCGTATCAGGAGTCGGTTAATAAATACGGAAGTTCGACTACGCTTCCGAGGCAGGCGGCTACGGGAAGGTTTTATACGAAGAAAATAGACGGACGTTGGTGGTTGGTTGATCCGGAAGGTTGTCTGCATCTGGAACGTAGTGCGACTTCTTTGCGTAAGGGAACTTCCAGTCGTAATAAAACGGCCTGGAATAGCAGGTTTGGAACTGATGAGAAATGGCTGTCTACTACTCAACGTGAATTGAGTGAGATCGGCTTTCACGGTACAGGTGCCTTTTGTACAGGAACTTATTCACAGATTCAGGCTCATAATGCTTCTAATCCGAGCAGTCCGTTGACTTTGGCGCCTTCATTTGCTTTTCTAAGCCAGTTCAAGAGTGCGAAGTCTTATAATTATCCCGGAGGAAGCGATGATAACGCAGCAGGCCTTGTGTTTTATAATGGATGGGTTGAATGGTGTGATTCATATTTAGCTGGTAGCGCTTTCGCTGATTATTTGCGTGATCCTAATGTATTGGGTTTCTTTTCGGATAATGAGATCAACTTCTCTTCAAACAGTTCCCGGATTTTGGATCGTTTTCTGGCTATCAGTAACTCAAGTGATCCGGCTTATGTTGCGGCGAAGGCTTTTATGGATTCTAAAGGTACGCAAAATGTGACGGACGCCTTGAATAATGAGTTTGCCGGGATTGTAGCAGAGAAATATTATAAAGCCGTGAAAGAGGCTGTGAAGAAAGTAGATGATAAGTTGCTTTATCTGGGAACTAGATTACATGGAACTCCTAAATATATGGAAGGAGTAGTGAGAGCTGCCGGAAAATATTGTGATGTTATTTCTATCAACTATTATAGTCGTTGGAGTCCTGAACTGACAACAGCGATTGCTGATTGGGCTAATTGGGCGGACAAACCGTTTCTTGTAAGTGAGTTTTATACGAAAGGGGTGGAGGACTCTGATCTGAATAACCAGTCGGGAGCCGGATATTCTGTCCCTACACAAAATGAGAGAGCTTATGCTTATCAGCATTTTACATTAGGATTGCTTGAAGCTAAGAATTGTATCGGATGGCATTGGTTCAAATACCAGGATGATGATGGTACGGATAATTCGTCGAAACCTGCTAATAAAGGTCTTTATGATAACTCTTATCAACTCTTTCCTTATTTGTCTTTCTTTGCCCGCGAATTGAATTTTAATGCGTATGATTTGATTCAGTATTTTGATAAATAGGTGTTTGTTTCTATATAATATTTGAGAGGAAAAACAAAGTGCGAATTTTACAGGATTAGTTTTTATTAAAGCTATACTGCAAAATTCGCACTTCTTATTTTTTATGAATAATCAGTGTCTTATCAGAGTATAATCTGATAGATAAATATCGGTAGGGAAAAATTAGTTATGTACTAACGTACCTATCTCTTCTCCACTGATAACTTTCTTTAGGTTGCCTACTGTGTCCATATCAAATACGACGATTGGCAGATTGTTTTCTTTGCACATACAAGTCGCTGTCAAATCCATGACTTTCAGACCACGTTTCAGTACTTCATCGTATGTAATATCGTCGAATTTGGTAGCGGTAGGATCTTTTTCGGGATCAGCTGTGTAAATACCATCTACACGAGTACCTTTCAGCATAACGTCTGCTTCGATTTCTATACCTCTAAGTGAAGAACCAGTGTCAGTAGTAAAGAAAGGATTTCCCGTTCCAGCGGACATAATGACCACTTCGCCGTTCTCCATACATTCGATAGCTTTCCATTTACTGTAGAATTCACCGATAGGTTCCATCCGTACTGCTGTCAACACACGTGCCTTTACGCCGGTAGCCACAAGAGCAGAACTTAGAGCGAGACTGTTGATAACGGTAGCCAACATTCCCATTTGGTCACCCTTCACACGGTCAAAACCTTTATTGGCTCCGCTTAGTCCGCGAAATATATTGCCTCCTCCGATAACGATACCAATCTGTACCCCTTGCTGGTGGATCTCTTTGATTTGTTCAGCATATTCTGCCAGTCTTTTTTCGTCAATGCCGTATTGCTTTTCGCCCATTAAGCTCTCTCCACTAAGCTTTAGTAAGATTCTTTTATACTTTGCCATACCTTTTGCTTTTTATTGTTTGCCGCAAATATAGAGATAATTTATCGGATAGCCTCACTGGGATGCGATTACTTTTTTCATTATTTGCCTTCCCAAAAGGGTTTGTACAATTCCTCGCAGTGAAAGATAAATGAGAAAAGCCAACCATAGAGCATGATTTCCTAAAAGTGGATGGAAAGCGTAATAGACCCCAAAAAAGCTGGCAGAAGCGACTAACATGGAGTAAAGCATCTGCCGGGTAGCAGTGGCACCGATAAAAATGCCATCCCATAGGAAAGCGGAGAAACCGGCTAACGGAATAATCAGTGCCCAGTAAAAATAAGTGTCTGAAGCACTGATTACTGAAGTGTCATTGGTTAGTAATCCCAGGAATTCTTTTCCGCCAGTTGCATAGAGAATTGTGAATACCAGTGAAAGACCGAATCCCCAATAGAAAAGTTGATGTACTGTGTTACGCAAGCCTATTTGATTTTTAGCACCTATGTAACGACCGGCCAGTGCTTCACCAGCATAAGCAAATCCGTCCATAATGTACGAAAACAAAGTAAATAACTGCATGAGCAAGGTGTTTACAGCTAATACGATTTCTCCTTGGGCGGCTCCTGCAGAAGTAAAAAACATAGTGACTATAACAAGACAGAGGGTACGGAAGAATATGTCCCGGTTAACTTGAAAGAAACGGTACATGGCTTGCTTCTGTATGATCTCTTTCCATACAATCCGCTTTTTAAGTGCACTGTAATAGCGCATATATAGCAGAATAGCCATGAAGAAACCTGCATATTGAGCAATTAAAGTCCCTGTTGCCACTCCTGCCACTTTCATATCCAATAAGTAGACAAAACATAGACTGGCCACAATGTTGACAATGTTTTGAGTAATAGCGATATACATGGGAAAGCGTGAATTCTGCATCCCGATAAACCAGCCGGCGAATCCATAAAGTCCTAATGTGGCTGGGGCTCCCCAAATACAGATATAGAAATAAGTCGTTGCCAATTGCTCGACTTCCGGTGTGGTTTGTATCAGTGTAAATGCCAGTTTCAGGATAGGATATTGGAGTATCAACAGGCAAAGTGCTATAAACAATCCTACTCCAACGGAACGTAGTAGTAACCGGGTGATTTCGTTTAAATTATGCTGGCCGTACGCTTGTGAAGTCATTCCACTTGTCCCCATGCGCAGGAATCCAAAAATCCAGTAGATAATATTGAATAACATTCCTCCTACTGCAATGGCTCCAATGTACGCCGGAGAGCCAAGATGTCCTACGATCGTGACATCGATAAGTCCCAGTAGCGGAACGGTAATATTCGATATAATCGATGGGATGGCTATCTGTAATATTCGTCTGTTTACGGAGGATTTTTTTTTATCTGTCATTGTATAAAAACACTTTTATCAAATTGATTGTTCTTTTCGCGAACAAAGGTACATTTTTTATTTTTTTATTGTATCTTTGTGTGTCACGAACTAAATAGCAATCAGATGGATTATGAGGACCTTAACTATTTTTCTTATCTCTTTATTTTCATTGCCACTGGTGCTGAATGCGCAGTCGGTTGATGAGATGTTACAAAAAGTGTCTGCTGCCATTGAGGCAGGGCAGAATGGGCAGGCTGTGAGCTATTTCCGGCAGACTATCGCTCTGAATATAGACCGTACGGAAATGTATTATTGGACGAATGTAGACAAGAACAGTGAAATTAGCTCCAAACTGGCTACAGAATTAGCGCTTGCCTATAAAAAGAATCGGAATTACGATAAAGCCTATTTATTTTACAAGGAATTACTGCAAAAGACTCCTAATAATGTAGATTGTTTGGAAGCTTGCGCGGAAATGCAGGTATGTCGCGGGCAGGAAAAAGAGGCTTTGCGTATGTACGAAAAAATACTGCAACTTGAGGCGGATAATCTGGCGGCTAATATCTTTTTAGGTAACTATTATTATTTGACAGCGGAACAGGAGAAGAGAAAGCTGGAGACGGATTATAAGAAACTTTCTTCTCCCACTAAAATGCAGTATGCCCGCTACCGGGATGGATTATCGAAGTTGTTCACTACCCGGTATGAGAAAGCGCGTAACTCTTTGCAGAAAGTTATTTTGCGTTTTCCATCAACAGAAGCTCAAAAGACATTGGATAAGATATTGAGGATAGAAAAAGAGGTGAATCGCTAAGTGGTTCACCTCTTTTCAATTATACTCAATTTGTTATTTTATAGTGCGTATTGGTAAATCCAAGGGACTTTCATTAAGTGCTCGGGTATCAATGTCTCCTTTTTTCGGTCCAGGTATCAGAGGACTATAGGATAAGACATGTCTGATACGTTCACGTTGATTTTGAGTGAATTGGTTTGAATAACTGTAGGAGTAATCCATAATATTTTTAGATATAAATTTAATATCTTGGCAGTTACTTCTTTGGCATAAATATTCTAATTCATAACTAGTTCCTGGCAGTTCATTGAGCCAATTATCATATTCTATCTTATTATAAGAAGGAGTGTCTTTGCAATAATCGGTGTCTTTACATTCATCTAATAAACCACCAGATTCTTCTTCAGAGAACACATGGCGTAAGCCCAGATAGTGACCTAACTCGTGAGCTAAGGTTACTCTGATATCGGCTTCAGAATATTTAGTGCCAGATGGTTCATTAATAAATAAACTGTTGACGGATACACAATAAGGAAACTTCAGATTATTCTTTTCTAGGTGAGTGTATTGTGTAGAATTAAGTCCTTCCAAAAAGTTATTATTGATGGTGGAAAAAGGAAGATGAGATATTCCCAATATAGTTGAATTAGAGTTGGGATCTGACGCAAAATTATATATCATAATGTTGATATATTGGTTAGGATCCCATAAAAAATCAACATACTTGCCCGAATTATCATTCATGAAAACTTCACAGTCAATGGGATAGTTATCTGGCCATTCTTTATATTCTACACCTGGAGTGGGTAGAACCTCATTATTCGGATTTTTAGTTGCAAGTGTAAAAGTCAGATTCATATCTACACTTTTAGTTGCATCTTTATATAAGCTGTTTACTGTATTGAGTATATTGTTTAAACGGCTTTGGCTAACGTATTGAAGCGGATCATTTTTGTCTTTATATAATACATGGAAGATTACAGGGAGTTCATAATGGTATTCTTCTGCTGTATTGGTAGAGCCTTTTTGAATGATTTGAACCGTTTTGTTAACTTTGTGACTTATAATAGTGATAGTTGCGGTTCTGGGACTGGATTCCAAGTTAGCGTTGACAGTCAGGATTAACTTTCCATCGTTTTCTCCTTTTTGTGTATTAGGAATACACCATTGTTTATTACTTGTTACAGTCCATGAAGAACTACATGTAATATCTATCGTTAATGATTCACCGCTTGCGCTGATGTTATCAAACTTCGATTCTGATATATTCAATGTTGCAGAATCTGAATCATCGCATCCTATTAATATCCATAACAATGGAAGGAAGAAAATTAGTTTTGTTTTCATAAATGAAAGAGTTTTATATAAAAACGCACGTTCCAAAGATAATGTTTTGATCTGGAATAGGATAGCTTATTTCAGTAAATATTCCACTTCCTTAAACATATAGTCTCTTTTCATCAGCATCTCGTCTTCTAAAATCAACCTTCCTTCTGGTTCTACACAAACGATTCGTGCAAGAAATTCTCCGTTGGCATCTTTGTATCGATGCAGTCCTTCCCTTCTGAAAAGAGATTTTTCATATTGACAGGCTATTGATGTCGTATCACCTTTTTTGAGCAAGCCATAATAAGATTGGATACGCAGCATGATATTTTTCAGTATTTCGAGTAGAGCATACTTTTTTCCTGTGATTTGTAGCAGTGAAACGGGGTTAGGAGCAGAACTGTGAAATGTTTCCTGATTAATATTAATTCCGATTCCTGCAATACTTTGACTGATGTTCCGCCCCATCAGATCGTTTTCTATCAACATCCCACATATTTTCTTTTCTTTCCAATAAATATCATTCGGCCATTTGATAGAAATGTCGGTGGTATATGTATCTAATTCTTCTTTAATAGCTAAAGATATAATCTGTGAAATGAGAAACTGACGTCGTGCTTCCAAAAACTCGGGGAAGATAACGGTGCTGAAAAGAAGGTTCTTGCCAGGATCTGATTCCCAGGAATTGCCACGCTGTCCCCGACCGGAAGTTTGAAAATCGGCGACAACGACAGTTAATTCCTCCAACTTCTGTTCAGAACAGAGAGACTGCAAATAATTGTTGGTGGAGTTCGTCTCGCTGATACGAATCAATGGAACCGGGAATATATCAGGGGAGGGCATCATATTCTGTGCGTAACTTTTTAGTAAATTTCTTGATTACCTCATCATAAGAGTGATCGATAAGCTCTTTCATCAATTTATCGTCTACGTCACTGTCAAAGCGGACACTATTCCAGTACTTTTTATTAAAATGATAAGCTCCTTCAATTCCCGAATAATGTTCACGCAGTTCGATTGCTTTTTCCGGATCACATTTTAGTGCGATGTGATTAGCTTCTTCCAGGTCAATGAGAGCAAACATTTTGTTCATAACCTTTACAACCAGTGATACATCATCGAAAGGGAAAGATTCGGTGACTCCTTTCTTGTTCAAGCAGTATTCTCTGACAGTTTCTACATTCATAATGAATTAATAATTATAATATGTTTTCATAATTAGTTTATATCATAAATTAAAGCACGAATTTCACAGCTTTTATAATGATGAATAAAGTTCCAGCATTTTTTAATATAAAGGAGGATAAAACGCTTCCTCTATATGTTCAACCTTGAAATTCCTGTTGTCGCCTACTACAGTAATGATATCGAAGCGTACAGGAGTGTCAATCTGGAACAATCTGATATAGGCATCTGCTGCACGTACTGTACGTTTTATTTTAGGCAAATCTACAGCATCTTCCGGCTCAGCAAATAGGGTATTGCTGCGGGTCTTCACTTCTACTATAATCAGTTCATTGCCTTTTGCGGCTACAATGTCCAGTTCGAAATGTCCCCTTCTCCAATTCCGGTCACGAATAAGATATCCTTTCTGTTCAAGATAAACTACGGCGGCATTTTCTCCGGCTTTTCCTAAATCATTATGTTCAGCCATCTTTTTTTGCAAATTTACTGCTTTTATTCTTTGTATTTACAGAAGTAAAAGTAATTTTGCAGAAGATATGAGAAAAAGGAGTAAAAAGTGCCTGAAAATGCACGTCGAGTGTACCAAAAGGGAACGACGGATGAGCATTTTGTTGAGCGACGAAGAACAGCTGATTGTAGATCGTTATCTTGAGAAATATAAGATAACGAATAAGTCACGTTGGCTTCGTGAAACGATTCTCATGTTTATCCATAAGAATATGGAAGAAGATTATCCCACTCTTTTTGGTGAACACGATATGAGGCGATAGGGGATCATTATTAAATTAGAAATTGTAGATAAAAAAATAAAGAGGGGGATGCTTGACGATATTTACTTCATGAAACAGGCTTTGATAGAGGCAGGTAAGGCTGCCGAGCGAGGAGAAGTTCCCGTAGGAGCTGTCGTGGTTTGTAAAGAGCGGATTATTGCACGTGCCCATAATCTCACAGAAACATTGAATGACGTAACGGCTCATGCCGAGATGCAGGCTATTACAGCTGCTGCCAATGTGCTTGGCGGTAAGTATTTAAACGAATGTACCCTGTATGTCACAGTTGAGCCTTGTGTGATGTGTGCAGGAGCTATTGCTTGGGCACAAACAGGCAAACTTGTATTTGGTGCCGAAGATGAAAAACGGGGCTATCAGAAATATGCCGGTGCGGCATTACATCCTAAAACAGTGGTTGTAAAAGGGATAATGGCTGACGAATGCGCTGCGCTAATGAAAGAGTTCTTTGCAGCGAAACGGAAATGAAAGCAGTGTAATGTCTATTTGATTTCCTCAAAATCTACATATTCACCATCATCCTGGGTGAATATTTTTTTATGTCTTTTCTCCGGAACATTCTCGGAATATATTTCCTCTTCATTATCATTTGAACGGTAATTCCTTTGCTCATAGTCCTGTTGGCTTGTACGTCCTGATTCTGTTTGTTTCGGGCGGGATGAAGAAGAACTGCGTCCTAATCCGAAAATCGTTCTTAGTATGAATCCGACAATAGAAAGGCCAAATACAAAAATGGCAATGATAAAAATGAGTATGAATAAAAGTATATGCATCGGGCTATGATTTTTATGTTGTTACTTCGATAAAACTCATAGTACAACAAACGTGCCAAGAGATTGTTTATTTACTTTTTCTTGTAAAAAGTGAAAGTAAAATATACCATACAATAATGGCAGCAAAGCTACTAATTCCAAGAAATATAAGGAGGGGAATGCAGATAATCAGGAATATAAAACTGATTTTGTTGTCATTCCATGAAAGGTTTTTAAATTTCAAAGAAAACATCGGTATTTCTGATACCAGCAGTCCGGAAAACAGGCAGACAAGTATAAGAAGGTAGACAGGATGGCAGTTGGCTGATATTAGGAAGTCATGTGCCCCTGCCACTAATGAGCCCCAAAACAGAGCATTGGCAGGTACCGGAAGTCCGACAAAAGAACTCGTCTGCCGTGTATCATTGTTGAATTTTGCCAGACGCAATGCTGAAAAAACAGAAATCAAGAATGCCAAATAAGGTAGATAAGGAGCGATGAATTCCATATTTGCCGGATAGTACATCTCTTTGAATAGAGAGAATACGATCAGTGAAGGAGCAACCCCGAAGCTGACATCATCAGCCAATGAGTCCAAGTCTTTTCCAATAATGGAATGGGCATTGAGTACACGAGCCAACAATCCGTCGAAGAAATCGAAGATAGAACTTAAAGCGATGAAAAGTAGAGCCAGTTCATATTTTGCTTCAAAAGCCATGACACAGGCAATACAACCGGAGAAAAGGTTCAGGCAGGTTACAGTATTTGGAATACTATTTTTAATAATGTTTGTCATTGTGACAGAATTATTTAAGTTTGGCGATAACCGTTTGGTTACCGGTCGTTAATTGTCCCATGCTGACACATACTTCTGTGCCGATGGGTAGATACACATCCACACGGGAACCGAATTTGATAAATCCCATGTGTTCGTCAATATAACATTCTTCTCCTACTTCAGCGTAGGTGACAATACGGCGTGCCACTGCTCCGGCGATTTGCCGGGTGAGTACTTCCACTCCTTCCGGAGTTTCGATCACTACCGTAGAACGTTCGTTTTCTGTGCTGGCTTTCGGCAGCCATGCTTTCATAAAGTTTCCATTATGATGTGCTACCTTTTTAATAGTACCATCTACCGGGTACCAGTTGGCATGTACATTCACAATGCTCATGAAGATGGATATCATTAAGCGGCGGTCATGGAAATATTCGTTTTCATCAACTTCTTCGATGACGACGATTTTTCCATCGGCGGGTGCTACGACAATCTTTTCAGTGTCCTGCCCGAAGAGACGGATCGGACATCGAAAGAAATTCACCATCAGCAGATAGACTGCTATACTCGCTACTGCTACCACATAAAAAGGTATTTTGCAATCGATTCCCCAATAAAGAGCTGCATTAATCAATAGCAATAGCAAGAAGCTAGCCCATAATATATGTGTTCCTTCGCGGTGAATACGTATTTTTTTTAATTTTTTTAGTCGGCCCATGAATGCTGTTTAATGATATTGTCTGCAAAAATATACTTAATTTAAAAAATCAGCAAGTAAATGAGCATAGAAATGTGAATGTTGATAACTTTTTGAGGATTATTTTTGTTTATAACCCGAGAGGTAGTAATTTTATGCCTTCAATTTAACTACTTATCATTATGCAGGATTTCGTTCATTTACATGTCCATACTCAATATTCTCTGTTGGATGGTCAGGCTAGCGTAGCTCGTCTGGTCGATAAAGCGATGCAAAACGGGATGAAGGGGATTGCCGTGACCGATCATGGAAATATGTTCGGTATCAAGGAATTTACGAACTACGTCAATAAAAAGAACAGCGGTCCAAGAGGTGAAGTCAAAGATTTGAAGAAGCGAATTGCAGGAATTGAGGCCGGCACAATAGAGTGTGCGGATAAAGAGGCGGAGATTGCTGCATGTAAAGCTAAGATAGTGGAAGCGGAAAATAAGCTTTTCAAACCTGTCATCGGTTGTGAAATGTATGTTGCGCGCCGCACTATGGACTTAAAAGAGGGTAAACCCGACCAAAGTGGTTATCACCTGATCGTATTGGCTAAGAATGAAAAAGGTTATCATAATCTTATTAAATTAGTATCGCACGCATGGACGCGCGGATATTATATGCGTCCGCGTACTGACCGCAGCGAACTGGAAAAATATCACGAGGGACTTATTATCTGTTCGGCCTGTCTTGGTGGTGAAGTGCCGAAACGAATTACTGCCGGGCAATTTGCAGAGGCTGAAGAGGCTATTCAATGGTATAAGAACTTGTTTGGTGATGACTACTATTTGGAGTTACAACGTCATAAAGCAACTGTTCCCCGTGCCAATCACGAATGTTATCCGTTGCAGGTGAATGTGAACAAATATCTGATTGAATATGCTAAGAAGTTCAATGTTAAACTGATTTGTACGAATGATGTTCACTTTGTAGATGAAGAGAATGCGGAAGCGCACGACCGTTTGATCTGTTTGAGTACTGGTAAGGACTTGGATGATCCTACTCGTATGCTTTATACCAAGCAGGAATGGATGAAGACACGCGAAGAGATGAACGAACTCTTTGCTGACGTGCCCGAAGCGTTGAGCAATACACTGGAGATTCTTGACAAGGTAGAATATTACTCCATCGATCATGCACCTATCATGCCTACTTTTGCTATTCCCGAAGATTTTGGAACGGAAGAAGGGTATCGGGCGAAGTTTACGGAAAAAGACCTGTTTGACGAATTTACTCAGGATGAACATGGTAATGTGGTATTGAGTGAAGAGGATGCGAAAGCGAAAATTAAACGCCTGGGTGGTTATGATAAACTTTATCGTATTAAACTTGAAGGGGATTATCTAGCTAAATTGGCTTTTGACGGAGCCAAGAGAATTTATGGCGAACCTCTGTCGGAAGAAGTTAAAGAACGAATGAACTTCGAGCTGTATATCATGAAAACGATGGGTTTCCCCGGATACTTTTTGATTGTACAGGATTTTATCAATGCGGCACGTAAGGAACTGGGTGTGTCGGTTGGTCCGGGGCGTGGTTCGGCTGCTGGTTCGGCAGTGGCCTATTGTCTGGGGATTACGAAAATCGACCCTATCCAGTACGATTTGCTGTTTGAGCGTTTCTTAAATCCGGACCGTATCTCCTTGCCCGATATTGATGTCGACTTTGATGATGACGGACGTGGTGAAGTACTTCGTTGGGTAACGAATAAATATGGTCAGGAAAAAGTTGCTCATATCATCACTTATGGTACAATGGCTACTAAGTTAGCTATCAAGGATGTTGCCCGTGTGCAAAAGCTACCTCTTTCGGAGTCTGACCGATTGGCTAAATTAGTGCCAGATAAAATTCCTGATAAGAAATTGAATTTGCGGAATGCGATCGAATATGTTCCCGAACTGCAAGCTGCGGAAGCATCATCCGATCCGTTGGTTCGAGATACGATCAAGTATGCTAAGATGCTTGAAGGTAACGTGCGTGGTACAGGTGTACATGCTTGTGGTACGATTATCTGTCGTGACGATATCACCGATTGGGTACCTGTCAGCACTGCTGATGATAAGGAAACGGGCGAAAAAATGCTTGTTACCCAGTATGAAGGTTCGGTGATTGAAGATACCGGATTGATTAAGATGGACTTCCTTGGCCTGAAAACTTTGTCTATTATCAAAGAGGCCGTTGAAAATATCCGTTTAAGTCGTAATGTTGAAGTAGACGTTGATGCGATAGACATCTCTGACCCGGCTACATATAAATTATATAGTGACGGACGTACGATTGGTACATTTCAGTTTGAATCTGCCGGTATGCAGAAGTACCTGCGCGAATTGCAGCCTTCTACATTCGAGGATTTGATTGCCATGAATGCCCTTTATCGTCCGGGACCAATGGATTATATACCTGATTTTATCGACCGTAAACATGGACGCAAGCCGATTGAGTATGATATTCCGATAATGGAGAAATACTTGAAGGATACGTATGGCATTACGGTTTATCAGGAACAGGTGATGCTTCTGTCACGTTTATTGGCCGACTTTACCCGTGGTGAGTCTGATGCACTCCGTAAAGCCATGGGTAAGAAGTTGCGTGACAAGCTGGATCACATGAAACCTAAATTTATTGAAGGTGGGCGTAAGAACGGACACGATCCGAAAGTGCTTGAAAAGATTTGGACCGACTGGGAAAAGTTTGCGTCTTATGCTTTCAATAAATCACATGCTACTTGTTATTCGTGGGTAGCTTACCAAACAGCCTATCTAAAAGCAAATTACCCTCCTGAATATATGGCTGCAGTGATGAGTCGAAGCTTGTCGAACATTACCGATATTACGAAACTGATGGACGAATGTAAGGCAATGGGGATTCAGACGCTGGGACCGGATGTAAACGAAAGTAACCTGAAATTTACTGTAAATCATGACGGTGATATTCGTTTCGGACTTGGTGCTGTCAAAGGTGTAGGTGAAGCTGCTGTACAAAGTATTATGGAGGAACGTAGTAAGAATGGTCCTTTCCTCGGTATATTCGACTTTGTGCAACGTGTCAACCTGAATGCCTGCAACAAGAAAAATATGGAATGTCTGGCATTAGCCGGAGGGTTTGATAGTTTTCCTGAACTGAAGCGGGAACAATATTTTGCTGTAAACTCTAAAGGTGAAGTATTTCTGGAAACATTGATGCGCTATGGTAACCGCTATCAGGCAGATAAGGCAGCTGCTGTCAATTCTTTGTTCGGTGGTGAAAACGTTATTGATGTTGCAACTCCTGAAATTCCTCAAGGTGTGGAACGTTGGAGTGATCTTGATCGGCTGAATCGTGAGCGTGATTTGGTCGGTATCTATCTTTCCGCTCATCCGTTGGATGAATTTTCTATCGTATTGGAACATGTCTGCAATACACGGATGGCGGATTTGGAAGATAAAGCTGCACTTGTTGGTCGTGAAATAACGATGGGAGGGATTGTGACTAGTGTTCGTCGCGGAGTCAGCAAGAATGGAAATCCGTATGGTATTGCTAAGATTGAAGATTATTCCGGTTCTACCGAAATCCCATTCTGGGGAAATGACTGGGTGACTTATCAGGGATATCTCAACGAAGGAACGTTCCTATATATTAAAGCCCGTTGCCAAGCGAAACAATGGCGGCAGGATGAATTGGAAGTGAAAATCACTTCTATGGAGCTTCTTCCCGACGTGAAAGAAGAACTGGTGCAGAAGATCACGATTATCATTCCTCTGTCAGTCTTGAACTCGGCTTTGGTTACTGAACTTGCCACTCTGACTAAGGAACATCCGGGAAATACAGAATTGTATTTTAAAGTGACGGATGATGCTGATGTAAGCCACATGTCAATTGATTTGATTTCTCGTCCAATTAAGCTTTCGGTGGGGCGGGATTTAATAACATATTTAAAAGAGCGTCCCGAACTGGGATTTCATATAAATTGATTATATTTGTGGCGAGAATAAGCTAACGAAATAACATTTAATAATTAATACTTAAAAAAATGGCTTTAGAAATTACAGACAGCAACTATAAAGAGGTTCTTGCAGAAGGAAAACCGGTTGTTGTAGATTTTTGGGCTCCTTGGTGTGGCCCATGCAAGATGGTGGCTCCTATCATTGAAGAATTGGCTGCGGAGTTTGAAGGACAAGTAATCATCGGTAAGTGCGATGTAGACGAAAATGGTGATATGGCTGCTGAATATGGTATCCGTAATATTCCTACTGTATTGTTTTTCAAGAACGGTGAAATAGTAGACAAGCAGGTAGGTGCAGTTGGCAAACCGGTATTCGCAGAAAAGGTGAAGAAGCTTTTATAGTCGATAATACTTATCACTTAATACTTAAAAAAATGGGACTGGAAGACGATTTTTTATTAGCAGATGCCGATGACGAAAAGACCATCGAGTTCATCAAAAACTATCTGCCTCAAGAACTGAAAGAGAAGTTCTCGGACGATGAATTGTATTATTTTCTCGATTTAATCGACGAGTATTACTCTGAAAGTGGCATTCTCGACGCTCAACCCGATGAAGACGGTTATGTTAACATCGATTTGGAAGAGGTTGTGGCTTACATTGTAAAGGAAGCCAAAAAGGATGAAATAGGAGAATACGATCCTGAAGAAGTCCTCTTTGTGGTTCAGGGAGAAATGGAATACGGAAACTCTCTGGGACAAGTGGACTAAACGACGTTCGGTCTCATTGTAGATAAATTAAGATAAGGGGTGTGCTCTGTGAGTATACCCCTTTTTGTGTGATGCTTTTTCTCAAGCATTCTTATGCCTATGAGAAAAAGTTCTCATTGCGATGAGAAAAAATACTCATTACTATGAGTATTAATTCTCACTGCAGTGAGAATAATCCCTTGCCAGAATAGTCTGAAACAGCGTATTCAAGTTATATTTCTTCCAATGCATAATACTGATAATCGCGAAGTACAGTCTGAAGAAATTTTTCCTGATTACCGTCACGAGGAGTAACGGAAAGCAATTCCTGTACTTTCTTAGCAAGTGCCATGACACGTCTTGTCCGGTCTTTCTCACCGGATTCCAAAGTTCGGGTAATTACATTCACTTGTTCGAGAGATAAATCGGCGGATTGCGGATATACCGGATGATAATTTTGGGTCAGATAATCGAATTCATCAAGGCTGACATGTATCTTACGATAGTTTTTCTCTTTAATTACCATAGTGCCGGCAGCTAGATCCCCTAATCGTTGATTGTTCTTATTCAATAACGCGACCAGAAGTCCAAGGCCACTCGTGATGGGACCATCAATTGGGAAAAGAAGCCATCGTAACAGATAAGAGCCGATGCTTGGAGTAGAACCATCTACTTTTACGACCCGGATATTGATGAGTTTTTTGCCAAAGCTCTGTCCGTGATTGAACATTTCACAAAGAAAAGAATAACCCAGAATCGGTAAATAAACGACGCACAGAAAAAAGAACAAACTGAATCCTGATGGTAAACTTAATTTAGACAAGAGTGTAGCAGTGGATAAAATGTAAAGCCCGATCAGAAAATAATCGATGATTAAAGCCATCAATCGTTCGCCGATACTGGCGGGCGTTTGACTGATACGAACGAATTGTCCGGTTATTATCGTAGATTCTGCCATCTCAGGTTAAACATTTTTAGGATTCCGTTGCAAATATATCATAATTCTCTTATTTTTGCTTCCGGTTTCGGACAAAACTTATCCGAAATCTATTGAAAAGCATGAAAGAAGTAACGTTTATTCGTCGGAACATTGAAAAATGGAAGGAGACAGAGAAAGTTGTGGAGCGGGCGGCAAGTCTGTCCCCCGACCAACTCGCCGATGTATATACGGACTTGACGGCTGACCTGGCATTTGCCCAAACACATTTCCCAACTTCCCGCATTACTATTTATCTGAATAATCTGGCTTCAGCGTTGCACAACGAAATCTACCGCAATAAACGCGAGAAGTGGACACGGATTATCACCTTCTGGACACAGGAAGTGCCACGAACCATGCACGATGCACGTCGCGAATTACTGACCTCCTTTCTGATTTTTGTTGCCAGCGCATTAATCGGCGTATTATCAGCAGCGAATGACCCGGATTTTGTCCGGTTGATATTGGGAAACGGTTATGTGGATATGACGCTCGACAATATTGCCAATGGTGAGCCGATGGCCGTATATAACGGCTCTTCTGAAGTTCCGATGTTCTTGGGCATTACACTTAATAACGTGATGGTCTCTTTCAACTGCTTTGCAATGGGATTGCTGACCAGTTTTGGAACAGGGTATATGCTTCTCTCCAATGGTATCATGGTAGGAGCTTTTCAAACATTCTTTTATCAACACGATTTGTTGTGGGAATCCAGTCTTGCCATCTGGTTGCACGGAACGCTCGAGATTTGGGCAATTATCGTGGCCGGTGCCGCCGGATTAGCTCTAGGCAACGGCTGGCTGTTTCCCGGTACCTATTCCCGACTGGAATCTTTCAGAAGAGGAGCGAAGCGAGGCTTGAAGATAGTGATCGGCACTGTTCCTGTATTCATTATGGCAGGTTTTATAGAAGGTTTTCTTACCCGTCACACAGAGCTTCCCGATCTGTTGAGGCTTGGCGTGATATTCACTTCTCTGGCATTTATTATATTCTACTATATTTATTTACCAAATAAAAAACAACATGGAATCACAGAAACCTAAGATTGCGATGTACGTGAAACGTCCTTTCGGTGAGAAGTTGAACGCTTCTTTTGATTTTATAAAAGAGAATTGGAAACAATTGTTTAAGTATTCAACTTATCTGATACTTCCCGTATGCTTAATTCAAGCCGCAAACTTTAGCGGTCTGATGGGAAGCATGACAGATCTTACTGCCATGCAGGCATCCGGAGGAATAAGTGATAATCCTTTAGCAGTTCTGGGACCTTCATTCGCGCTGAATTATGCAGGAGTTATCTTTTTTTCATGTTTGGGAGCTTTGCTGATGACTTCCTTGGTTTATGCGATGGTACGATTGTATAACGAACGGGAAGAACGCCTGAACGGGATTGCGTTCGGTGATATTAAATCGCTGTTGCTCCGTAATATTAAAAGACTATTTTTAATGGGGATTGCCTGCAGCTTCTTATTCATCTTTGCTGTGGTCCTTGTTGTCTTGTTGGCTGTGTTAACACCTTTCACGCTCATTTTGACCATCCCGCTTTTATTCGCGTTTATGGTTCCTTTGGCATTAATGGCTCCCATCTATTTATTTGAAGACATCTCGTTGAGCGAGGCATTTGCAAAAACATTCCGGTTGGGATTTGCTACCTGGGGTGGTGTCTTTCTGGTTTTAATGGTGATGGGACTTATTGCCAGTGTCTTACAAGGAATCGTTTCTATACCCTGGTATGTGATCTATATTGTAAAAATGGTCTTTACGATGAGTGACGGAGGTGCGACTTCTTCATCAGTCGGACTGAATTTTGCGCAATATTTGTTCTCTATCCTGATGTTGTATGGTTCTTACTTGTCGGCTATATTCAGTATCGTCGGTCTGGTTTATCAGTATGGTCATGCATCGGAAGTGGTGGACAGCATAACGGTAGAAAGTGATATTGACAATTTTGATAAACTCTAAAGCAAACCTCCATTAGATGAATCTCACTTCCCCGGCTGATACACTAGTCTGTGACACGGCGCAGATTGCCCTCTGGCGGTCTGATCCGGCATACAACTATAACCGTGAACTGATTACTCCGGAGATGAATGTTTTTGAGTGGATCAGCCGACAGTTTGGGGAGTTGTTGCGCAAAATATTCGGCAGTCGTTTTGCTGAAGAGTATTCAGGGCTTATCCTGGTATGTATTGCCATTCTTCTTTTGTTGCTGATTGTTTGGTTCGTCTACCGGAAACGCCCGGAGTTGTTTATGACCTCGCATAAAAATGCGTTGCCTTATACAGTTGAAGAAGATACCATTTACGGTGTAGATTTTCCGGGAGGGATAGCGGAAGCGCTTTCCCGTCAGGATTACCGGGAAGCAGTACGTCTGCTTTATCTGCAAACTTTGAAACAGCTTAGTGATGCAGAACGTATTGACTGGCAACTTTATAAAACGCCTACCCAGTATATCAATGAAGTCCGGCTACCGGCTTTCAGGCAACTGACCAATCATTTCCTGCGGGTACGTTATGGCAACTTTGAGGCGACGGAAGAACTCTTCCGGGCAATGCAGACCTTACAGGAAGAAATAGGGAAAGGAGGTGTCTCATGAAAGGAAGTCGCTGGTTCATTGTCTTTATTGTCGCTTTTCTGTTCATCATGTTTGCAATAGAATATCATTTGCCGAAGAATTTTGTGTGGAAGCCCACATTCGGACATAATGACGAGCAACCTTTCGGATGTGCAGTGTTCGATAGCGTGTTGTCTTCTTCTTTGCCACAGGGGTACACTTTTTCGAGGAAAAGTCTTTATCAACTGGAGCAGGAAGATACGACGCAACGCAGAGGTATATTGGTTATCTCTGATAATTTGCGATTGTCGGACGTCGATGTAAACGCTCTGTTGAAAATGGCGGAACGCGGAGATAAGATCATGTTGGTAAGTACCTTGTTCGGCAGATATTTGGAAGATACCTTGAAGTTCAGGTCTTACTATTCTTACTTCAGTCCGATGGCTTTGAAGAAATATGCGACTTCATTTTTGAAAAAAGATAGCTTGTATTGGATGGGAGATTCGGCGGTTTACCCCCGTCAGACTTTCTATTTTTATCCCCAGTTGTGTGCCTCTTATTTTTGGGGAGATTCGCTTCCTGAAAGGGTGCTGGCACAAAGAGTTCTTGAGTCGAATGAGTTCCGGTATGAAACCGAGGCGGACTCGTTGGCAATGGATAGTCTTGTTTATATGCCTGTAGCGATGTCCCGTCGGTGGGGGAAAGGAGAAGTTATTTTAGTTTCCACTCCTTTGATTTTTACTAATTACGGAATGTTGGACGGCAAAAATGCAACCTATATTTTCCGTTTGTTGTCGCAGATGGGGAAGCTTCCCATCGTTCGCACGGAAGGGTATATGAAAGAAACGGCACAGGTGCAGCAATCACCTTTCCGTTATTTGCTGGCACACCAGCCGCTTCGTTGGGCTTTGTATCTGACGATGATTACGATTATACTCTTCATGATATTCACAGCGAAGAGGCGGCAACGGGTGATCCCTGTTATTCACGAGCCGGTCAATAAATCTCTTGAATTTACCGAACTGATAGGTACACTTTACTTTCAGAAGAAAGACCATGCGGATTTAGTTCGCAAGAAGTTTTCCTATTTAGCCGAAGAACTGCGGAGAGAGATTCAAGTGGATATTGAAGAAGTGGCAGACGATGAACGCTCTTTCCACCGGATTGCCCGGAAAACCGGAATGGATGCCGGAGAGATTGCGGATTTTATCCGCGAAGTCAGACCCGTAATTTACGGAGGACGTGTTATTGACGCGGAGCAGATGAAGGGGTATATCGATAAAATGAATGAAATAATCAATCATATCTAAAGAAGAAATTTATGGAAGAGAATACAGAACAACGAGTAGATTTAACTCTCTTTTCCGGGAAGATACAAGAGTTGAAAGACCGGATTGCTTCCGTCATAGTAGGGCAGGAGCAGACAGTCGATTTGGTACTGACGGCAATTTTGGCGAATGGACACGTCTTGATAGAAGGTGTTCCGGGAGTTGCGAAGACACTGTTGGCCCGTTTGACAGCTCGGCTGATTGATGCAGACTTCAGTCGTATCCAGTTCACTCCGGACTTAATGCCGAGTGACGTATTAGGTACGACTGTGTTTAATATGAAAACCAATGGTTTTGATTTTCATCAGGGACCGATTTTTGCGGATATTGTATTGGTCGATGAAATCAACCGTGCTCCTGCCAAGACGCAGGCTGCCTTGTTTGAGGTAATGGAAGAGCGCCAGATCAGTATTGATGGAACGACTCACCGGATGGGGGATCTTTATACGATTTTGGCTACCCAGAATCCGGTAGAGCAGGAAGGAACATACAAACTTCCCGAAGCACAGCTCGACCGTTTTCTGATGAAGATAACGATGGATTATCCTTCATTAGAAGAGGAAGTGAATATCCTGGAGCGTCATCATACCAATGCCGCATTGGTGAAGTTGGAAGACATCGTTCCCGCTATTACCAAAGAAGAACTGTTGTCGCTTCGTGCTTTTATGAATCAGGTATTTGTAGACCGCACGTTGCTTCAATATATCGCATTGATTGTGCAGCAGACCCGCACCAGTAAGGCCGTATATTTGGGAGCTTCTCCGCGTGCGTCTGTTGCTATGCTGCAATCGTCAAAAGCGTATGCTCTTTTGCAGGGACGTGATTTTGTGACACCGGAAGATATCAAGTTTGTAGCTCCTTATGTACTCCAGCACCGTCTGATCCTGACTGCGGAAGCTGAAATGGAAGGCTATTCACCAGTAAAAGTGACACAACGCTTGATTGATAAAGTGGAAGTCCCGAAATGAAAAGATAAGTCCGAAGAAATCATAAACCGAAGAAACCATAATTCATAAATCATTTGTTTCTAACTCGTCGTTTCTATATTGCCCTTGTCATAGTTATCCTGTTATTGGGTAGCGGATATGTTTTTGCTCCGTTCTTTGTTATCGGGCAGTGGACACTCTTTGTCTTGCTTCTGGTGGTACTGGCAGACGTATACTTTCTTTATCGTATCCGTGGAATCCGTGCTTCTCGTCAGTGTGCCGACCGTTTCTCTAATGGCGATGAAAATGAAGTAAGTATTCGGGTAGAGAGTAGTTATTCGCATCCTGTATCTTTAGAGATCATAGATGAGGTACCTTTTATCTTTCAGAAACGTGATATCGACTTTCAGGTGAAGCTTGGAGCAAACGAGGGAAAAACAGTGACCTATCGTCTTCGCCCGACTTGTCGTGGAGTTTATTCTTTTGGTCATATCAGAGTCTTTGTGACCGGAAAGATTGGCTTGGTTTCCCGGCGTTATACCTGTGCAGAACCTTTGGATATCAAAGTATACCCGTCATATTTGATGCTCCATCAATATGAATTGCTGGCAATAAGTGATAATCTGACTGAACTGGGAATAAAACGTATTCGCCGGGTTGGCCATCATACGGAGTTTGAACAGATTAAAGAGTATGTAAAAGGTGATGATTATCGTACGATTAACTGGAAAGCAAGTGCCCGTCGACATGAACTTATGGTGAATGTGTATCAGGACGAACGCTCACAGCAGATTTATAATGTGATTGATAAAGGTAGAGTAATGCAGCAAGCCTTCTGTGGAATGACCTTGTTGGATTATGCGATTAATGCTTCGCTGGTGCTTTCGTATGTTGCCATGAGGAAAGAAGATAAAGCCGGATTAGTGACTTTTGATGAGCACTTTGATACTTTTGTTCCTGCTTCCAAGCAACCGGGATATATGCAGACATTGCTGGAAAGTCTTTATAGCCAGCAGACCACTTTCGGGGAGACAGACTTCTCGGCTCTTTGCGTTCATTTGAACAAACATGTCAGTAAGCGTAGCCTGCTGGTACTATATACTAACTTCTCGAGTATAGGAGGAATGAACCGTCAATTATCTTACCTGAAACAACTAAACCGCCAGCACCGTTTGCTCGTAGTCTTTTTTGAAGATGTCGATTTGAAGGAATATATCGCCCAACCGGCAAAAGATACGGAAGGGTATTACCGACAGGTGATTGCAGAAAAGTTCGCTTACGAGAAGCGGCTGATTGTATCTACTTTGAAACAACATGGAATCTATTCTTTATTAACTACACCGGAGAATCTTTCGATTGATGTGATTAATAAGTATCTGGAGATGAAGTCACGACAATTACTGTAATATCAATAGAGTGTTTGATTCTTCATTTTTCCGTAAGACGAATCTACAATCCTACGGCTTTCCGTGTTTCCACAAAGAAGAATACAGCCATTCCAATGATGATAATTCCCAGTATCCCATAGAAGAGCCTTGCCCGGTTGCGTCCTACATTCCGGACAATGGTTTGTGCGTTGCGCGTTGTAAAGAACCAGTCCCAGTTCAGCAATGACGCCAGCAGGGAGACGATTCCTGCCAGCGCAAAGATTCCTTGTACGATATATTGTCCGGTCATAGTTTGATTACTCTATTTCCGTCTTCCTGTTCTTCAATCGTTACTTTTACGGCATCTCCCGGAAGTAATTCTTCTACCAGTTCCGGCCATTCGATAAAGCAGAGGGCTCCACTGTAGAAATAGTCTTCGTAACCCATGTCATACACTTCGCTTAGTTTCTTGATACGGTAAAAATCGAAGTGATAGATTAACTCTCCGGTTTCGTCCGAACGGTATTCGTTGACAATAGCAAAAGTAGGAGAAGTGATAACATCCGTTACACCCAATTCTTCGCAAAGTGCTTTGACAAATGTAGTTTTGCCGGCACCCATCTTTCCGTATAAAGCAAATACAGTGTTATCGCCCATAGCAGCGATAAATTCACGGGCTGCTTCATGGATACTTTCCAGTGATTGAATTTTGATTTCCATATACTATCTATTATTATGACTTTTTTCTGCAACAACTCTTTCCGATTTTACAAACGGCGTAAATCAGGATAGAGAAGAATATGATGGAAGCTCCCGAAGGGACTTTCCAGTGATAAGAAATAAATAATCCACCCAGGCAGCCCAAGAAACCGATGCCGATTGATAACCAGATAATCTTCTTGAAACTATAAGTGAACAAGTTGGCTGTCATCTGTGGAATGGTGAGAAGAGAAATGGCCAGTACGATACCTACCATACGCAGGCAGGCTACAATTGTCAGCGCAATGAACATCATCAACACATATTCGAATATCTCTACCGGAATCTTTTGCGAACGTGCAAACTCACGGTCAAAGGCAATATATACGATAGGGCGGATAAACAGATAAAAGAATCCGGTCAGTATCAGTGCCAATATGCCGAGCATCCATAAGTCAATTTGATTGATGGTCAGGATATTCCCGAAGAGGTAAGCTGATAAGTCGGGCGCAAATCCCGGCGACAGGAAGCTGAACATAATTCCAAGTGCCATCCCTAACGTCCAGAATACTGCAATGGCAGAATCTTCGCGCATATCTTTCCGTCTGCTGAGCCACTCGACACCAAAAGCTGATAATACCGAGAAAACGGCTGCCGATAGTATCGGGGAAATTCCGGCAAACAATCCTAATCCGATTCCTCCGAAAGAAGCATGAGTGATTCCTCCACTGATAAATACCAGGCGGCGGGTTACGATATAGGTACCGATAATCCCACAGGCTATGCTTGCCAGCAGACTTCCCAGCAGGGCGTGTTGAAAGAATGTATATTGTAGTAAATCCATCACCTGTCATCTGCCTTTTTTACTTCTACGTTTCTTCTTTCTCCGATAATCAGAAAAACTTCGTCTTTGAGATCATCCGGCAATTCAATGCCACGGAGCTGAAGGCTACGTACCCATCCGGCCACTTCTACATCCAGTGTCGTATACAATACATCCCGAAACATTTCTGTCTCTTCTTCTGTATACGCATCTCCTGCCTTGCCAATGAACTGGTCCAGTTCTTCATCATCATAATATTCTATCTTTTTGCTGACAGCTGCCAGCAGGCTATCCCGTTCGCATACTTCGTGTTGTCCGCAGCATTCTACATCTACTTCCTTCACTTCCGGCATACGGTCCAGTTCGCCCTTTTCTATTTTCTTTTGCAGTCTTTTGTTGCGGATAATTCCGGCTATCAGCGCAATGACACCCAGCAACACCAGACTTATAATAAGTATCCACATGACAATATAACAGTTACAAATCAAATTTGTGCAAAGTTACTTATAAATTTGCATTCTATCATGTATGCTATCCATTTCTTTCGTACTTTTGTATGTTACCTACAAAATAAACATTGGCAGGTGAATTAAATCTCACCAATCAATGAAGATGACTTAAGATATTTGAAGTACAATGAAGAGAGATTATTTACTATTAGCGTTACTGTTGGTTGGAAACATTACTTTTGCCCAATCTCCTGTTGAGAGAGGGCTGAATACGATTAACCGTTCCTCTGCCGAAGCTACTATCAACTTTCTGGCAGGCGATGAATTGCAAGGGCGTGAGGCCGGTTTTCATGGTTCGCGTGTGACTTCGGAATATATTGTTTCTTTGTTGCAATGGATGGGAGTATCACCTTTGGCTGACAGCTATTTCCAGCCTTTTGATGCTTACCGTAGAGAACGTCAGAAAAAAGGACGTCTGGAAGTACATCCTGATTCCATAGCTAAACTGAAACAGGCAGTTCATCAGAAGCTTTCCATGAGGAATGTATTGGGAATGATTCCCGGTAAAAATACCAAAGAATATGTGATTGTGGGGGCTCATTTCGATCATTTAGGTATTGATCCAGCACTCGATGGCGACCAAATATACAATGGTGCTGACGATAATGCTTCCGGTGTATCGGCAGTGCTGCAAATTGCAAGAGCCTTTCTAGCCAGTGGACAGCAACCCGAAAGAAATGTAGTCTTTGCTTTTTGGGATGGAGAAGAAAAAGGACTGCTTGGCTCAAAGTATTTTGTGCAAACTTGTCCTTTCCTGTCTCAAATCAAAGGCTATCTGAACTTTGACATGATTGGCCGTAACAACAAACCTCAACAGCCCAAACAGGTCGTTTATTTCTATACAGCCGCCCATCCGGTCTTTGGGGATTGGTTGAAAGAGGATATCAGAAAATACAGTTTGCAATTGGAACCGGATTACCGCGCCTGGGAAAATCCGATAGGAGGAAGTGATAACGGTTCGTTTGCCAAAGTAGGCATTCCGATCATCTGGTATCATACGGACGGGCACCCTGATTATCACCAGCCTTCTGATCATGCCAACCGGCTGAATTGGGATAAGGTTGTAGAAATCACTAAAGCCTCTTTTCTCAATATGTGGAAGATGGCAAATGAGAAGTCTTTCTAATGAAGCAGATAAAATACAATCCTGATAATTAACGGGAAAAGTCAGGATTGTATTTCTTATTTTTTGAGTATTCTTTTTAAATAGTCGATAGTTGGCAAATTCACAGTCTCAAAACTTCCTTTATAAAATACAGCAAAATTATTAAAAACACAAGGTAACTCTTTTGCTTTCTGTAGCGTATTTACTTGAATAAAAGAAACAGGGACATCATTTGTTTCACAATATTGTTTGATCATTTCAATGTATTTATAGATATAGGGGCATTGCATATCATAATAAATCGTCAGTTCCTCACTTTCTATTTTCAGATTCTTGGCATTTGGCGCAAATTTCGGTGTTGTTCCGTCAAAAGAAAGAGCAAGCAATTCATATCCGTTATCGGTAGTGTCAACAACTTCAAAACCAAATTTCTTTGCAAATGATTGATCAGAAAGCCAGCTCTTCTGTTTTTTTGCCCCGAGCATACAAATACCGGATCTGCCTTTTTCTTTGGCATCGGCTATACAGTACTCTATTAATGCTTTCCCATATCCGTTTCCTCGGGGGCTGCCTAAGACCCATAAACAATACAGATAATAATAGTTGTTACCAATGATGGGAACCCAAGCTGTTTCAAGAGGGGCATATTCAATGAAGACTGTAGCTTTTGCATTTAACTTTCTAAAGACATGGCCTTCATTCAGCCGGTCGGAAAGCCATTGTCGCTTTGCTTCAATACCAGGATGAGACTTTTTGCTGCGGATAAGGCAGCATAAATGCTCATTAGAAAGATTTTCTGTTGTTAAGTTTACGAAATCAGTATTCATATATACCTTTATTTCAAGTTCGATATTGTCAATCGGTTAGTGTAGTAATTGTAATTCTTTATGGGTCTGTTGATAGAGTACCTTTGCAAAGGTAGTGAATTTGTGCAGATAATCTCTCTTGCCAGGTTGTAGAATTCACGAAAGT
Source organism: Bacteroides sp. 1001136B_160425_E2 (assembly GCF_015559655.1). NCBI lineage: Bacteria > Pseudomonadati > Bacteroidota > Bacteroidia > Bacteroidales > Bacteroidaceae > Bacteroides > Bacteroides sp. 1001136B_160425_E2. The sequence goes on along the minus strand of NZ_JADMQH010000005.1, from coordinate 55,832 downwards.
TTCTTTTCTTACTATAATATAGAGAGGTGGCGAACAGGCAGAACTTTACATCCGGCAATAAATAGCAGATGGCAACAGACGAAACAGGATAGTTACATATCTCCATCTTTTGGAAATGAAAGCTACTTTTTTCTTTTTAGAGATAGCTTTTTTAATTTGTTTCACAGCTTTCTCAACGGGAGTAACCCAGAACAATCCTTCTCCTTTTGCCATGGCGGTGTCTACAAACCCGGGACGAATATCAGTAGTGTAAATAGAATAAGGAGATTTAGTTGCTTTCTGTCGTAGTCCTTCCATATAGTTGATTTGATAGGCTTTCGACGCGTTGTAGGCAGGAGCGATGCCACTGCCGCGCGTACCTCCAACGGAGGAAATGGTAACCAGATGCCCGCTTTTTTGCTGTTCGAAATATCGGAACCCCCAGTCTGCGATGTTGGTGAATCCTATCACGTTCGTTAGTAAGGTAGGTTCTTCCAATTGGTAGGATAGTTCGGGATTTAGTTCTCCGGTCCCGGCGCAGATAATCAATATATCCATTCCACCCATCTTTTGAGTGAGAGTTTCAAGGGATGAAATGGTAGCTTGTGTATCAGTGATGTCGCACACTTGGTAGAATAGTTTGTCTTTGTTCCGGGCGCATACCTCTTCTAATAGATTTTCCCTGCGACCGGTAATGCCGATAAGATAATCTTCTTGAGAATAGACTTCCGCCAATCCACGACCGATGCCGGAGGTTGCACCTATAATTATAATTTTTTTCATGAAATACAATATACTTTGTTTGCCCGCAAAAGTAAGGGTAGAGAATAAATAAACTCTTGATTGAAATCAAGAATTTACTTTTGTACGACTTTTCTTCGGATACGGCTTAATGTTTCGGGACGAATTAGAAGGTAAGAAGCCAGTTCTTTTAAAGTTATCAGTTTCAGTAAGTCGGGACAACGATTGATAATTTCAAGATAGCGTTCTTCCGGTGTCAGGCTGTACATTGAAATCATCCGGTCGTAGACTTCCCACAATAACGTTTCTGCGATGCGGCGTCCTAACTTTTGGTGAGCGTCGTTGGTATCGTAGAAGTCTGCCATTTGCTGATAATTGATTACGTATACCGAACAGTCACATAAGGCTTGTATATCTACATTTGATTTATCCTGTAACTGAAAAGCCGGATAGTTGCCAACAAAAGAATGGTCGAAAGTATAGCCTACAATACTGCTCTCGCCTACACTGTTGGTGCAACAGTATCGGAAAGAACCGGAACTGACGAACCCCATTGTTTTGCATACTTCTCCCTGGCGGGAAAAGTAGTCTCCTTTCTTATAATAGGTCTGCTTCCCCTGTTGCAATACAAAATCGACAATAGGGGAGTAGTTGATGTGGGAAGTATATTTGTTGAAATCTTCCACAGCGTATGGAAATTAGCCTTCGTTTATAACCTGAAATCCGGCCTGTTTCAAATCTTCCCAGTATCCGGGATATGATTTGGTAACGACTTGTGGGTCGGCAATGAGTAAATTGGGATGGCGGATAATTGCCGGTGCAAATGCCATTGCCATCCGATGATCCTCGTAGGTTTCAATCACCGGAGTTTTTTCCGGTTCACATCGTTCGCCATTCCACATTAATATACTGTCATTTTCTTCCTCGATCACATATCCCAACTTTTTAAGCTCAATTCGCAGGGCGGCAATGCGGTCGGTTTCTTTTATTTTCAGGCTTTGTAATCCGGTGAAGCGGAAAGGAATATTCAGCAAGGCGCAAGTTACGACAAATGTCTGTGCTAAATCCGGAATGTCAACAAAGTCTTCTTCCAGTCTTTCCGGTACTTTTCCTGTTTTTTTTAGTTTCACGCCTTGTGGAGTAAATTCGGTGGTTATACCCAACCGTGAGAAAACTTCCGCTCCCCGGCTATCACCCTGATAACTGTTACGGAACAATCCCAATAATTCAATTTCTGCTTTGGGAGATAAGGCGGCAATCTGATACCAATAGGAAGCTGCGCTCCAATCACTTTCTATTTTGAAAGGAATACTCTGATAGGGCTGTGGGGCAACGGAAATGCTACTGGGAGAAGTCCATGCGGCTTTGGCTCCAAAGTCTTGCATCAATTGCAATGTAAGATTGATATAAGGGCGGGAAATAATCTCTCCGCTTAAATGTAAAGTCAATCCGTCTTTGAGTGCCGGACCTATCATCAGCAGAGCAGATATATATTGGGAACTGACATTTCCTTTCAAGGTTATTTCATTTCCTTTCAACTCTGCACCTTTGATGCAGAGGGGAGGATATCCTTCATTGTGGGTATACTCTATTTCAGCTCCTAACTCACGAAGTGCATTGACTAATATCTGTATCGGACGTTGCTGCATACGGGCTGTTCCTGTGATCGTCCGTTCTCCCGGAGTTACACTTAAATAGGCGGTAAGGAAACGCATAGCAGTGCCCGCAGCCATAATGTCAATCGTCTCTTTTCCTTCAGTGAGAGCTTTTATCATCACCTCTGTATCGTCACAATCGGACAGGTTTTCTGGAGGATAAATACCTTTACCCAGCGCATTGATAATTAATGCACGATTACTGATACTTTTGGAAGCCGGCAACTGGATCATTGCTGTTACTACTGAAGGAGGGATGAGTTTATAGAGTATCATTTCTTGGTATATTCTTTGTTATGGAGTACAAAAGTAGAGATTTATTTGGAGACTTCCAACTGGTTTGGACTCTTGGATAGGGAGTTGAGGCAATATCTGTATCTTCTTATTTATTCTTTTTATCATTAACAATGATTTGTATGGAAAGAAATTTTATATTTGCAATGTACTAATAATAAGCTCATGAAAATAAAATCCTTGTATGCCTTATTGTTTTGCATTGATAAAAATAGCAATAAATTAAAATGAAAATACCGAATATACGTTTACTTAATCAACAGTTATTAAGTCCTCTTTTCTCTCAACCAAAGGAACTTGTGTCCTGGATGGGGGCTATGCAGGCACAGAATTATTCCATGGTGAAATGGGCAGTGGGGATGCGTTTGAAGTCGGCAACGATTCAGATTGTGGAAAAAGCGCTTCGCGATGGTGAAATCCTGCGGACTCATGTGATGCGTCCGACATGGCATCTCGTAGCGGCAGAAGATATCCGATGGATGTTGAAACTTTCCGCGGGGCGTATAATATCTGCTAATGAGTCTTATGCGAAAGGTCATGACTTGGAAATTTCTGAAGAACTCTATACGAAAAGTAATAATCTGTTGGAGAAAATTCTTTGTGGGAAGAAAAGTCTGACAAGGCAGGAGATTGCCGAGCATTTTAATCGTTCGGGGATTGTAGCGGATAATCACCGTATGACCCGCTTTATGGCTCGTGCGGAGCAGGTGGGGATTGTATGTAGTGGAGAAGATAAAGGAAGTAAATGTACGTATGCACTTTTGGAAGAGCGTGTTCCACCGATGCCGGAATTGACCAAAGATGAATCTTTGGTTCGTTTGGCTAGAAGCTATTTTCGTAGTCATGCTCCTGCTGTTTTGCAAGATTTTGTCTGGTGGTCGGGATTGCCTATTACAGATGCACGTCAAGCTGTTTATTTGATTGATTCGGAATTAACGGCAGAAGAATGGAATGGACAAACATGGTATATTCATGAAGATTGCCGGACTCGTGGAAAAGTTACCGGCAGTTTGCATCTTCTTCCTTCTTATGATGAATATTTGCTTGGTTATAAAGACCGGACAGACGTTTTGCCCAAAGAGCATTACTCGAAAGCATTTACCAATAATGGGCTGTTTTATCCGATTGTTCTTCATGAGGGGCAAGTGATAGGAAACTGGGATAAATCAGTTAAAAAGAGAGATTCATTTATAGAACATTCATGGTTCCGGTTGGATGATTGTGTCGATGAAGTTGCGTTAGACCGTGAGAAAGATAAGTATATACGGTTTTGGAGATAATATGGAAAGTGTATCCTTTATTGTTGTATAAATCCGAATATATAGGAAATTTTTGTATGTGCCCTATTTTCTTATATAAGGAAATAGAGCACATAAAGTATAATATGTTTTTATTTATTCATTTGTTTCTTGGCCCATTCCAGTCTTCTTTGATCGGCTAATGGAGTCACTTTAAACTCTTCGAATGTAGCAGTGAAACCTTTGCCGTCCGGACAAGCTCCCATCAATCCTACCATAACAGGACAATTATCCTGCAACCAGCAAGTACGTATCATGATATATTCTTTGTCGTCACGTGAAAAAAATATTTCTACTGCATCCAGGCGACGGACTGCTTTTATCCATATAGAGCGGGGAGCATCCGGCAATTGTACTACACTCCAGTCGCTAGTACGGTGCGTAACTACCGCACTTACATTCTGTTTGCCATCAACGTATTCCACACCTGCTTTTATCCAGTTCTCATGGTCGATGCGCAGCATCAATCCCATTTGGTCAAAGGTGGTCACATAGTTGCCGGTAATTTTTACTTTGGCTTCAAATTCTCCACCATAAGTCGCATAATAGAAAGGTCCGTCGTCCACTGTGAATCCATAATGGGAAATACGCCAAAAGTCTGTTTTTGCAGGAACATCCATCACTAAAGTTTTGCCATCTTTTATTTCCCACTGTTGAGGCTCATTCAGCCAATTCATCTTATTCAGACTTTGTGCCATAGAAGAAGTAGCTACTGCCATAAAGGCTATTGACATGATTTTGATTTTTAAATGTTTCATGATCATTTCTTATTTGATTATCTTTATCTTTATCTTTGTGGCGCAAAGATAGGTCATACCTCCGTGTGTAACAATACTGAATAATAACCATTTTATAAGATGGATGTATTACAAAAGGAAATAGATGAAGTTTATGCGACACAACTGATAACCGATGAAATATTGGATAATGGAGTTGTAGAGCAACATCAGCGCTTTATTCATTCATTGACGGAGATTAATGGTGGATGCGCTGTTATTTCAGATCTTTCGAATAGAAAAAGTTATATTGCTGTTCATCCTTGGGCGCATTTTCTAGGTTTAACTCCCGAAGAAGCAGCTTTGAGTGTGATTGATTCTATGGATGAAGATTGTATTTATCGGCGTATTCATCCTGAGGATTTGGTAGAAAAGCGGTTATTGGAGTATAAGTTTTTTCAGAAGACCTTTTCGATCTCTTCCGAAGAACGGTTGAAGTATCGGGGAAGATGCAGAATACGTATGATGAATGAGAAAGGAGTCTATCAGTATATTGATAACTTAGTGCAGATAATGGAAAATACTCCTTCCGGAAGTGTATGGCTGATTTTTTGTCTTTATACTTTGTCTGCAGATCAACGAACAGAACAGGGGATATATCCTACTATTACCCATATGGAACGTGGAGAGGTCGAAACGCTCTTTCTTCTGGAAGAACATCGCAATATCCTATCCGAACGCGAAAAGGAAATACTTCGTTGTATACGTAAAGGACTATCTAGTAAAGAAATTGCAGCTATCCTTTATATTAGTGTGAATACAGTCAGTCGACACCGGCAAAATATTTTGGAAAAACTCTCTGTCGGTAATTCGATAGAAGCGTGTCGGGCTGCAGAATTGATGAAACTGTTGTAATTGTATTCCAATAAGATGGCATTGTTTACTGATTTCTTTCTTCAGATTTGAAACTTATCTGAAGAAAGAACGGAACTTATTTAAAACAAAAGCAGTAATTCATCAAATCTTTTCACCTGTTTCAGATGGTCATGTGTGAATGTGTCTACTACTTCATGTTTCCACATCACTTCAAAAGGAATATGTATGCCATATCCTCCCAGCGATAGAACAGGTTGAATATCTGATTTCAGAGAATTTCCAATCATGACAAATTCGGAAGGAGCAATCTGTAAGATATTCAACATTCGTTGATATTCTTTCTCTGTTTTATCGGACATCACTTCAATGTGATCGAAATAAGAGGCTAATCCGGAACGCTCCAGCTTATTCTCCTGATCGAGCAAATCTCCTTTTGTGGCAACTACTAATTTGTATTTACCTTTCTCTTTCAATACTTTAAGCGTTTCTTTTACTCCCGGCAATAGTTCAATAGGCATTTTCAATAATGATTTGCCTAATTCAATAATATGTTGAATGTCTCTACCTGAAATCTTTTGTCCACTCATATGCAAAGCTGTCTCTACCATAGAAATGGTGAAAGCTTTGGCTCCATAGCCGAGATATTTCAGATTATTCATTTCTGTTTGAAATAAAGCGGCTGAAATATCTTCAGAAGTGCCATAAGGCATTAACAGGTCTGTATATTGTTTCTCTATTTCCTGGAAAAAAGGTTCATTGCTCCACAAGGTATCGTCTGCATCAAAAGCAATGACTTTAATAAGTTCTTTCATCGGTTTCGTCGTTAATGGTGAATTTTAGATCATATGTTTGGTATTTCGTATGCAAAGTTACAATAAAAAGGGGAATAAAGGCAGACGGTTTGTTTTTAGAACTGAATCTCCATTTAATTTCATAGAAATCTCTATCTTTGTTACTCGTTTTTTTGAGTTTGAATTTTAATTGGATATACAATAATGAAAATAGGAGATAAAGTACGCTTTCTTAGTGAGGTAGGCGGTGGAATCGTAACTGGATTCCAGGGAAAGGATTTTGTGTTGGTAGAAGATGCGGATGGATTTGATATTCCAATGCCGATACGTGAGTGTGTAGTGATTGAAACAGATGACTATAATATGAGGCGTAAACCCGGTTCGTCTGCTCCGAAACCGGAAGAACCTGTTAAACCGGTAAAACCGGAAATGCCTGTCATTCAACGTCAGCCGGAGGTGCGTGGAGGAGATACTTTGAATGTATTTCTAGCTTATGTGCCCGAAGACGCAAAAGCGATGATGACTACTCCTTTTGAAACTTATCTGGTAAATGATAGCAATTATTATTTGTATTACACTTATTTGAGTGCAGAAGGAAAAGCATGGAAGAACCGTTCACACGGTTTGGTGGAGCCCAATACAAAATTGTTGTTGGAAGAGTTCACGAAAGATGTACTGAATGATATGGAGCGGGTGGCTGTTCAGTTGATCGCTTTCAAGGACGGTAAGCCTGCGGCTATCAAACCGGCTGTTAGTGTGGAGATACGGATTGATACCGTGAAGTTCTATAAACTTCATACATTTAGCGACTCTGATTTCTTTGAAGAACCGGCTTTGATTTATGACATAGTGAAAGATGATATGCCTGCCAAACAAGTATATGTTTCAGCGGAGGAGATTCAAGAGGCTTTGTTGCAAAAGAAGTCTGTAGATAAACCGAAGTCACAACCTATTGTGAAACCAAACCATATTACTCATGGCGGAAAGAGCGGAATTATTGAAATAGATCTTCATATCGATTCTTTGCTGGATGATACTCAAGGGATGGGCAATGCTGAAATTCTGAATTACCAATTGGATAAGTTTCGCGAAGTGATGGAAAACTATAAGAATAAGCGTGAACAGAAAATAGTCTTTATTCACGGCAAGGGAGATGGGGTACTTCGAAAGGCTGTCATTGATGAATTGAAACGGAAATATAGTAATTGCCGTTATCAGGATGCTTCTTTCCAGGAATATGGGTTTGGGGCTACGATGGTAACTATTAAATAATGGTATAAAAAAAGTGGAAGCCAACCGGCTTCCACCCTCTCTCTCTTACATATTAATCATTTTACTTATTCAGTTCAATACCTTTATTCTGTAAAGTGATGTTCATCAAAGCTGCATACTTGGCATACTGTTCAGCACTAAGAGTCTTTTTCATCAGTTTCAAGTTACCATAAACAGCATTGCGCAATTTTGCTTCTTTATCTTTCTTCGCTGTTGTAGCTCTTGACATCTGTTCGGAGAAGTAATCGCAAATATTGGCTACTTCTTCACTCTGATCGGAGTTTAGCTTTAAATATTTGCCTAGTTTGCTTACATTGATGTTACCTTCCCATTTTGCAGTTGTAGGCTGATTTCCGGCTGCAAATGTTGTAGCAGCAAGGCAGAGCGCTGCCACTAATGTTAATCCTAAACGTTTCATAATACCTACTTTTTTAATTGTTATACCTAAAAACTATTCCTAAAAACAAATCTAATACCTATTGAAAATACTGTCTAAGCGCTTAGTTTTTTCTTTTTACCTATGCAAATATAAGAATATGTTTTATAGCATAAAAATAAAGAAAAGGAAAAGATTCTTTTTAGGCTGATTTCTTGATGTAAGTCAAGAGGTGATCTGCTTTTTGATATAAAAATGCCTTTTTATGAAACATTTTTGTAATACGTGTACGGAAACGGTAGTAGAATATTTCTCTGTTTCAGGATTTGTTGCTATTAAAATGATATTGAACAAAGGAATGTGACAAGGAACGGAACACTGAAATCGACAACAAAGCCATGGAAGATGGAAATGATAACAAATTCCTTTCCCGAATATCGGGTAATGATAGGAAGAGTTGTATCCATCGTTGTAGCTCCACCAACGGAGATAGGGGCTAACTTTCCGAAATATTTCACTAGCAATGGTGCGCATAGCAAAGCGATAATTTCACGCATGATATTGGGAATATTCTTAACCATCTTAAAAATATACACTTAAATATTTTATAATCAATATATTATAAGAAAGGTAATTTTAATGGAGAAACAAATAAGGAACAAAAATAGGAATTAAAGTGATTTCTCATTTTTCTATTTGCACTCTGTTTCTTTCTTTTCGTTTGTTTGCTTTCAGAGTGCATTCTGAGCAATTTTATCTGCTCTCATCATTCGAAGAATTTGCTCCTAACTTTAACTAACAAATTATTTGCAGCTCATAAAGAGAATACAAATTATTATCTCTTGAAGTTGTATTGCTTGTAGCAAAGATAATCTTTTTTGTACAGGCAGCCAAAAATGCCTGCCTATATTTAGTTTAATTTAGTTTAGCATATATAAGGCTAACAAACTAAACCAAACTGGATTTTCATGTTACTTTTTGTGATTTTCCCATTCTACCCATACAGCCAAAAGAGAAGATAAGCTCTTGCCTCTTTTCTCTTTTCGCTGCGATACTCTTTTACTTCATAGCCACCTTTTACACACATCCGTACCGAGCAAACTCCCACATGCTCGCATATCAACTTTCGGTCTGCCCGATGGGAATTGTGTCGCAAAGGTATTTGCCATGTCTTTATTGTATGCAAGGTTGTAACCTGAAGGTTCACTACAAAATCTCCACGCTCCGCTTCGCAGAGGTAGTATTTTGTAGTGAAACCCTGCATACATAGCCATGCCACCTGTTGAAGCGACATAATTTCAATCAAGCCCGAAAGTAAGTGAAATGCTACAGGAGGGAAAGTAACAAACTTAAAACTTGGTATTTATGGCAAATTATGCAACCAACATTTTCCACGCAAGAACGGAAAATAAAACAGACCTCGACAAAATAGAGGCTTTCTTGGATGACACTTTCAGCGAATTTACCAATCGATATGGTGATAGTGTAGATGCAGAATTTTCCTCTCGTTGGGTGTATCCAGAAGAAGAAATCAAAAAATTGGTAGAATCGTTGGAGGACAAAGATAAAGTCTATATCAAGATTCTAACCTATGAATTTGAAGACGAGTACGTGAGCTTTAGAATATTCTCTCAGGGAGAATGGAAGGTCAAATTAATAACTGAATGAGTAGAAGAAGATAAAGTAAAATTATGGTCTATCCTACACTTTGCTTATTCTATAAGAGACACACGGATGGAACGATTGTCGGTGATTTCGACAACAAAATCACTGTTCGTTTCATCTGTGGCAAAGAGAGAGTATTAAATACTGTGATGAAGTAATTTTTACAATTTTACAACATAGAAACCATGACACAGATAGCAATGAAATTCGTCCAATGGGATGTGCCCGAATTGGAAAAACTGAAAGATAGCAAGGTTTACAAATTACGGGAACGTCTTGATAATGGCGACAAGTTGAGTCGGGAAGAAAAGAACTGGCTCACCCGCAATGTGAAAGAGTGCTGCCATTTCAAAAGAGGTATCGCTTTAATGGGCTACCGTTTTGACTTCTCCGATGTTCTCAAACGGTATTTCGTGAAACAACACGGACATATTGCCGAATATTATACCATTGACAAAACCGCACTACGTTCTGTCCTATATGGTCGAATTGAAGATATAATCGAAGTACAATAAAAATCAAAAGAAGCATGAAAGTAACAATTGAACACAGCTTTTGCCCCTATTGTGACGAGGTAACTGAACTTTATTTCCGAATCATTAACACGATTCTTTTTTCTGGCAATGAGGCGGAATTGCGTGAAAGCATGAGACAGTTGGAGAAAAAAACTCCACTTGATGAATATTTCACATACGGTTACGGTGCACGACACCTTTGGGTTTGCCAGCGACGTCCCAGCGACAAAACCAAAATATTCGAGCATCGTATTATGATGGTTGAATTTCAATGACACCTTGGACAAATATCATCGACTGGCTGGAATGGAATCACCCATTTCAGCCTTACTTCCATTTTCCTTTTATAACTTTTTCTTTTGGCTGCGCCACTCCCTTTTGTAGAAACCAGCCATTCGCACAAAGCGAATTGGAAACCACTTTGTGAAAAGTCTGGTTCTTCCTGCCGTTTTTCCTTCCAGTTCCATTTTTTTTTCGATGCGGATATCACTATCCTCCAAGGATGGGCTACCTACGCTTCTGTCCACTCTTGGCTGACACATTCCTTATGCAGTGGCCTTTTTTCTGATTGGATGGTATTCTGTTTGTTACAGTCTCAATTCAAGCCAGGCATGTCTCGCTTTGGCTTTGCTATTCTTCACTGACTTTCGGACGGATGTCTCGCCTTTGTGCCGACATTTGGATTTGCTCTTTTTCCTTATCATTACCGGTTTACTTGTTTCCCATTTTCCATAATCGCTTTTTATCGAAGCAATCATCATTTTTCCTCTGCAAAGATAGTATGCCGACGGGAACGACATGGTTGTCTTGACCAATGGCGTAGCCGCTTCAATCTTCCTTTATCGAGCCTTCGATTTTACCTGTGGCTAAAAATAAAGCGTATTGACGCGCTATCCTTGGTGCATCCCTTAAACGACATCTACTTTTTAGGCAGTGTAAAAATTGATTTAATAACTTCTAAAAGCAATTCAACATGAAAAAGATTGAAAACAATTTCACAGTAACCGGATTCTTAGGTAAAGACGCTGAAATCCGAGAGTTCACCAACAGCAGTGTCGCACGTTTCCCATTGGCCGTAAGCCGTCAGGAAAGGAATGCCGAGGAAACCAACCGCATTTCAGCCTTTATGAATATTGAGGCTTGGCGTAAAAACGAGAATACTGGGTCATTCGACCAACTGACCAAAGGTACGATGCTCACCATTGAAGGCTACTTTAAGCCTGAAGAGTGGACCGACAAGGTCGGTGTGAAGCACAATCGTGTTGTTATGGTGGCTGTCAAGTTTTATCCTCCTATCGAAAAGGAGGATGTTCCTGAAAAGCCGGTAAAGCCCGTGAAAAAAGGCAAAAAATAATTCTTGCCTTATCATGAACAAAGCGATCTTTTGGTCGCTTTTGTTTTGCTCATGACCGGATTAATACGCATCATACTTTTATAAGTGACTGTTGCGATGCCAAGCTCCAAATGAAATCTTCACCCGGTAATACTGTTATACTTAGCTCCACTTGATGAACAGGCAGATTACGATTTTCAATAGAAAAAAGAAGACTCTCTCAATTCCATACCTCTGAGCAGCTTTCCAGTCCCTCTTATAACCATATTTCTTCCCAAAAGTGAGGTTACGTCCGCCGTCCATTAATTTTACAGTGCGAAGTTAAGTCGGACGTGAACCTGCAAGGCGCGTTTCATTTGCAGTCAATGCCGTTCAAATGAAATCCTTCGGATTCCGCTTCCTCCTTGCATTGTTCCCTTCTTCCGCCTTGTGGTTTGCACGTAAAATCAAATCCCACCGGACGAGGTAAAAGCCTCTGAAGGGAAGGGAAAATAAAAAATTAGAATGTATGAAACAAATAATTTGGTCAAGTGATGCTCTATTGGATGAAACAGCAAGAGAGTATTATCAAAATTTCAAGCGAGAAGAACTGGACGATGATGCCTACAAGGTCAGCGATGAAGAGTGGTCGGACGAAGTGTATAATGAATTGGGGGATGAGCGGCAGAACCTAAACAAGGATGTCAATGGAGTCATTATTGCATTTGGAGATTTAGGATTGTGGAACGGACGCAAACAAGGCTATCAAATTTTGGGTGACAACATTGCCGGGATATTACAATCTACACAGTATGATGCAGAGTGGTACGGTGACGGCTACGATATACGAGGCCGTATGTCGCACCATGATGGCACGAATTATGTTTTGTACCGTGTCGCTGAAAATCGTGACGACGCAGAACGGATTGCCGCAAAAATCTACAACTATGAAATTGACGAGAATGGTTTTCGCCAAGTTACACGTTCCCTCCACCCCTATGTGGCCGCAGTGTATGGCTGGAAAACTCTACAGGACAACCTCGTTCAGGTAAAATAGCCTGTAACCTGTACTTAAACAAATGCCGTAACGCTTTCTCAAGAGGCTGTTACGGCACTTGTGTTTTATGCCGTATATATTCTGCATAAAATGTGGTGGGAAACTATTCCTTTTTACACATTTATGAATGTTCCCGCCCAACTGTTGTAGGTGGCCGCTTGTGCCAGTTTCCTTTTTTAGACTCCGGCCCTCCTTTATAGCCCCATCCAGCTACCCCCCTATATTTCTATCCCGCAAGCCTGGTTATTTCCCTGCAAAATTCGATTGCCGGCTGTCCGTCCTGTCAAGGACCGCTGACACTTGCTGCTGTAAAATCTTCCTCTCCGAAATATCGAAGAGTGTATTTTCCGCATCCTCCTTGCCCGTTCTGGCCGCCAATCCCGTGGGCAGAAAAATAATCAACCTTTCGGTACAGGAAGTATCGAAGGGAAATAAATAAAATATTAATCTTAAAATTTGAGGCATTATGACATTCAGAGAATTTATGTTAGAGAACGGTTATGAATTGCAAACAACCTTTTGGAATGATTTTTCCATTGCTGACCGATTTGGTCTTTCGGCGATACAGGACACTTTCAACCGTGCTTTTAAGGAGTGGAAAGAGAACTACAAGTATCTCACGGAACTGGTTTTAGTGCTTAACCATAAGATATGGCAGTATTATGAAACAAGGCCGGAAATTGCGACATTGTATAATACCCTTTGGGCACAAGCCAGTCAATATGCAATGGAGTATCTGAAAGATGACGAGCTAAGCTATTATTATGATGTAACGGATTAAATGTCCCAGCTCCTCCCACAGGAACAAAAGAAAGCCGGCTTTTGTCGGCTGCTCTTTGTGGTCATTCCCTTTTTTATCACTCCGTTTTACCCTTGTATAAAACGAAATTATTTCGTTTCAGGCTGCTACCAGTCAGGACTTGTTTTTTCCTGTGCAAAGGTATTGCCACGGAAAAACATTCAAGTACCGCTACGCTATTTGAACACAATTTTTCAGTAGCTTTCCCGATTTTCAATCGCTCAAATGTCGTATACGCTCCATACCGCAACTGTAAAAATTCTGTCCAAATTCCTTGCCTGCTTTTCCTTAAAGGCAATCTTGAATGCACGTAAAAATCAAATCCCGACTGGAGAAGCCTAAAGGCTTCCGAAAAAAGGGAAAAAAAGAACATGATGTTTAATAGCTAAATTTTAAAAGTATGGAAATTCAATTTGTGATTGTTCGTTCAGAAAATGCAGAGTATTTGTGTCACAATGTAAATGGAACGTATGTGGATGTCAGCGACCCATCAACAGAATTTGTTTCTGGAGAGGATGATTTTCGCTTGGTAGAGCCGGACAGCTCCCTAACGCGGAAAGAATACGAGTTTCGTGGAGAACGCTTTTATCTCATGCCTCAATTTTATGGCAATGGCTGGTTAGCACTTACTTTGCAAAGTGTGGAAGATGAAACAGAGTATATCGTGCTATCCGTCAATTTGGAGAGCATGGATGCACTCGATTTGCCAGACCGTACATTTATTGATGTGAATCATTATCCGGATGCAATGGAGTTTCTGGAGACAAATAATTTAGCGACCTATTCAGGTTACAAGCGTAGAAGCGGATTTGTGGAATATCCAATGGCGGTATTGAATCTTCCTTTGCTTTATCAGCACGCCCCGCAGATTTTCCAAGAGGCGAATATCGAATGTTTTTAAATGGTTTTCTGAAAGTATGGTACTGATGACTACCAAAGAGATACCGTATCGGTTAAATCCTATCGGTATGGTATCTTCTTTTGCCCGAAGACAGGTGGCATCCCCCTTTTTTACAGATTGCTCCGTGCCCACTTTTTTAATTTCCTTGTTTCCCTTTTATAGCAGCGTAACTGCCTGCTTCTCTTTTACAGCCCTTATGTAATGAATGTTGATGTTTCCTGTCGTTATCCAGACTTTCGCCCGGTCTTGTTTTCGTGTGCAAAATTACGGCGAACGAACGCTATCCAAGTATCGCTACGCTATCCGAAATGAAATTTGACGTAATCTTCCTAAATCATAGATTTCGGTATTCATAAAATTTCATTTCCGATTCCTTGCACTGCGTTCCTGCTTCGTCGTTTGGGACGCACATGAAAAACAACCCTTCCGGCAAAGTCGAAAGACTTGAAAAAAGGGAAAATAAAAAACTTAATTAAAAACGAAAACGAGTATGACAATAGAAGAAGTATTACAGCACGATTTAAAATTCAGGTATATGTTATTGGGGCGTTTGCAAGCCGACTGTGAATATTATCTTGGCTTTGGAAACAAAAGTTCTCGTCGTTTGTGGGCTGGTTCTGAAAAGGCACAAATTGAATACATGACGAAAATTCACGACAGCTTCCGAGAAAACGAAAAACCCGAATGGCTGACAATGGAGCAAATCAAAGAATACAGCAATGCTATGGAAGTAACACAAGAATAATTCAAAAAAAATACCGTAATAACCTTTAACGGAGGTGTTGCGGTATTACAGTATTACAAATAAGGGTCGGAGTTTGAGAACATACCCTCTTATAATTGAGAGGGTAATAATAGTCCCTCTTTTATAATTATATCATTCTATTCCTTTTTTATATTTCTGCAAAAGGAATAGCATTCTTCTTTTATATTAATTATTTTTCATTTTATCTCCCATCTATTCTTCATCCTATCACCGGTTTGGTTTTATCAAATGCAAAGGTCGGCTATCGCGCTTGATCCTGCTACTTGAAGTGTATTTCTTACAAAATTCTTCCTTCCTGCGCAAGAGTAATTTGGCAAGAAAAGTTGCCGTATGAAGCTGTATCGACATCCGTTTACCGCATCCATAAATCCCAAAACGGTTCAATCAGTAAAGAACCGACAATATGGGAAATAAAAGTTAATACTAACCAATTCTTTAAACATTAAAATCATGCCTAATTATGTAACAAACCGTTTAGAAATAAACGCAGACAGAGAAACAGTACAAAATGTGATGGATTTCTTAAAAGGAAAAACTGATGAAGACAGTACGCCTTGCTATATTGACTTCAACAACATTATCCCTATGCCAAAGGACTTACTGATAGAAGCGTCCACTTCTGGGGAATTTGGTATGCAGTATATCATAGCACAGCAACGTAAACCGTTCAATTCACAGGACGACCTGAAAGTCATTCAATGGATGGAAATTCAGGAGGAAAAAGTCAGGGAAGAAGCATTACAACTTGGAATGACATATCTGAGAAACTGGGGAAAATACGGTTATCCTACTTGGTATGAATGGTCTATTGCCAACTGGGGTACAAAATGGAATGCCTTTAATCAGAATTTTGAAGAACCGAACGTGCTTTGGTTTGATACGGCTTGGGAAGGTGTGCCTCTGCTTATCCAAACACTCTCCGAGATATTTCCGGACGTCGAGTTTCAATATGCCTATGCGGATGAAGACCTTGGTTCCAACGTGGGCAAAGGGACTATCCGAAATGGAGAAACCGACATGACATTCCCCGATAACGGAAGTAACGAAGCCTTTGAAATTGTCTTTTTCGTAAAACCGGGATTAGAGGAATACTTGGAACTGACAGACGAGGGGTATAGGTGGAAAGCCTAAACATCTCCGGACAGACAATATCTGACATGTATTCAGGGTATATCTCAACCGATATATCCTGGATTCCTGTTGCCGGAAGCTCCGTTTATATTTATTCCATTCCACTTCCTTTTTACAATTTCACGCCTCTTGAACCAGTCTTTTTTGACCGTATTTACCCATCCCTTGGCTGGCCTACTTATCATCTTTGAAGCTGCTTTTACTGAAACCGCCAAACACGCCCTTCAAGAGCTTGCCGACAACCCAGAATACCAGCAATACAATTATAATATCTCCCATAAGTCTTACTTTTATAGTTTTAACAATAATAAAAATACAAAATAATAACCGAAAAACAAATATACGATCCTGATTATCTGAAAATTCTATCAGGAGTTACCTTCATTTGTTCCGTCCTCTTTCGGGTTCTGTTTGACACGCGGACCGCTGGTTTGGCCACGATCAAGTTTTACGCCATATTTATTGAGTATGCGCCAAATAGAACTTTTGCTGCTAAAACCGCTTGCAGCCCAAATGTCATCGAAAGAATGCCCGTTGATATACATATCCACGATTGTCTTATCTCGTTCAGCTTTAGGTAATACCTTCGGCACAGCCGGGGCTTTGATATTCTGGCGTAACTTCTCGACATGAGCGGAATATTTTCGTAGTGCGGCAATTTCTTCCGGAAATGCCCCTATTATCCACAACACATCGGCTGCTGTCGTACCGGGGAATAATTCACCGCGAGTATCAACTCTGTCATGAATGGATATGACACGTACAATTTTGATACGGCATAGTTCGATGAACGCGGCCAGTTCTCTTAAACCGCGTGCAGCATTGCTGAATTTGGATATGACTATTTCATCGCCCCTTTGAAGATTCGCCATAAGCTGTTTCCACATAGGTCTCAATGTTTCATGTTCAACTGTTTCCTCTACGATTTGTACACAACCATATCGCTGCATCCATTCTCTCTCAGCATCAAAACTGTCATTATTTTCCTTGAATATATAGCCAACTTTTGCCATTTTAATATACACTGTTTTGATAACAAGTGCAAATATAGCACTTTCATTTTAATCTAAAATCATATCGTGGCAAAAATCTCGCTAAATCCTTTTTTTAGCTTTTTTTCTTGCACTTGTTTTCATTGATAATCATATTATTAATATGATACCAAAAATTATACTAAATGCGATATAAAAGGGCTTTTACAATAAAAATAATATATAGATTTGCATCGTTAAATATGAATTGTTAAATATGAAAATTTTAAAATCATACTACAAGACTCCATCATTTTTGACTGGAAGATGTATCGTTTCATTGGCCATATTGGGCCTGATATCATGCAGCGATAGAAATGGCAAATCATTGTCTGAAGCTACGAACGATCCTGCCGGAATATACAGGGAGTACTTGTACAATATACGACGTCAGAAAGATTCCTCATTTCAAGTATTGACCAAGCATATCCTACAATGGCAAACAGTAAAAGACTCTGTTTTTAGGTATCTCCGGAATGATACGCTCAGCCACCCCCATTCCAATCAGCGTGAAGAGTGTATCAGACTGCATGATTCTATCCGCACTGAGTTCTCACGCTTAGCCCTCTCAAAGACGCGTACTTATCAGGAACTTTTGGCTCTCAAAGGAGAGTTCTCACCTTATAACAATGATGAGGAACTGCATCATGCCGCTGGAGAAATCCGCCCGTTTTTCAACTCACTGGATAATCTTCCGCTTCATAAGGGTAACAAAGAGGAAATCCTTGCGGCTTACCGTATGTTACTGACCCGAACTATCCGTAACGGCATACATAGCCGCAATGAACTGATTACTTATATCACTAAAGAAGATGCTATATTCCGTGCGTTCCTCTCTCACTTGCACGATTTCGAAGGTGAGAGTATGGCTGACATCACACGTGGTACTGAACAGTGTTGTTCGCAGATATTCTTTGCCGCTGAGAGAAAGGAGATTACCTATCGGGAGGCTATGCTTTATTTGACAATGCGCACCAATCGTCGCCAAATACAAAATATGCAGATTTGTATAGAAGATGTTCGGAACAAAAAAATCAAGACTTCTTCGCAAGCACATGCTTATATATGGATGCTTATCCACCCTTATACTTCATTGGACGGATTCTCTATGACATTGCTTTCCGATAAAGAACGGAAACAACTTGACAGGATGGCGGCACAGACACCTGTGGCGTTCAAAACCTTGAGCCGAATCCTGCAATCGGAAAGTGGTCAACTGACTGAACTGCCAGGAATGCTTATGGATATTTTCATACAGACGCTCTAACAATATAAAAAATGAATATGTTACGACATTTTTTCAATGACTTTATGACATTTGTCCCTCTGCAACTACCGCAACTACTCGATGTGACGACAATGGAGGAAGCACAATTCTACGGTGACTACGCCCTACTGACCTTCCCGCTACGCGACCCTTACGATTTGGAGGAAGTGATGGATCTGTTTGAGGACGATATGGAGCTTATAACTCTCTACCACCACATCCCCACGCACGCTGACAAATTCGGGCATAGCACCTGTGCATACTCCAACCCGGCATTTGGACAGATGTTCAAGATGAATTGCAAGACAGATGCAGACGGTAAGGTAAATAGCATTCTTGTCACCATCTATGATTCTCTTGAGCAGATGTACGGCGAGCTGTGCCTTGATTTGGATCTTCATTCCAAAAGTGGCACATTCAAGTATAAGAAGAACAAAGACGATCTCTTGATGGATTTCCTTTAATGGTCATGTTATGCGGGACACACTATACCGACAAATGGTTTATTGGATTAGGGAATACCGGACATGGATAGAGGTTGTTGATGACAATTTCTATAAGGAGTATGCTTTGTCAAGAAACGGATATATCAATTACATTGTTTCCCGCACGTTGGTACTGCGGGCTTACAAAGACAAAGGCTCATACGCCAAAGGCATGACATGGACAATTCCGGAACATAAACTGGATAAGGCATTGGCAGCCTACCGTAAGCAGGAGCATACGTTCAAGCAACGTATTAAGAAAGCAGCGATATACCTTTCACCGAGGGACGCCGAAGTTATCATCCTATTGGCCACCCACAATATTGTCCAATTAGAGTTGATGATATCCCCCATTCAAATACGCGAGAAACCCTATTATTTATGATTTGGAATATACTACAACTTATCTTCTGTATAACGCTTTTCGTATTGCCATTAGCATTGTACAAAAGCCACCGTTCTTTTATGGTAAGGTTCTACGATGCTATGATACACAGTGTAAAGGCTCGTAAACTATATGTACAGGTCGTATTGATTCTGCTATTGCTCTTCCACTATGTTTACATCAGCGGACATGTTGGCGAGTTCGGTGTTTTTCTTTCAACTGCTATCTGTGCCACTATATATTCATTTAGAAGAGCGGACAGATTGTTAAGAGGTTTATGTGACCGATCATGTATGTTTGTCATACTCTCATTGGTGGCTTTGGCCATCAGTTTTGTTCCACACTTGTACACAACGGCGGTAACTGCCGCCTATCTTCTTTTGGCTGCCCTGTTCTATCCCTCTGTTCGGGTTATGACCGAATTTCAGGACATAGGCATAATCTCTGAATGGATGAAATTCCCCAGACTATTAGCCGAAAGTTATTATGACCATCATCACGCGATATTGCCGCAAGATGCGGATAGCGGCAACACTGATATATCCGCACAATAGTAATAATTAAAAAATGAAATGAAAATGAAAACCAAGCAGAAAATAGCTGTCCCTATATTGGCAGACAGAGAAGTATTTGACTACCTCAAGGAGAAAGTCGGTGAACGAAAAACAAAGACAGAAGCCTTCTGTGATTTATTGGATAAATCTTTGGCAGGTTTTGTTTCCCCTTTTTTAAGGAACAAAGGCTACGAACTTCAACCCAACCAGTGCCACGTGACTGTTTCTGACCTTTCATCGGAATGGCATTGGCATAGGGCTACTGTCCGTTCTTTTTTGGATGTAATGGAAGAGTTCGGCTTGTTGAATCGCATCCGGCTTTCCAAAAGCGTCATCATTACCATGACTGTGCAAACCAGCCAATCCACGGAGTCTTGCAATGGACAGAAGAAGTTGAACCTTGCAGAACAGCTACGTGAGGCATTGTCCGATTGGATAATCGGCAAAGTGTCCCTTGACGAGATCGGAATCAAGTGTGAGCAACTTGTTCGTCGGGCAATGGATGAAGCTGGCATATGCGATAGCTGCCCATCTCCGGACAGTATCACTCGCATCAATCCGGCAGCGGATGATGATGAACGAGCTGTCAAGATTCGTATGGTAGCTTTGGAGTGCATTACATTTGCCGCTATACAACGGGCACTGCGTAAGTCGAGATTCGATGACAGTGCAGAGTTTATGGACTACTTCCGATTGGAATTGTATGGGGACTGGACAGGACTTATTGCAACTTCGAAAGGTATTGCCGGGCTTATTCTTGATGTAGATAGGGATGAAAATTCCGATTATGATGAAGATGACAGGGAGTTCCTTAAAACGCTTTTTAAGCCTTTTCTGGCATTTGCGGCAAAGGCACAGGAGGCAACGTATCAGATTGGAGGTTGAAAACAGAATGTATAACCGCAACAATCCACTTTTGTATCCAGTGAAGCCCCCCTGCCAGTTATAGAAGGCATCCGGGCTTGCCCGCCTGCCACGAACAAAGGGAAGGGGGAGCCTAATACCCCACCTGCCTGACGTTGGTGGGAAGGGTGTCCGAACAAGCAGCAAGCTGGGACACGGTAGATTGTCCGAAACAATATGAAAAACGTATGGCAAATCAAAAACAGGTACTCGACGTGCAGGTGTCGAAAGGGATTACCACCGCCCAAAGTAATGAACATCTGCGTGACCGTAGTGAAAAGGCAGAGAAGTACGCTATGAGTAAGGGAAATTATGATCCTACGCGTAAACGGCTGAACTTCGAGATTGCGCCCGGAGGTAAAATACATCCCATCGACACAAGCCGTAGCATTCCCAAACGGATGGCGGACATATTAAGTCACCGTGGAATCAAAGATCCTAATGAGGGGCTGCTCGAACCAAAATACCGCACGGTGGTAAATATCATCTTCGGCGGTTCACGGCAGCGAATGCAGGAACTTGCTTTCGGTACGCAACAGGTGGACTTTGAAAAAGGTGCGGACAATACCCGCATCGAACGGAAGCGTGACATTGAACGCTGGGCCAAGGATGTTTATTCATTCGTTTGTGGCAGATATGGTGAGCAGAACATCGCTGCATTCATTGTACATCTGGATGAATTGAACCCGCATATCCACTGTACGCTTCTGCCAATCAAGGATAGTCGCTTTGCGTACAAGGAAATCTTCGCCGGTAAGGATAAGTTTGAATATAGTGCAAGAATGAAACAACTTCATACGGACTTTTTCGCAGAAGTCAATACAAAGTGGGGAATGTCAAGAGGAACAAGCATATCCGAAACGGGTGCACGGCACAGAACGACTGAGGAATACCGCCGAATGTTGTCTGAAGAGTGTACAACAATCGAGGATAATATCAAACTCCATCAACAGGTATTGGGTGAACTTCAATCAGACATCCGGTTGGCAGAACGCAGAGTCAAAGGGCTTACGACAATGGTTAGCAATCTTGAAAAGCAGAAAACTGAAAAAGAAACCTTGTTATCGGCAGCCGAGTACAATTTAAAAGAAAACAAAGGCAATGCGGCAGAATTGGCAATCCAAATACAAATGTTGGAAAAAGAGCTGCAAGGAATCATCAGGCAACTGGCAGACAAGCAGGAAAAGTTGCAGACGGCTGACCGGCAACTCATCGAACTGAAAAAGGATATGGGAGCCATTGAAGAACGTACCGAAGAACTCAAAGAGGAGGCCTATCAATATTCCCGTGATGTACACTCCAAAGTGGATAGCTTGTTTAAAGACGTCCTACTGGAGAGTGTAATCAGCGAGTATCGTAACGCATCGGCACAAATGAATGTTTCAGAACGGCAGCTCTTTGACGGTTCACTGGTACAGTCTATCGCCGAGCGGGGTACGGAAATCATGCACTGTGCGACAATGCTATTTCTCGGAATGGTAGATGATGCCACTACATTTGCCGAATCACATGGTGGTGGAGGCGGAGGGAGTGACCTCAAATGGGGACGCGACGAGGACGAGGACAATCGAGCATGGGCACTTCGCTGTATGAGGATGGCGAGCCGCATGATGCGCTCGACTATCGGCAAGAAATCTAAACGGTAAATGGCATACGCCTTACACCAGATTAAAAGTATAACTAATGAAATCATTGGAATATGACGAAACAAATTATTTTCATCTTCGCTTTGCTCTGCACGTTGCAGGCACAAGCAAGTGTACAACCCGTACAGAAGGACACTGTACGACACACTATTCATTATGAAGTAGCGGAATTGCTTCAACCGATGCAGCCCGTCTATCTCAACGGGGTGCTACTTCCGGCATCTCGAACCGGCAACTGGTTTGTTAGCATATCCGGAGGTGCGACAGTTTTTCTTGGTACACCTCTCGGTTGTGAAGACCTTTTTGGACGAGTGAAACCTTCGTACAGCCTCGCCGTCGGCAAATGGTTTACTCCTTTGGTCGGCGCAAGGGTAAATTATAGTGGCTTGCAGTTTAAGGATGCACAATTATCTACGCAGGACTACCATTATATCCATGCAGATCTCCTGTGGAATCTCCTTGGACGCAGATATGCCCGACAGGAACAGGTACGTTGGAGGCTTGCACCCTTTATGGGTGTCGGTCTGCTACATAACGCCACCAACGGGAACAATCCCTTTGCGCTTTCTTACGGCATACTAACACAATACCGTATTTCCAAACGGGTTAGTGCTATGCTGGAACTCTCTAACACAACTACATTCCAGGATTTCGACGGATATGGCTATCCAAACCGTCTGGGCGATCACATGCTTTCGCTGACTGCCGGATTCACCTTTCATCTCGGTAAGGTCGGCTGGAAGCGCGCGGTGGATACGGCACCATACATCCATCGGAACGAACTGCTTGTCGATTATGGCAACTTCCTTTCGGAGGAGAACAGGCGTTATGTGGGACGTCACAATCAAGATAAGCGAACACTCGTGGAATTAAAGAAAATTCTGGAAATCGAAGGACTACTCGATACATATAGCCATATCTTTGACAACGACGATATAACCGGATGCAGATATCCTATAAATAATTATAGCGGTTTGAACTCGCTTCGTGCAAGATTGAAGCATAGCTATTGGGACGGGTCGTCACCTCTTGACACGACTATTCTTCAGACAGAGAATGGAAAGCCATCATATAATTACACGGCTTCCCGAAATGTGCAGTCCGCCCATCAGGACACCCTCGCTATGGATTCCACGGTTCTTTCATACGCTGATGGAGAGTGCATCGGTACACCCATCTATTTCTTTTTTGCTCTCAATACGACACATCTGACGGATACCTCACAGAGGCTTAATCTTGACGAACTGGCTCGTGTAGCTAAGAAATACAGTTTATCCGTGAGGGTAACTGGTGCTGCTGACAGTTCTACAGGAACATCAAGTATCAATGATTCTTTGAGTATATCGAGAGCCGGTTTTATTACCGCAGAACTGGAACAACGTGGAATACCAGCCAAGCGGATTATCAGAGTTAGCAAAGGTGGAATTGCCGACTATACGCCCGTGGAAGCCAACAGACATACGAAAGTGGAGTTGTTTTTTCCAAAAGCGAAATAGAAATTTCGCATAATTGATGTTTAACTTTGTCATAATCAATGAAGCCTCTCCGCTGTGAAGCGAAGAGGCTTTTTCGATATGGTACACGTGAAGTTCGCCATTTTCCTACTGTCAGAACCAGAATGAAAATTATTTCGATGCTTCAAGTGACTCTTTTCTGAACTGTTTGAGAAGTTTTTCAAGTTCAAGTGATACTTTGCGGGCACGAGTTCCGGCAGCTTTGTTGCCTTTCTCCATCTGGAGGTTGGCATCTTTTGAGAATTGATCGAACAATTCACAGATTTGTGTAAATGTTTTTTCCATTGTTATGTTCTTAATATTATATAATACGCTGGCAAAGATAGCAAAAATATTTTTTTAGGACTTATATTAGCTCTGTTATATATTTCGCCTATAATATGATACCCCTTTTTATGTTTTTCCATTCTGAGTATTCCCTTATCGCACCATCGGCAAATCTGGCCGAAGAGATTTTATATGCAAAGGTACAGTGTCCGGACGATTGTCAAGCACCGCTATGCTAACGGTTCCTGGATATTTTACGGCAGCCTTCCTCAAATCAAAGATTGACTTTCAGTCCCCTTCTCATTGCAAGGTATAAAAGGACAAGCCTGCTTCTGCTCTTACATTCGAAGGTTGGGTATTCCGTTCCATTCCATTTACTGTTTACTTGTCTTATCGCCCTTATTCCACTGTTAATCCTGCATAAAAATCAATCCCCGGCAAGAAGCCGAAAGAGCTTCAAGCAAAGGGAAATAATAAATCAAAGAATATGGGAAAATACGATTTTATCAAGTTGGGTAATCTTCTTTATTGGCATGACCCAGATAGTGGTCTGTCTAATGGGGTTTACCAAGTGGCTTCTATTCCGGAAAACATTGAAGAGGATAGCGTTATTTTGATTGCATCTGATACTTCGGAAGCGGAGGTTTTTCCTTCTGAATTATCACCGATACATACCGGTAGAAGTCATAAAGAAGACTTTTTGCGTTGGAAAACAGAACGTGAAGCTGAAGGTATTGAGTTTTACGACCACCTTTCCAAGGTGATGGATACGGAAAACGACTTGAGTGTGGGAGATATGGTGGCGTTTACAAACGATTATGGAGTGATATTTGGACCTTGTGAGGTCTTAGCTTTTGGGAATCTCTGTAATAGTGGCAGATGTGTATATATTGACAGTGATTCTTATTGGTTTCCTAACCGTCCCGACCAACTCACCATCATGAGAGGTGCGGAATGACAATAACATATCCACCTGTAGCCAAAGCGGGTGGATAGCATTTCCTTGTATTGTATATTCAGCCCGATTACTCTTATAGCCATGCTCCACCGAACTCCCACAACCGGTCCTATTCCTTTTTTACTCGTCGTACTCCGTTTCTAAACAGTATAACACATTTATTGGCCTGACATTCTTGAAATTCACAACGGAAACGGCTTGGTTTCCGTGTGATGAAACACTTGAACTGGTATGTGAGAAATTCCCAACACTATGTTATTTCTATCAATCGGAAGAGTCGGGTCTGGCGGAGTACTGGACAAATGACCAAGAGAGTAAATACTTTCCCGAAAAGTACATTGCAGACCTATGTACTCCAGACGACAAATGGTACAAGGAATATTTTGTCAACCAGACAGAAGTATTCAAGTGGTTTGAGGTGATAAGCGGTCAGTCTGTCGAATCAATAACAGAAATTCTTGCTATTGCCGAACAACGGAAAGATGAAAACGACAATTCTTTCTGTAACATCTATGAATATGCCGCAGGCTAAGACTAATCCGATGCAGAAAACGAAATGACGGTATGCTGACAGCGTGCAGCGAACTATCATTATCCGATAAGCTTCTCTGATTTCATGCAGATTGGAGACTTTGTCGCCTTCAGTCCTTTTATACAGTCTCAGAGTGCTTCTCCAGTCTTTTATAGATATTCTTTATATCGCACATCGGCAGTTCTTATCTGAGAGATTTTGTATGCAAAGATACAGCTTTAGAATGGTCGTCAAGTAACGCTGCGCTAACAGTTCCCGGATACTTGTGGCAGCCTTCCGCATATCGAAGATTTGGGTATTCCACTTCATTCCATTCACTGTTTACTTGCCTTATCCATCCTTTCCTTGCTGTCAATTTCGCATAAAAATCATTCCTGACAAGAAGCCGAAAGAGCTTCAAGTAAAGGGAATAAAGTTTAATCATTTAAATTTCAAAATTATGCACAGCCGAATTTTTCAGATTTCTAAAATGTGGATAGAAAAAGAAAACTATCTGAATGAAGACACTCTCCATCAAGGAGATGGCAGTTTCTATGACTATTGTGCGGAGATAGATGACGAAGAACGTAAGGAGGATATTCGTTATTTGGTCAATACTGCTCTACCAAAAGATATGTTCGAACTTGTAGGTGATGACACCATACGCTACATTGGTGGTGTGGAACAATGGAAAGAGAACTTTGTGACTAACATCCGTAAGAAAGCTGAAGCTATTACGACGGAAAATATGTTGGAGTTTGTAGGCCCTGTTTATCAACTTGAAAAGGCATTGGAAAATCCATTGGATATTGCGTATCATTTCTATTTGGACGGAGAGGGATACCAGTCATTTGCCGAAAAATCTTTTGCATTTATGGAGTTTGTCTGTACGCTTGAACCGGGAACGATACTCTATATCGGAGGAGTCATCGACTATCACTTCTGATACTCCATATAATTTTTTTAAAGCCACCCGCAACTCAAGCGGGTGGTTATCATCTTCCTATATAACAGTCCGGTTACTTTTATAGACCATGTTCTGCCGAACCTCTGTTACCAATTCACAGCCTCTTTTACCGATTCTATATTACCTGTTCTAATTGTATTACATTCTCACAGTCCCGACATGCACCATTGTTTGTTTCGTGCGCAAAGGTACGGTGGCAAACGATGTTCAAGTACCGCTGTTGCTACCTGAAATGAAATTTGACGTAACCTTCCGCAATCACAGATTCCGGTATTCATAAAATTTCATTCCGGTTACTTGCTCATAGTTCTTGCATCCACCGTTGAAAATGCACATGAAACAACCTCTTGGGTAAAGTCGGAAGGCTTCAAGAAGAGGGAAATAAAAAACAACTTAAAAAAATAAATGCAATGAGAACTAAAACACTCTACAGATGCGATGCACAGAAAATAGACATCAGTCGTTTCCCTAACTTTCACATAACAGGAAGTATAACCGGAATGAAGAAACTCTATTATGGCAAGAATGCTCTATTGGTACGTTGCGGAAGCTGGATTTACAACGTGTCAAGTGAACCCGAAGTTTATTATAATATAGCACATTAGTAGTATGAAAAAAGGTTATAAAAAAGATTTTCAGAGTTGGAAAGGTATAGTAACTCTAAAATTACTTTGCTGCAATATAGCAGCAGGTCGTTTTGATTGGAAGAAATATTGTACGCCACAGCCTTATTGTGGTCAGGAGATTTGCGTTATACCGCTACATTGTTCTTATGGACAGATAGGCTACACTGTGTATTTCCCTTATTCTGATATGCCGGAAGTGGAATACGATTGGGAAATGAACAAATTAACTATTGACAAAGAGAATTGGGAGAATTATTTACAGAATTAATATTAAAAATATGGCACAGAATTTTTATACCAAATGGCAGAACGCAATCCTTGCAGATGCAGGAGTCTATGTTTCAAAAAAATACCGCAGTTTCCAAACGGCCTTAGTACGTGAGATTTCCAAGTACGCAACAGCCGTTGGCGCAAAAGTAACATTCAACTTAAAGGGGCATTATAATACCTCTTGTTTCATAGAACGTAACGGTAAATTCGTTTACATCAGTCACTCTTCCGGTTTGTCCCGAATGGGTAGCGGTGTAAAAATAGAACTCGATTCTTTCTTAATCCGGACAGCCCAACACGCGAAAGATTACAGAGGGGGACATAATCAGTATTGCGATATAACAAATTTACAGTCTATGATAGATAATTTGTTAGAGTAATAAAATAAATTCAAGAAAAGGTACGGAGCAAACAGCTCCGCATCTTTTTCCGTTTTATCGGCGCATTCCGCCGCTGTACTCTGCTTCTTGTAGCTCTTCCCGGTATTCCTCCATATTATTCAGCTTTTCGTTCACGGTTTGCAGGTTGGCATCCAACGAAGCATTATGGTCGTATGGGAAACGATGTTGTGCGACAAGTCCCGCATTAGTAACCGGCCCGATATCTATCATGTCGGATTCTTTATTATAGCTGACATACAGCACATCACCATTCGGCATTTCAAATGCAGGAATCTTTTGTTGTGTCATGATAGCGAATTGTTCCGCAGCCATCTCCTTGGCTACCCCTTTTAATGTATCTCCAGCATGTTCGATACCATAACGCCTGATATGGTCGCGTACTTCCTTTTCCGTGAATTTCAGCATCACTTCATAAGTTCCCCCGACACTCCCATTGTACACCACAGCAAAATCCTTGTCCTCAATCAAAAGATTGTCTCCTCGGTTCTGTATGGGAGAAGAATAAGTATATTCTTCGTTAATGCCGTTACCGTCATAATACTCCTTGGCGAGAGTCAGCAGTCCTTCGTAGTCCCCCTTATCCTTGAATGCGTCCAACCGCATCGTGTCATCGGTAAGCTGAAGATAGGCCACGGAAGAATAATACACTTTTTCTTTCGGTGCTACTGTTTGCTCTTCATCAATGTTCTGCTCCAATTCCAGTGCAATCTTATCCACCTTTTGGGTAATCAGAGAAGCCGCTCTTTTCACATCCAACAGAGTTGTCTTGATGAATTGTGGCGATTCTTTCAATTCGTCGAGCCATCCTTTGAGGTAGGCACAACTGTCCTCTTTTATATGTTTCGTCATGCCGTAACGTTGGGCAACCAATGCGCTGCCTAACTCGGCTACCAATTCTTCGCGCGCATACTCTGCCGAGCCGAAAGTTGTCGGCTTGATACGGTCGAGAACTCCTTCCGCACCGGTCGAGTGTGTCATCTCATGGAATAGTGTTCCATAGAACGCCTCTCCAGATTTGAACTGTTCCTTTTCCGGCACAACGATTTCATTTCTCGATATAGAGTAGTAAGCGTTATCCTGATGCTGTGGTTTGATCGGACAAATCCACAGATTGTCCTTTATCAGCGCATCGACGGGAGCGAAGCTGAAATACTCTCCGTTCTCAATCTTCGGTAGCGAATACTCCTTTTCGAGTTTTTGCCACAGCTCCGGTCTTGCCTCCTGCAAGTTGGTCTGTGCCACGTTAAAGACTCGGAATACCTGCATCTTAGGATAAACATTGTATTCCTTCTTCTCGTTATCAGATAGTTTTTTGTAGTCATCATACTTAATCTTCTCACCAGAATCCTTGTGTATGCAGGTGAATGTAGTCAGCATGATTGGGAATGATTTCTCTCCACGAAGTACAGAAACACGAGGTTTCTCCTGATTGTCCTTATCGGATTTGTTGAGCCGTTGTACACACTCAAAAGTGCAGAAGCGCGGAATCTTGTAACCTTCCTTTTCACAATGTATAAGCAACATAATGGCATTCATGCCATTATACTCGCGTCCGGAAAGATTGCAGGGCCATTGTAACGCTTCTTCTGTGAACCATGGCTTTCTCCAATCCTTACGGATACTCTCGATTTTCTCAATCATCATTTCAGCGAAGAGGTCTAATGCTTTATCTTCGCTGTTCGGCCCGTCCGTGTGCTGTTTTTTATATCCGGCCATATCCTTTACTGATTGGAATTAGACGAATCTGCTACATACTGTACAAGTTCTTCCACCTTGCATGAAACATTCAGCTTTCCGTTATATGCCGAAAGGGATATTTCACCTTTGGCATCCACTCGCACGCCCGGCTGTAACCATGCTTCGCGTTCTTTGCCAAAACAGAAAAAACGTACCCATTGGTATTCAAAGCCATCCTCTACTTTCTCCGTACTGAATGCCGAAAACATTGTGTAAGGCTGGTCTTTCTTATCCCTTTTTTCCTCGATATGCTGCCCGACCTTACCTCGAAATACTAATTCGCCCTTGACCGTATCTTTCGCATCTGCCGTAGCTGTACGAATTTCGTTAATAAAAAGATTGAAATAAAGTTTGTCACCACGGTGTTTGAGATACATTGTCCCCGAAACCTCGATGCGGGAACCATTTCGATATTTGGAAACCTCCTTTCCGGCAGTATCTTTGCTGACATCCACCTCAATAGGCATAGTCTTCCCGTCAGTGTCAGGGATCATTACTCGAAGAGGAAAAACCAGGAACGTTTTCCCTTCCTTATTGGTGCGTATCGACGCATCACGTCCGATAACGCCACATACCGTAACATTACATTTTATCATTTCTATTGTCTTTTAATGTGATACATAATCACCCGACAACTGTGTTGCCATGATTTGTTGTTGAACTGCTAAATCATTGCTCTTAATCGGGTGCTCGTATCATTGCCCAGATCAGCCATCCGGCAAGGAACAGTTGAACGCTCACGATAATGAGCGTTGCTACCCAGCCGAAGAGTTGGTAGCAGAGCAGGACATACAAGGCAAGGTAGGACAGTCCGAACAGACATCTGCATAGCTGTATCATCACGCATTTTACCATATCGCCACGCTTCTATCTTTTTAGGTTCTCTGTCTGTCCCTGCTGTTGGGACATCCCTTGTTCAAAATTCTGTGAAGCCGCTTCCGAGAGGATAACCGTATTCAGCATACCGGTTACACGTATCCTTTTGGCTTCTTCTGTGAGAGTATTGTTATTCAGTGTTGCCGACAGACGGCTTAACTCCGCAGTAGTCAACTCACGTGACATGCGCAGTTCTCCATTGTTCACTCGCAGAATAGCCTTTCCATTTTCACTGATTGCCAGTTCGCAGTTTTTCATGCCCGGTAATAATGATTTCAGATTGATGCGTCCACTATCCATTTGTTTGGATATGGCAGTCTTTTGCTCCTCCTCGTTCTTGTTGTCGATTTGTACGGCCAATAGCATAAGGGAACTAAAGGCTGTCATCGCCATCTCTACTATAGGGTCATTGCATCCTGACATTCCCACACCGCTATCCTCTGACGAAAGCAACTTCTTCATCCATCCGTCGGGCGAAAGGTTTTTGCCGGCGGCATTCTCTTCTGTTCCTTTATATCGGGTGAGCAGGCTGTTCCCGTTGTGCAACACTTCCAATTTGATATTACCTTTCTGTGCGATTTCAGTCAGATAAGCCGCAGGGTCGATGTCACGCTTTGTTCCGTCTGCATAGAAGTTTGTCACGCCGAAATGTAGATGTTCGCCCGTTGTACGTGTACCTGTGTTGCCCGATGTGCCGAGCTTCCCACCGGCTTGTACTACATCACCGACCTTTACAGTAACCTCCTTAAGGTGCATATAAGTACATTGTACCTTGCTGCCATCCGTTCTGGTATATTCCACAGTCAGCGATTTTCCACCGGGCGTGTTCTTATTCTGATTCACAGCCACCACCTTCCCGTTGTTCTCAGTAGCCAGTACCGCATCGCCATTGCAACGGATATCAATTCCCTTGTGCATCTGTTGTTTCGTGTTGTCCATCGGATCTTGCCGCATACCGAAAGGCGAGGTAACAAAAAGAAACTCTTCACGCTCTACCGGGAATGAGTACTTCGCACCATACTCTGAATTTTCAGACGTTCGGAGAGGATTATGTTCCGTACCGAACCGCTTACCCTGTGTCTCCATTTCCTGCATCACCAGTTTGTCATACTGCTGTAAGCCATTTTGCTCTATAATCCGTTGCAGACTCTCGGCATATTCTCCGCCTGTGGCATAACCGGCCTGTTCGATATTTTGTGTCCAACCCTTGTAATCGTCGGGCGAAAGTGCAAAACATTGGGCATAGCGGCTGTTTTCTTTTAAAAAACGGGAGTGGTGTTCGTATGAATCACCCACACTGTCATAACTGCAAAACTTCTCATTCGGCTTATCGTCAGTATATATACCATACCTTCCTCCTTCGGCAATCCATGCAGGCGTAGCCTTGATGCCAAAATGATTGTTCTCGTTTTGCGCCAAACGGCTTTGCCCGTTGGAACTTTCCAGTATGCCTTGTGCCAACGTCACGGATGCGGGGATTCCGTACCGGCGCATCTGCTCCATAGCATACTCTGCATATTTCATTGCGTATTGTTGGTTCTTGCTCATTTCCTTACTCCTTATCTATGAAAACCTCTGTGTGTTTCTTGTTCCTCCATGTCACTTATAGCAACCCGTGCCCCGGCACGGACGAGCTTAGACAGATAGTTGTCGAGCTGCTCCGTTGAAAATTCCGTTGAAGCCGTAATGTCCCCTTCCGGATACTCTTTTAGGGTTATGCCCAATATCTTTGCACCCTGTACCGCATCTTCGTTATAGAGCCGATAACCATCTTTCGTGCGAAGCAGTTGCAAGGCATCGGGATGATTCGCTTTAAGTTTGTCCCACAACTGCCGTTCCGGTGAAATACCCTTGTTGTCTGATTCCGTCCGTTCCTGCGCTACCGTTTCTATCGGCCACAACTCTGCTTCTTTCTGTTGTTTCTCTCCGGTGTGTGCCTCCTGCGATTGTCCTTTTTGTAGTACGTCTGCGAATAAGGTAGCTGCCAAATGACGTTTGTAGCTGTCACGCTCTTCCGCTATCCACATCCGCTGCCACTGTTGCGGAGTGACACTTCGGGCAGGCTGTTTCTGCCCATCAATAGTTGCGACGCATTGTATGCCGTCTTGTTTGGTTTTGAAAACCGAAACACGCTGGATACGGTTCAAGTCTATTTCCGGCATTTCGCTGCTGAACAAATCCACCTTCAGGTCAGGTTTGACCTCGGCCAGCGCATAATACTTGTGCGCCAGTTCCATCCGAACCTTACCGATGTTATCCATTGCTTGCTTGAGTGTTGAAAAGAAGCGGTTTATATCTTCTTTATCAGGATAGATGCTATATCCGCTCTTATTTTCGGGTTTGATATAAAGTGCCCATCGTTTCTTATCATCTTGAATCATCTCTACGTGGTCAAATCCGATCTCATTCGCCTGTTTGACCGCTGACGCCACGTCCAGTGTGGAGAGCTTCTCCATTGCCCAATTCTTCAGCCGGGCCAGCATAATTATCTTCTCGGCAAAATAACTGTCATCGGGTCGATAACCTAATGCACCATCCGTATTGTAGAAGCGTACCTGCTCGATTCCATCTTTCTGCAACGCTCGCATGATACGTCCCTTGTTCATTCCCGGTATCTCGTTATCTGCCTCTGTAGAAGCCCCTGCTGGAAGAATTACATCTGCGGTTTTTGCCTGTGGGTCAATAACAAGCACAATTTTTTTCGTTTCTTTATCCGGATGCTGCCGAATCTCGTTCGACACAAAATAATGTTTGGGCATTTGCTCCTGCATGGTTGAAGTGTCTCGCCGGTTGCGCATGGTGGCGTATTCGATTTTCTCGCCCCGTTCCGCTTTATTGATTACTTCGATGGCATTGTTTACGTCACTTTCGAGAGCGTCCATCAAGTTCGGGTTCTCTTTTAGCTCCCGGCACCAGTATTCCACTGTCTTCAGACTTTCTTCAGACAACCGTGCTGGCAACCCCAGTTCCAACATTTTAATCCCTGAAGCCAGTTCCACTACCAACCGTTCCTGTCTGACAGCATCCTCCGAAGGAGCCACACCGTTCTTCATCACCATACCTTCACGCGCTAATCGTTGTTGGTGTCCGGTAGCACTCACGATTTGCCGCAAGGCTTCCTGTATATAGTCGTGATAATGTCTGAACTCTCTTTGTCGCGGCATATAGACCGCATCCTTATCTGTTTCGTAGTGGGGTACACCGCTTCCATCCAAACGAACAGGCACAAGGTTGTCTCGCATCCTCAGTAGGAAGTCGTTGAATTGAATATGCAACCGTCGGTTGTCAGCTTCCGTATATCCTCTTTCCACTGCACTTCCATACCGCCGCAACGTCGTTTCGTATCGCTCCTTATCCACGTAGGGTAGTGTCGTCTGGTCAATGTTGAACAAAGTGCGAATTTCACGGTTATGTACACCTTTATATAATTTTTGTTCCTCTTCATACAGTTTCATGTAGTCATCACGACTGATAACCTGTTCTGGATTATTGCGGTGAACGTACTTGTTCCAATTATAAAACAAAAATGGAACGCCTTGCTCATTCTCACGCACCGAGGCTCCTTGTGCCTTGGCATCGCTGAATAGCGTGAACTGGTTGGTTTTGCATCCATTTTTATCAGAATGCAGCGTCATGAATAGTGCATTGAATGCGCTGACAGAAACACCCTTTGGATAGAAGCGCGGGTATCCCTTTCCTGATGCGTTGAGCCAGTGTCCACCGGCATTCGAGGCTTCACTCAAAGCCGTAGAAAGCAAGGTGATTTGTTTTTCCTCGGCTTTCTTTTCGATTTGCGATTTTTCTTTCATCGTTTATTTGATTATAGGATTATTGAATACCCCGTGGGCGCACGATGGTTTCCAGTTTTCCGTCCTCATAATTCCGTGCGGCAGCCTGGCGAAGCTGGTCGTTCTTGGCAAGGACAGCATTTGCCAGCGTGTTCAAAGGCAATGCCCCGGTACGGTAGGCTTCTGCTACAATCGGTGACAACTGGATGGTACACGGTACTCGGTCTATCGTGGCAATCAACGTACTATCTTGCAATACAGGGTTTACTATACGTGGGTTCAGAGTTTCATTTGTATAGCGTCGGTACTGCACATTGTTCTCATTTGTTACGTTCAGTTTTCCCTCTGTTCGTTCTTTCAAGGCTTCGTGTCCTGCCTTATTCAACAAGTTCATACCTCCCAGGCCTATCAGGAGCATTTTCAGCAACGGGTTACGCACAAACATACCCGCCACAATGCTCGCTATCGGTAACATATTGTCTTCCAAATGCAATGATTCTGTCTTGCCTGTGAATATTCCCAGTAGAACATCAGGGAGCATGGCCATTACATAACCGAGATTGCCTGTGATATTACCTATGCCATCCAGTCCCAGCATACCAAGCAGTCCGCCCCAACCGTTTCCCTGTGCTACTTGCGCACTTTGTATCGTTTGTACATGTTGTTCCGCATCATTGGCAGGAACAACAGTTTCATGCTTCTCTTCTTTCATAATTTCATCCTGTTCTGTCCTGACCATTTTCGCTTTGTCACATTGTTCCAAAGACTGCAAGTAGGCTTCTTCCTGTCCGGGAGCAACAACAATCGGCACATCCTTGTACCGTTCCTCATATTTCTGTTCTTCCTTGCTCTGTACATTCGGCCACAATAAACCGCTATTCTGGTTTTGTGTCCATTCCATGAAGCCAAAGTCCATGACAGGGATTTTCTTTTTCAGTTGCTTGTTGTCTGTACCAATCGCCGTGTTCTCTTTGATTTGTATTTGGGCTGCCTCTTTGCGAAAATCGTCGAATACGTTTCTGTCTCTGCCGAACACTCCTTTACTGATGCACTGTTCTACTGAAAGGGTATCAGGCTTCTTGCCTTCAAAATGATTGGTGATGGCTGCAATAGCCACATCTGCACCGGTAAACTTTGCCAGTGTCGTCCATGAACCAGTACCACCCATCATCAGGGTATCTGCGGCTGTGCCCAACATCCATCCCGTACCTTTTTCCCATCTGTTCGGGCGGTAAGCTGCTTCGCCTCGTGCCTCTATTTCATCGGTCAGCGGTGAACGGCTTAACGTCTGCGATAATCCCAGCAGACTCGATTCGGCAGCCTTTCGGATGATGTAGTCAGCGGAAGACTTGGGCATACGTTCTTTCACCAACCGGTCAATCATCAGTTCCTCTATTCGGTGGTCCATATAGGCATAGGCGAGGTCACAACCGAGCTGTTCTGACAACTCATTGTAACGTGCCCTTCCGATTTCCTGCACGACGGTATCCCGCCACTGCCCGGCCATATACGCAAGGTCTTGCTGCATTTCCTCGGAACCGGTAATCTCCGTCTTGCACATCTCGATATAGTCCTCTGTTGTTTTGGAGTTCCATTCGCCTGTGACCTTGAGTGCTTGATAGGGGTCGCTCATTGGTTGTGCCGAAGATGCCATCATACTGAGAATACCACCTAAAGAGGTGGAATATTCTTTCATTTCCTCTCCCTGATTCCGTATGAGGTCAGTCCGCGTTTTTGACATGATGGGTGCGATATGGCAGTTGAAATAGTCGTTCACGAGGCGTTCCATTTCTGCAAACCGTCCGCTATGCTTGATTCCGTCCATAGTGTATTATATGTTTATCCTATTCTATTCATTAATAATTGCTCTTTTGTCTGCTCGATGGCGTTGTGGTAAATTTCCATCTGTTTGGGATAAAACTCTTCCAGCCATACATCCTTCTCGATGTTGTCGTGAATGAAGCGTATCGCTTGTTCTCGCTCAATCTCCACCGATGCTTCGCCCTCTTCCCGGTTATTGAACCATGCTTTCGTCCACCAGCGCACACCGGCCCGGTCAGGATATACCGTGACTGCTCTCGGTATGTCAAAGCTCTGGATGTCTATGTCTAATTCTGCCAGTGGGTCAATGATACCACTATGGGTCAGGGCTTCGTCGTAGAGTTTTTTTTTACATCATCGCCCATCGTCGATAAGTACACGCCATGCCGTAGGGCAAGGTAATGCAGGAAGTCCGCAATGAGTAGGTTCTGCACCTTACAAGCAAGCGGCATTGCTTTATGTCCCAGTCCGAGTGGGTTGGATATACTTGGCATATTTTCATAGAAATATTCTTTGACTGCTCCCATTGTAAAGACATGGCGGAGTGACTGCTCCGTATGTGGAGGAAGTCGGTATGCACCACGCTGTAAGTCTTCCATGTAGTAGGGCAGGAAACGTAGCATCAATTCCTCTATTTCCTGTCTGTCCTGCTCGTAATCGGTGGTCAGTGCCATCTCCATGTTGGGAGATGTTGCCGCTTCGCCTCCATCAGCATGACACAATGCTTGGATATTCCCATACAGCATGGTTAGAAATTCCAGCGGATTCAGTTCCTCACCCTTGAAGCGTATCCCGATATGCAGCTTGTCACCGCTTAAAGCTACAGTCTGTCCGGCCTTGACACGCTGTCCGAACTGGGCGAAGACATTTGACAAATGCCCATAGGTCACTTCATACTCCCCATAGCGTATAGTTTGGCAGATGCCGAGTATAGGGTCATTGCCTATACCTGACACGATACCGCTGGCGACAGCCGCCAGTGTGTAACACCGTACATCGAAGTCGATGCCATGATGAAAATATGTTTTGCCCGTTGTCGGATCGGTTTGTTCGCCATAGCCGAGCGATAGTTTCACATCCTTGCCCTTCCGTTCTTCAAAAGGCATACAGTATCCACTTTCGGATTGCAGGATCATTTCTTCTGTATATTTCATTATGTGATTATATTTGATTCTTATTCTTATCTTTTCATCCCCCCGCTATTCGTCTGTTCTTCAACGGGAAGAGCGGGTGTCTGTATTCGTTGTATGCTTCTCGTATCAGGTGTGCGGAAAATACCGGCATTGTTACCGATAAGCATCATGCCGAGAAATGCACCGGCAATCTTGCCCAGCCAGCCGAAGCGTCCGAATATAAGAAATGCTGCTGCGACCAGTCCCGCTATACTCAATCCCGACACGTTACCCTGTCCGAGATTACGGAAAAAGTTACCGAACATATCGGAAACTCCGCCATTGGAGACTTGCCGTAGAAAATTCGATACTCCACCCAGTTTTGAGTCTATGCCGGCTACCGTACCGCTGACGGAACCGACTGCTTCTCCGGCTTTGCTTGTCAGTTCTCGCACACCGTCCGCTGCATCTGCAAGGGTATCCGTAGCCGATTTCCCTATGACCGCATCGCTTACGATATGTACCACGCTCTTATCTGTGGTTAGTTTCTCCCAACCCACATAACCGACTGCACCGCCGATGGCTGCGGTCTTGACGGCTTGTCCTGTGCCCCGTAAGGTTTGTGAAGGATGCAGTGCAGCATGTCCCATACTTCTTCCGGTAGCTTTTGCTGCTTTGCCGCCATATTTTAATATTGAATCCCAAATTCCCATATCATTACATTTTTAAGGTCTTACATTCTTTCCAATCTGTCGCCAACGTCGCTTGGCTGCGTCCACGATACTACGTTTATCAGCTTCGGGACGTGCACCCTCGTCGATTTCCCGCCAAATGTCGCCCATTGTCGTGTACTTTACCGCTTTGGTCAGTCGTTGCAGCTTTGTGTTCATAGTTTTGAGCTTTGGACGGATGCCAAAGACAATTTCCATACGCTCTTTTTCCGTCATCTTGTTCTCCGAAAGGCACGCTGTGCGTATATCGTTCACTATTTCCACGCTGTTCATCATCAGTTCCCTATAAATCTTGTTGCGCTGTGTGGATAGGGCTACGGCAAGCGTATTGGCTGGACTTCGCTTCAATTGTTTGGTGAAGTCGCCCATATTGTCTGTCAGCCTCGATACCTCATAATAGAACCCATAAGTTTGCGCCGCATAGCAGACTATTGACCGGAAAGAGTTTAGATAGTTATTAAACTCTCGTTGCAGGTCTGTTGTCGCCTGCACTTCTTCTTTTGTCCAAATATGTCCGGTGGTCTGCATCAGCATGACCTTTTCCTGATTCTTCAGCTCCTTCTCTGCCTTTTCGGTATATACTGCAATCATTCCGGCCAGTACAGGGTCATTCTGCGCTTGTACCTCACCGATACCGGTAAGACACAGCAGTAATATACTTATCCAAATTGTCCATTTCATAACTGATATATTTTATCGGACGAGAGCTGCCGCCCTGTGCCAATGGGACAGAGCCATACGAGCTGCCTCACCGTTGTCACGGTCAAGCATTCCTGCCGTTACGTTGTTCCACACATCATTGAAAGTATAGTACCGTATGCTCAAATAGAGCAGATGTAACTTCCGGCTAAAATCCGATAGTTGGTCGTTCAACGCCCATAGCGTCTTGCTGCGTTCTGCCCCCGTAAGCATGTTTTCGTTGCTACCTTTGGCCACAGCGTCATTCAGCAATGTAAAAACAGAGACAAGTTCCGTTGCTGTTTCTATATAGAGGTTGTTCATGTTCATACTGGCCACAATGCCCTGCGGATTGTTTTGGATGGCCTTGCCTAATTTCCCCAGCGTGAGGAAAATCCGCACACCGTCATTGTAGAGATGCGTACAGGCTTTCAGTGATGAAGCGTAACCGCTTGCTGTCTTGAGGTAACTGTTGTACTGCTTCTCCCACTTGTGGATTTGGTTGAACTCGGTAGCGATGCTGTTTTGGAGCAAGGCTGTTTGTGTCTGTCCCTTTATTTGTTTTTCAATCTGCCCGTTTATCAGTTCGTTACCTTCGGCCAATGCAGTCCATTCCAACGGATTGGAAGCCGCAATTTGGGCTTCTGCCACCTGTGGAAGCAGGCATACCAGCGAGGCAACCAGCCCCAGACTAATGATTCGTGATTTCATATATTCCCTTTTTTCGTTTGTTAGTTTCTACCCGTTCACGGATAATTGACACGAGGTCGTCCCTATGGAAGATACCGATCAGGTCAAGACGGGGCGTGTTTCTGTCCATTGAAAGGATACGTACGGTTTTCAGCCCACAAAATTGTTGCAGCAGGCTTTGGTGCTCTTGAAAATCCACGATACGATATAGCTCCATATAATCCACTTTGCGACGGATAATACCGTATTCACTGACAAGTTGTTCCGTGCCGATGCAATAACGGATTCGCCGCAGGTAGAGATAACGGTAGAGTAACAGTAACGAGAGTATCAAGGCAATTACTGTGGCAATAGCTGTCAATGGCAGCCCTTCCATGCCTCCGTACACCCATACAGTGCCGCACAGCACGAGAGTGGGCAGCTCGTTGATGACAAATTGCCCGGTATGTGGATGGATGACAATGGTTTTGTGACAAGTTCTCTGCATAGGTTTTATGGATTATCGGTGAAAACGGGAATGAAAGTCTTCTCTCATTCCGGAAAGAGAATTGGTTATATCCACTTCCAACCGGGCAAGTTCTTCCCGTATCTTGTACATTTCCTGAAAACCCTTATCTGACATTCCCTGGTCATTGGTTTCAAAGGAGAATATTACTCTGTCCGCACGTTCAAGACGCTTTCGCACAGCCTCATGGTCTGCTTCGTCGTATAATCCGTTTCGGATATGTTCCGGATTGACTTCGGGCAAATCGGACAAGGCATGATTCAGCGTGGCTTTACCGCTGATCTCCCAATCGTCAAGGTTGTCCTTCTCTGGTTTTATCCGTTTGCCGAGTAGCTGGTCGTTCCAATCCTTATAACCCTCTGCGGCAGATTCATACAAGATGCATCCTGTAGCTTCCGGACCGGAAATGGAAGCATCAATCGCTTTTTCGATGGCTTCCAGATTGCTTCTCATTTTCTCTAATTCTTCCTCACTGGCAGAACCTTCGTCACGAGCCATGTCGTACTCATCCATACAAACCATTCTCATTTCCTGTAGATAGCCGTCACCAATTCCCATGTCGTCACGCTCCCCATTCTTCAAATTTTGTTTTGCATCATTTATACCCAGAATGGCTGTAATCTTTTCAAAATTGAATGGTTCAAGTTCTATTTCATACTGTGAATAGTCTTCGCTGTTGTTCTGTACAATCAGTCTGCCGGTTTGTGACAGACAGGTGGAGAAGTTCCAGCCTGCATGAGTGAGAGCAAAGTGGATAGCATAGACTTGTCCGGCACGGTCATGATCGAA
This sequence comes from Bacteroides sp. 1001136B_160425_E2, assembly GCF_015559655.1. Classification (NCBI taxonomy): domain Bacteria; kingdom Pseudomonadati; phylum Bacteroidota; class Bacteroidia; order Bacteroidales; family Bacteroidaceae; genus Bacteroides; species Bacteroides sp. 1001136B_160425_E2. The sequence continues at coordinate 15,176 of NZ_JADMQH010000005.1, read as the reverse complement.
GCAAAGATGATGTGAGGCATGGGGAGTTGCTTTTATCGCTCCTTTGAATTGCTGCTGGCTCGGTGCCCCTCCGGTAGAGATGAATACCGCCTTTCGCAGATCCTTGTTCTGTGCCTGATGAAGTTGGTAATATGCCATCGCATCATAAGCACTTTCGAACCAATAGATATGTTTGGCGGAGGTGAGAGAAGTGCGGGCAGGGCTGGCAATCCACAGTCCCTCGCTTGAATTGCTCCCTGCGGCTTTGCCTTTGTAGCTGCCGCTCCCGTCCATACGGGCACGTCCTCGTTCTTCAAGTCCCACAATCGCTCCGTCGCCTTTGGGCAGGGTTAGTGGAAAGGACAGGTTCGTGTAGGTCGCACCGTCCTCCCGATGTTTCGTAGCCAGATAAAAATGCCGATGGAAGGCATATTGTGTATAAAGGTCGATACCTCGGCTTTTAAAATAAGGATAAAATTTTTTCTGCGTTTCCCGATTCTGCGGATTGAACTTATGAATGTCGTAATCCGCTATGTCAAATGGCTTTACATCTCGTTTAGGGTTCACTATTCGGGTTTTCCGTTCAGTGACAGGAATGTTCAGTAATCTGTTACAGACAAGATTCACCAGTCTGTCTGGAGACATACCCGCATGGTACTCCGTGAAAAAGTGCGGATGCTCCTTGATGAAGGAAATGATGTTATAAACTTTCTGTTGTTGTGCGTGGAAACAGCATTTTCCTTGTTGTGTCACAATAAATTTGTCACCACGGATACGTCTGCCGTCGCTGTCCAAACGAACATACGAGGGATAGCGCAGACCGTCACGACGGTTCAGGTGATACCCTGCGTCAATCAATACGTCCTGGATGTTTAGTCGTTGCAGAAAGTCATCGTATGTAAGGTCTCCGTCTCTCATAGGTTTACCTCCCTCTTCTCATTTCATTAATATCTTGATTCATCTGTGCCTCGAAATTACGGATGGCCACATCTCTCGGTGTATCTACGCCGGGCTTGAAGTATGGATGTGGCGGTCCGCTGAAACGTTCGCCATAGAACTCCGGAGAGTGGTGGTGATGGAAGCCATGTGCGACTTCCGATGCCACCACAGCACCGGCGGTAAGGGCAGCGAATATCTTCACGCCAAGCCCCTTGTTCGCTTCAGGACGTGTCTTCATATCCACCTCGTTGAAAATCTTCGAAAAAAGTTTCATCCGGTGGTAATCATCCACAGCAAGAAACTTGTCGTAGTCTTTCTGGCTGATTTCGTGGCTGATGACCTGTCCGTCAATAACAGCGGACATCTTGTATTTACCCTCCGTCTGTGCCGGTTGCACGGCAATGTCACTGACCTCTACTTCCCGGCCATGTTTCTCCTCACGATACCAGCCTTTGCTTTCGTTGAGTAGTTGCAGGTCACGACCGTCCACGGCTGCACCGATACTGCCCTGTATGTATTCCTGCCGCATCGGAGTTTCTTGCTGCATGAATAATTCTTGTTCCTGCCGCTGCCGTTCTTCCAGTTCATGCCGCACTTCGGGATGCAGGCCGATACTGATGCGTTGTTCGCTGTTGAGCTGTTCCATCGTTACTTTATCGGCAAAGTCCGCTCCGATAATGCCGTTCAGCAGATCCAGCCGTTTCTCCACAGGTTGTTCCTCGATGGATGCGGTAGCCAGTTTTTTCACTTCTTCTTCCGTCAGGTCATAGACCATATCGGCATTGACACTTTCCGATTGTACGGTCAGTGTCCTCCGTTCCATATCCACGATAAGACCGTGCGAAGTAAGGCACTCCGACCATTTCTCGTTGGAAAAATAGACTGGTGAAGCAATCAACTCCTTGTATGCTTGTGCCGGTTCCTTGCTGCGCGGACGGCTGACAAGCGGTGTAATGACCTCCTGCAAGTTCTTCAATACATCTTGCTGTACAATGGGTTGCTCCTGTTGACCGCCTTTGTAGTAAAAGCCGTAGCCACCCGATTGCAGTTCGCCGGGCTTCATGCGCCCGTCTGGGCGTTCGGGTACGATGGATGGCCCCGGAAAGAAAAGCTGCCCACCAACTCTGCGTAGGTGGAAACCCCACTGTTCGCGTGGTGTCCAACCAAGGAATGGAGGGGGCATACCCAGTCGCCCCATGTGTCCGTACTCACCGATACCGATGCGGTAGCCATGTAGCCCCATCGCCACGCGACCGTTGGCATTGCGGGCATGGACGAAATTTTTCGGCATATAGAAATCTTTTCCTATGATACTCGTGAGTATGTTGTAGGCTTTCTTGTTGGCCGTATTCGTTCCCCAGTCCGTCAGAGCCAACATCTGTCGTTCTGTTATAGGATAGACCAATAACGGTGAATCATGCCCTTGCACAATCAGCCGGTAGCCGCCTCCGTCAAATGCGACATGGGCTTGAAGTCCGTTACGCATCAGTAGATTGCGCATTTCGGGTTGCAAGTCCATCTGCCGAGGATTAGTGTTTGTTCGTATCGTCATAGTCTGATGTTATGATGGTTACTTGTTATGCGTTGCCGTATTTCATAGCCGCTTCCAATTGTTCGTCTTTGAAACGGACAAACCCGGCGGCAGAATCTTCGCAGACCGTGAGTCCTTTTTCCTCACAGTAATGGGCGTACTCCTCCTGCCACTCGGCAGAAAAATGATTGATGTAATCGAGCCAGCCGTATTCGCCGCTCTGCATCTTCTCGACGAGAATCTCTTCGGGATAATATTTCTGTTGTGCCATACGCTTATATTAAATAGGTTTTATTTGTGAATACCTGCCATTCGGTTACGCTCACCGCTTTTCTTCTGTTCGTTCCACAGTTCTTCGGTGTATTCCTCCTCTGGAACGTAGTCGAGATTGCCGTCATCATTCATCACCCAGCAACCGTAGCAACCGAAGGTGTACTTATCCCATTCACGCTTGGGTTGCTCTTTCCATTTCTGCGCGTCACCTGCGCAGAAACGGATGCCTGTCTTGTTGTGAAGGTCGATGCCTACCGTGACAGGTTCGCCATCCACTGCCACCGTCAGAGGCTCACCATGCTGCATTCCGTTTACTTCTACTGTACCTAAGTGCATTACCTCTGCCAGCACTTTCAGGTTACGGGCGATGATGGGTGTCGGAACATACATCACCTGTTTTGTCTCCTCGTCGATTTGCACGAAAGCTTTACTGCGTCGTCCGTCCGCCATAGCCACGTCTGCAATGATGGATTTGCCGTCAAGCAACTGTTTTTGCTGCTCCTCGTTGTAGCATTCCAGTGGTGACGACTTTAGTGTGGGATAAAAGACCACATCCACCTCGCCGCTATCCATACGGATAAAGGCAAACCGACTGCGACTCTCGATTACTTCGCCATTCTCGTTAGTGACACGCATGGGCAGTACCGGCGAGTAGCCGCCTTTCCCGATTTCTTTCAGGATACACAGGGGCAAATCTTCAATCATTTCTTGGGTAAGCCCAAAGCGGGCCAATGTCGGATAAGGCAGTTCGTTGAACTCAAATTGTTCTTTTTTCATATTCTGAACGATGTTATAAAATTATACTCAGCAAATATAGAGCGATTTCTTATCTGATGACTAAAACATTTCTTTATAAGTGATTATAAAGTGGTATTTTTAATGTTTTGAATATGATTTTTCGCAAATAATCATATTCAAAATTGATTAAATAGTTATATTTGGAGAGAAAACAGTCGGCAATGGACAGACCATAAGAAGAGCGTGCTAACTTTGCTGCCATGAGAAAGATTTTATTATTGATGATGACGGGTGTCTCATTATGTATCACGCCAGCCAAAGCACAATTCAATACCGTTGCCGTTACCCCAACACGCTACAAGATGGAGGTATTGGATATGGGGTTAGACCAAGCGGAACCGGCATCCGAAAGCGAGATTTCCGTACAGGAAGTTTCAACAGGTATCCCGGTATCCGCAGATATGGATAAGAAAAAGTGGATGGATCGTTACTTGAGTGTAAGTTACCCGTTACGTTATATCAAGGTCACTTCGCCTTATGGCTACCGTAAGGACCCGTTTACGGGAAAGAGTAAATTTCATGGCGGACTGGACTTGCGCGCACGTGGCGACAAGGTGATGGCCATGATGGAGGGTGTGGTCGTGAAGGTCGGACAGGACAAGACTTCCGGCAAGTATGTAACCTTGCGGCATGGTAGGTACACCGTCAGTTATTGTCATCTCTCTAAAATTCTTATCGTCAAAGGGGCAATAGTTCATCCTCGTGATGTGGTTGGCATTACCGGCTCCACAGGACGCAGCACCGGCGAACACCTGCATATCACCTGCAAACTCAATGGCAGGAGTATCAGCCCCTCGCTTATATTCGATTATATCCAATCCATCCGGCAGGAGTGTATATCAGCATTGGCAGGTTTGTAAAAGAGAAGTGAAAAGGGCTGAAAACGTTCCGGTTACTTTGTCATCCGTTCAATAATATGGGCAATATGGTTGCCCCAGACGTGTATTTGTACAAGGAGCATCGAAGGCATGGAGAGCGTCTTGCCATAGAAAATAGCCGCCACTACTTTGCCACCGCACCGTTCTATCTCTTCCTTGTAATCCACCACGCTTTGCCCGGTTGTCAGCACATCATCTATGATGATAATCTCTTTCCCTTTGATTTTTCCGGTAATGAGGTAGTTTCGTTCGAGGATACGCTTCTCTCCACCTTTGGCCTCATGCAGGCTTTCTCGTGCATCGCAAATATCAACGTCGTACAGTCCTGAAGTTAAATCCTGTCGGTGCTTTCCGATGTACCAGTCGAGCCGTTTGAACCGTTGACCGTATTTTATCCAGTTGCTACACGGCATGAACATTATATGGTAAGGTCTCTTTTTCAGTTGCAAGGCATTCATACACGTTTTAAAGAACTCGATTCCGTGTATATCTCCTTGTTTGAACTGGTAGATGGAATGGCAGAAAGCCCTCTGTTCATCATTGAGCAGCGCATTGTATCGTGACGGATAGTAATATCCGTAAAAGGAGATTCGGATGCCTCGTAACTTGAACGGCTTATGGGGAGAATGGCCATCAAACCGTTCGGGATGCAAGAGACAGAACATACGGCAGGCTTCCCGATGACCGGCCATTACCGCCAGACGACAGTAACGTTCACGTTCCTCGCTCTTTTCGGTCAACCGTGCGGCGGCGAATGCCGCTTCTCCTGCTTTTCGTCGCCAGTAGCCGATAATATACCACAATGCCCCAATTGTGAAAAGCAGGAGTATGAACAATAGTCTTGCATTCATCGTATTTTTATTTGAATGAAGCGGCCCGTTTCAATCCGGTTATTTACAACATTACGGTGTATTTCGACATAATCGGATATGGGAATTATGGCTTCATTACTTATATCAAATTCGTTTTCACTCACTTGCAAAGTTAGCAAAATCGTGGCACTAATCTAAAATAGCACCGATAATTTATAAGCCATATCACTTTTATATCATAAAGTCTTGCCCATACAATTTCCTCTTTTAATTGTACATGCTCAACTTTTATAGAAGATGTTCGCCCTGACCGGTACACGGCAAATGGCATACAAGTCTGCTATATGCTGTGTACCAGTCTTTGGGATAAAGCAAGGACGATGGCACATTTGCCACAAGTGTCAATCAAGCCAATCTGTTGTCCTTGCAGCGACCTCTGCTATCTGTTCTTTTGTAACCGGCAATGCCGTCTGTTTGTTTTTATAGCTTCGCCCCACACCATCAGCGGAGCGTCACAGGACTTGTCCGCAAGAGACATTCACTCACCTTATGGCAGCAGAGCTGCTATGGGGTGAGTGAAAGACTCTTTACGGAAGCCAAACATGAAAAGACCGTACACCTCGGTCACAAACTGCCAAGGCTTACGCTTCGCCAGATTTGAGACTAAGTTGTATGGTCACTTCATCGGGAAGTTTGGACCGGCAAGCCACAGACGTTCCACTGCCCACCCATTCCTTTTATAAATCTTGCACCTATTCTACATGTCTATATGACAACCGCCTGTAGTAAGAAAGCATATTCTGTTTGTCGGTTAGCTCTGCTGTAGTCATATTTTCCGCAAAGTAAGCCGCCTTTTACCAAACATCAAATCGCCACTATCGCTGGAACGAAAAATCTTCCTCTGACACGTCAGAGCGTATTTCTTGTCGCCGTTTTGTCTTATCGGTATTCTTGGGCGGCAGTTGATGGCAGAAAATATCCCTCAGCAGGCTGAACAGCCTTCAAAAAGAGGGAAAAAGAAAAATTATCAGAGTTATGGCAAAGACGATAGACATAGAACTTCAAAAACAGTTGGACAAGCCACAGGCATGGTTCTGCAAGTATTTTCCTGCACGCATACGCAATGTGAGTGAGCGTGAGATAGCAGACCGCAAGTTAGTCTTTGATTTCAAGGATGGACGGGCATACGAAGAGGTTGCTCAACGCACGGCAGCCAACATGACCGAACGTTATGGAACATCATGTACTAACATTGTATTTTCTCCCGTACCGGCATCCACCGATAAGAAGAACGAGATACGTTACAAAGCATTCTGCCAAAGAGTATGCGAACTGACGGGAGCTATCAATGGTTATGACCATGTATCAGTGAGTGGTGAGAGGCTAACCATTCACGAAAACCGTAAGGCAGAGAAAGAAATCCGTAAGGTAAACGTCATTGAGTTTGATTCGGCTTTTTTCAACGGCAGGTCTGTGGTAGTCTTTGATGATGTGATAACCAAAGGGCTGAGTTATGCTACCTATGCCAATCAGCTTGAAAGCCTTGGTGCTAATGTACTCGGAGGTATATTCCTCGCAAGAACCCATTACAAAGTGAAATAATATGACCCAGACAAAGTATGATAAGGCAGTGTCCGTTTGCTTCAGTGGACACCGCAATATTCCATTCCTATACAGGAAGCAACTGAAGCTGCAATTAAAGGCAGCGATAACCAAGGCATACGCTGGAGGTTATCGTCATTTTTACTGTGGTTGTGCCATGGGGTTTGATATGCTGGCGGCAGAAGTTGCTCTTGCGTTGCAGTCCGAATTGTCAGGTCTGCAAGTTATTGCCGTAGTACCGTATCGCGGACAATCCGAGCGGTGGAACGATGCGATGAAAGCCCGGTATGATACTATTCTCTGTAACTCGGATGATGTTATCATCCTGAGCGAACACTACTACCATGGCTGTTTGCTTCGACGCAACGACTATATGGTTTTTCACAGTTCGTCTCTTATTGCCTGGTATGACGGCAACCCCAAGGGTGGTACGTTTTATACTTATCGTAAGGCTACAGCGAATGGACTAAAAGTTCTAAATCTCTATGGCAGCTCAATCGTATAACAGCCATCTTGTTTTCGCATATTCCGAGCCGTAGCGGTGACTCCTTTGCCATTCATGTAAAGGCTGTTTTGTCAGCCATAGCGTGATATGGCAAAGTACGCTATTAGTTCTGATGTATTGCCCGGCTTTACCTATGTGCCGGTTTAGTTGGTGTTGCTGTATTTTTATATCTTCGGAGGCTCCATCCTCCTTATATCTTTCTCTACCTTTTTTAGTATTCGGCTTAAAAAGTAATATACTTGCCTTACTTTTCGCCTATTTAGCATGTTTAAGGCACGTCTTTTTATAAATAAGTGCAGCAATTGGTTGCTGCACTTTTGCTATAATATCTATTTGTCATATTAGACCTTCCCGTACACCGTCCTCATTTTTCCGTCCACCAGCACCTTATTTGACCGCACAATCCAAGCTCTGCCGTCATTCAATCCGCATTCCAATGCCTTTTCGCCGCCGCCGATTAGTACCGGAACGGTTGTCACTGTGATTTCGTCCGCCAGCCCGTTATCCAAGAGTAAAGCCCCGATTTCCTCACCGTAAGCCACCACCATACCGTCGCCGTCTTCCTTCATCTGTCTCAGTTCTGCCACTGCATCTCCTTGGATGAACTTCACTCGTTCATTCTCCGTCAGGTCGATGCCGCCGTTCGTCACAACCAAAGTCTCTTTCGCCGTAATCGGCCAACCCAAATGGTTCATATAAATACGCAGGTAAGTTTCTTCGTCAATCAGCACACAACTGGAGGCATCCACAGCCGCATCAAAATGCTTGTCCGAAGGAGCCGGACAACCGTCGATGGACTGATACACGTGCAAGGAAATCTGTTTCATATTCAATGTGTTTTTAAGAATTATGTCCACCTTGCACCCTAAAGAACAGCATGAACCCACGCTATTCCGGAATAGAGGTACTGCCATACCTAAAAGGCAGATAAGCAAACCCTTGCTGTATAAACATACAGTATGAATATTTTGCTATACATCTTGTCTTTTTGATAAGTGTCAGTTTTCTATTCCAAGACGTTCAGTGAACGTATAATATGTATATCAATCTCCGCCTGTTTCCAAGCCGAGTATGAATCTTCCATGTCACGACAATGACCGTACCCGAAAGTACCGTCTGCTGTCTTCATTTTGACAAAGATAACGAAAGATTGGCGGATAAGCAAACAAAAAACATTGTTTTTCAGGTTGCCTGTTCCGAACTGCATTCTGCCTTATCAAAAAGACTTACTCATTCCCCATGATTTAATACAGTCGTCATTCTGCAATTATCAAGAGATGGGCCAATCCATCCGATTCCACCTCCCTTTATAGTTCACCTTCCTCCGATATAATACGGGCAATCCATTCCGATTGTCCGTTACCCTGTTTTACAGTTTTATTCATCCCTTTCTATTTGATTGTCATTTATTATCGTTTTGCTGCTGCCGTGCGACCTCTCGTGGACTTATTTTCCCGCAAAGGTAATAGGCTGCTCCAATCTTGCCAATGCCGGCGTTCCGCCGCGAGTGAGCCGCAAAAATCTTCCTCTCCGTCTGTCAAGCGTATTTTTCCGCATCAGCCTTGTCAGATTGTTTCCGCCACCTTTTGGAGGCAGAAAAATAAATCCCAAAGGTCGCAAACAGGTTGAACAAAGGGAAATAGTAACAATAAAAAAATAACATTATGAAAACAGAGATTAGGCAGAATGGCAAAGTGATACTATCGAGTACAGACGATATATCCATTCCGATGATTTTCAAAAACTTATGTGGTAAGAACTTTTCTGGAAACGACTATCAAAACTATCTCAGAACAGTTTGTCAGGATATTGGTGTTACTACGGGGGCGATTGAGTATTATGCCGACAACGTTTTGATTGAGAAAGCAACTATTCCTGATTTTTAAAAACTATATACAATGAAAAGGAAAGAGAAAGCAGCAGTAGATGAATTTGTTGCCCTTGTAGGAGGCAAGACATGGGAACCTGTACGCCATAAATGTATGGGTAAATGGAGTGGTATGACCGATTACGGTTTTGTCATAGACGGACGGATAACGCTCTTTGTTTCCAATAGTATGGCATACTTTAAGAAACGGATTCGTGAGTGGATTAAGTCGATACATACTTTTGAAGCGAAGAAAGATTGCTATCTCCGCTTGCTACGTGAACAAATTGAAAAGGACAACGACAAGGCAAAGGACGAAAAGTTAAATCCTGTCAGACTGATAGACATCGGTATCTTATCCCCCGAAAGCAATAGCCCGTTTGATTTTTTTGCCCCTTATGTGTTAGTCGAAATAAACGGCAGGCGGTTCAAGCATCAAACAGCGGAGTTAAGTTGCGCTATTATGGTGGATAGTTTGGCAGGATACCTTGAAGAATGCAACTGCAAGGATATATACACGGCAAGGGCAGTGCGTACACCTGACTACATTTTTTGCGGTGTGCGGTTTGACTCCCGTGATAATATGTATAAGATTGGAAAGTAGAGATTAATGATGTCTGAAGAAGTTATTACTTACAACGATAACTCCAGTCGTTTTATAGGACGGCATCAGCATTTGACCTACTAAATACATAAGTTCCCAATTTACGATTGGAAACTTATGTATTTTTCTGTATGGAAAACTAATCAAATAATCGCTGACTTATCATCCAGTCATTAAGCACGTCCGGATCTACACGATTTGTAAGATTCACATTTTTACTCAAACAACCGATTTTCTCACCTCTTAAATAAATAACTGGTGGGGTTAATGTATTCGGATTGTATGGACTTAACGATGAACTGGGACTTCCATATATGGAATACCGATTCTTGAAAGATATACTTGAAAAGTGACTACCGTATATATTCTCGTTGTTGGATATGGAATCAGGAGTAGATGTGTTCAACGACAATCTGCCTAAATACAAACCGTCATTTGCCAATAGAAACGATTCTTTCCTTGAAATTCTGGTATCTAAACCTATTCTATCCATTCCCTATGATTTAACGCCATTATTTAATAATGCCATAACGTCTTTTAGTTGCATTATCGAACACCTCTGTCTCTCTTAGAAACTGCATTACCCGTTCCCTGTCTTCGGAAATCAGGCAACCTTTCAGTTTACCGTTCTTTTCCGTGATTTTTAATTTTGAAAGTTCGAATATATCGGAACAATCCAGCCAACTGTCATAGTCCAGAATATCACGATAGTTCCGAACCATCAAAGGATATTGGCAGTCCAGTAGCTCTTCCGACCTCTTGGAAGAATCTATTTCCGAATTTATCAGTAAGGCACCGATAGCGACACCTTCCGGAGTAAAGCCGATAATAACAATATATTTATTGCGGTCTTTATATCCGTCTTTTAGTATCAGTCCGTCCTCTTCGTCCAAGGGGACATAAATAATATCACCAATTTTGACTGATGACATATCTACTTGCTCAGCTTTGGCCATTATAGCTTTCAGCTTTTCCAATGCACCGGTTTTGTCGTCCATTTGATTTAAGATAAAGCGTTCTTGACAATCTGCTTTTCTCGGATATAATCTACCATGTCCTTGGTAGCTTTTCCTGCCCGGGCTATATCTATAATGGTAATGAAGTTTTTTTGAGGATCATCCTGAATGCGTGTCATCGCTTCTTCCCATGCCGAGTCATGCGACAAATCGGACAAGTCATAAGGGTCTGTATCCTTATATTTAGCGATAGCAGCGTCAAGACAACGTTTGTTGGCACCTGATATATAGTCCATATCGGGTACGGCAGAAGTATATACCTTCTTGTCACGAACCTCTATGTCTGAAAGGAACTCGTCAAAATTCCCATCCAAGGGTTTGCCTTCTGCAATTTGCAGTGCCTTGTAGGTATAGGCTGGCACCGGGCCATGCTTCAATGCTCTGAAAGAGTCTTCGACAATCACTTTGCCATATTTGACAAGATGGTCCTGTTGGGCAAAATAAAGTATTTTAAATAACTTTATATAGTCCACTCCTTGAGTGAAACTCTGCATGATGTAGAGTACCACTGCTCTTATTTTAGCAATCTGTATAGCTGTTTTCATTTCAAAAAAATCTATGCGATTACAAAGATACAACTAATTTGCTGAATAATACGCTCATGATACAAAAAAAATAGTCCGTTGCATTTTTTTTACGACATTTAATATAGTCGTCATTCTGAGAGTAATAGTCTGCAATTATCAAGAGATGGGCCAATCCACCCGATTCCACCTCCCTTTATAGTTCACCTTCCTCCGATTATAGTACGGGCAATCCGTTCCGATTGTCCATTACCCTGTTTTAACACCCCTGTTTTACAGTTTTATTCATCCCTTTCTATTTGATTGTCATTTATTATCGTTTTGCTGCTGCCGTGCGACCTCTCGTGGACTTATTTTCCCGCAAAGGTAATAGGCTGCTCCAATCTTGCCAATGCCGGCGTTCCGCTGCGAGTGAGCCGTAAAAATCTTCCTCTCCGTCTGTCGAGCGTATTTTTCCGCATCAGCCTTGTCAGATTGTTTCCGCCACCTTTTGGAGGCAGAAAAATAAATCCCAAAGGTCGCAAACAGGC
>NZ_JADMQH010000005.1:0-3219 GCF_015559655.1 Bacteroides sp. 1001136B_160425_E2 | reverse complement strand
TTTCCGCATCAGCCTTGTCAGATTGTTTCCGCCACCTTTTGGAGGCAGAAAAATAAATCCCAAAGGTCGCAAACAGGCCGAAAAAAGGGAAAAAAAGAAAGGTTAAATTATGAGTTACAACAAATTGAAATCATTGGTAGCGAACGTGGAAGCCATAGAAACGGCAATGAAAATCCAAGTTCAAGGCAGGCAGGCCACTGCGGAAGAAAAAGAAATTTTATCCCGATATTCTGGTTTCGGGGGTATCAAAGAAGTGTTGAATATAGGTACGGACAAGCCCATAGGTGGTGATATGCAAGAACCGATACAAAGATTGCAGGAGTTAATCAATGCTTACCCTCATTTCACAGAACCCATGCGACACAATGTCATAGAGGGTATCAAAGCATCTGTACTGACAGCATTTTACACTCCTAAATTCCTTGTTGATGCAGTGGTGCGGCAGATACACGCCACGTTCAGCGAAAACGGCCTCAAAATGCGTTCATTTCTCGAACCGAGTGCAGGTATAGGCGGTTTTCTGCCTATAGCCATGTCCGGCACGTATGACTATGCCATTGAGAAAGATCTCATTTCGGGGATGATACTTTCCCTGCTCCATGAGAACACGCTAACACGGACGGCTGCATTTGAAACCATTGGAGAACAAGGTTTTGAGCATACAACTTTCGATGTCATAGCCTCCAACATCCCGTTTGGCAATTTCCGGGTATTCGATGCGGAGCTGTGGAAGAAAGGCGGTATGTACGAACAGGCCACCAAGACCATACACAACTACTTTTTTGTCAAAGCGATGGAGTTGTTGAATGAGGGTGGATTATTGGCTTTCATCACATCGAGGGGCATAGCCGACACGCCCGGTAACAAGTTCGTGCGTGAATATCTTGTAAATCATGCAGACCTGATAAGTGCAATCCGTCTGCCCGATATGCTTTTCATGCAGACAAGCGGTATAGAGGTAGGCAGTGACCTGCTGATATTCCAAAAGCACACGCACAAGACGGTACTCTCACAACGGGAACAACTGTTTTTACAAGTAGGCAGGGAAAAGGCGGACGCCATAGGCACAATGACCGAATACGCCAACAAATTGTTTACCATGCCGAAAACTACCCTTGCAACAGGTAGCCGCATTGTACAGAACCAATACGGAAAATATGTGCGCAAATACCAATGGCAGGGAAATGAAAATGCCATGTCGCAATATCTCGCCGCACTGCTGAAACTCGACTTTGGTCGATATTTCCGCAAAAGTCTTTTCACAGGGAACGGACAGGGCAGCGAACATATGCAAATGTCCCTTTTCGGGAATGTAGCGATGAAACAAGTAGAAAAAGGTAAACGAGCCTACACGGATGGGGTGGAAGCATGGATGAAAGACGGCGCAATGGTACTGTTTGAGGGCCAGGTGGGTACTATCCAATATCGAAAATCAAGTCTTTATCAAGAGGTAGCCATTGATTTTGTGCCGGTGGACGAGGGTAAGGTCAATACAGATAGGGCGAAAGATTATTTTCCTATACGCAAAGCATACTTTGAACTGTCAATCAAAGAAAGGGAAGAACAAAAAGAGGATAACGGATTGCGTAGAGAGCTGAACGCCCGATACGATGCCTTTGTTGCCAAATGGGGCTGTTTCCACGAGAACGACAACAAGGAGTTTATCATGCTTGACAGCCTCGGTGTGGAAGTCTTTACAATAGAAATGCAGCTTGGAAAAGATTTAGTCAAGTCCGACATCATGCGTGAACCTGTGGCGTTCAAGAAGATAGACCCGAACAAACGGCTGACACCGATTGAAGCGTTGGCAAGCAGCTTGAATTTCTACGGCAAGGTTGATATGGACTACCTGATGCAGTCCACGGACAGTGCCGAGGAAGAAATCATCGGCGACCTCAAAGGTGAAATATTTTACAATCCCGCTATCGGGGAGTGGGAGCATAAAGGCAAGTTCCTTTCAGGCAATGTCATAGCCAAATGCAAGGAGATAGGTTCTTACTTGTCCGAACTCACGGACAGGGAAAAAGATTGGACGGAAACTGCTGTAAGGGCTTTGGCGGATGCGACACCCGAAGCGATACCCTACGAGGAACTCGATATTAACATGGGCGAGCGTTGGATTGACACAAAGTTATACGCCGATTTTGCAACTGAACTTTTCAAGGTAGAGACAAGTGTAATGTATTTCGATGTGAACGACACCTACATGGTACGTCTGCAAAGTTACTCTCCGGTGGCTTACAACACCTATTTCGTCCGCAACTATAACGGTGAGGATTTGTTTGTTCATGCCCTGCATGATACTGTACCCGAAATTACGAAAAAGATATACCGCAATGGTGATAAGGTGCGTGTGCCGGACGAGGAAGCCATACAAGAGGCAGCCACCAAGATACAGGAGATTAGAGACCGTTTCAACTGCTGGCTTGACAGGCAGCCGATAGAGGTTCGGGACGAGCTGGTAAGGGTATATAACGAGCGTTTCAACTGCTATGTTAGGCCGCACTATGACGGTTCGGCACAAACCTTTCCGCAGCTCTCTTTCGGGCAATTTCCATACGATAGCCTCTATCCCTCACAGAAAGATGCTATCTGGATGATTAAGCAGAACGGAGGCGGTATCTGTTGGCATGAGGTAGGCACAGGCAAGACGATGATAATGTGTGTTACCGCTTACGAAATGAAACGTCTCGGACTGGTACACAAGCCGCTTATTATCGGACTGAAAGCGAATGTGCACGAAATTGCTGATACGTTCCGCAAGGCATACCCTACGGCCAAAGTTCTCTATCCGGGCAAGGAAGATTTTACCCTTGCCAACAGGCAAGAGGTCTTTTCAAAAATCAAGAACAACAACTGGGACTGCATCATACTGACCCACGACCAGTTCGCCAAGATACCGCAGTCAGAAGAGACCATGATAGATATATTCACGGAAGAGCTTGCCGATGTGGAACGTAACCTTGAATTTTTGGAGCAGTCCACCATGCGTTACCGTAGCGGAAAGATGCAGGAGGGATTAGAAAAGCGCAAACAGAACCTTGGGGCTAAATTACAAGAACTGCGTATGAAAATCAATAATCGGAAAGACGATGCTGTGGACTTCCACACAATGGGAATAGACCATATTTTTGTAGATGAGTGCCATTATCAGAACTTTTATGAGTTTCCTATTAAATCACTCAATTATTTAGTAATCATTTGTTTTGATCTGTAAAC
>NZ_JADMQH010000059.1:0-1154 GCF_015559655.1 Bacteroides sp. 1001136B_160425_E2 | reverse complement strand
CGGAACAGCGGGTTAAAGCTGATACCCGTAAGTATCATTCCAACAATTATCTATGCGACTTCATGTCGCACCCAAGGAACCTCAAGATGATGCACCGCTACCGCCCTCTGCTGGGCGTTCACCCCAGTGCCTAACATGGTCGTGCTGCCGAAAAGCACACGCACCTTGCCGTTGTTCATGTCCTCGAACAGTCTTTTTCTCGCTCTTTCGGTGGTGGCGCACTGGATAAACTGCACTTCATCGGCAGGGATACCGAGCCGCACCAGTTTCTCCTTGATGTCAGTATATACGTTCCATTCATTCGGTTTGTATGTGCCGAGGTCGCTGAATACGAACTGTGTACCCCGGTTTTCATTCGAGCGCATATAATAGTCATGGATTGTCCTTGCACAGATTGAAGCCTTGTTGTCGGCATCATCGCTGAACTTGTCGCCTAATAGACGCATATCGAGAGCCATTTTCCGCGCCACGTTGGTAGCGACCAGCATTTTAGCCTTGTCGAGATTGTCGGGTTCGGGTGTATCAAGTCCCAAGTCATTCCATTCTCCGCTGTGTGCAAAGGAAACCAAACGGCCAATCATTTCCTCCTGCTGGATAGTGGGCGCATGAGAGAGAAAGCGCACATTCTTCTCCGGCACATCAAGGTTTATCATGTCGGCGGTACGATAGTCGGTAATCTCACGCAGGAACATCGCCAGTTCCGGCACTTTGATATAGGTGCGGAAACGCTCTTTGCGCTTGATTGCGCCTGTCACGTTCAGCTCGTAATCGGCTGTCTTCTGCGTGAATATCGCCGCCCACGCATCGAAGCATGAAATCTGCTGGCGTTGCAATTCTCTTGGTCTAAGGTACTTGAACATCACATATAATTCGGTAAGGGCGTTCACAACCACTGTCCCCGAAAGGAATGTCGCGCCGAGGTCTCGCCCCGTCCGGTGCTGAATGTCACGGATGGCAAACAGCAGGTTCATCGCCCTTTGCGAGCCTTTGGTGTTGCCGATACCTGCCACACGGTTGTGGCGTGTCTGAAACATCAAATTCTTGAAAATGTGTTTCAAATCCGAAATTTTGGATTTATGCCATTATCAGAACTTTTATGAGTTTCCTATTAAATCACTCAATTATTTAGTAATCATTTGTTTTGATCTGTAAAC
>NZ_JADMQH010000058.1:0-1225 GCF_015559655.1 Bacteroides sp. 1001136B_160425_E2 | reverse complement strand
TAAGTCTCCGTATGAGCCAACATGTGAGGACGGGGACCTACTATCGACATATCACCCTTAAAGACATTGATAAACTGGGGAAGTTCGTCTATATTAGAACGACGAAGAAAGTTCCCAAATCTTGTTTTACGAGGGTCATCAGCTGTAGCCTGTTTACTGTCAGCTTCATCGTTCACTTTCATGGAGCGGAATTTGTAACACACAAAATCCCCACCATTCAAACCAGTACGCATTTGCTTAAAGAATACAGGACCGGGAGAGGTCAACTTTATGATACTTCCCACAATGAGATAAACAAAAGGAAAAACAGTAACCAGAAAAAGACCGGAAAAAACAATATCGAATAGCCGTTTCAACATACGATTCTCCATCTTACTCAAAGGCTCATAACGCAGATTCAAAATAGGCATATTGCCAACCATACTGTGCCAGATACGACGAGGAAAACCTTTACATACATTAGGAACACCATGAAAATAAAGAAGATGGTTCTCACAATAATTCATGATAGAGAAATTATAACGCCCCTCCTCCATCGACAGAGAACAAAAAACATGCTTGATTCCCGGGTGTACGGACATAAAATCTGAAAAACCGTCAGGATTACCCAAATAAGAACATTGCGAAGAAAGGGCATCATTCGGTTTTATATCAAAATAACCTACGACCTCATACAGCGAAGACGCTAGAGAATTCTCCATCTCCTCATACAAAACCTGCATATTATTACCTCCTCCTATAAAAACAGCATAACGCCTATGTTTGCCCTTAGCACAATAAGCTATTAAAAACTCACGGATTATGATACGATAAATGCTTAAAACGACAAAGAGGAAAGAAAAATAAGCGACAAAGAAAAGAGGAGAATAAATAGAGATTCCACTAAAAGTCATGATACATGCCCAAAAGATGAAGAACGTTATAATATTCTTCAACACGCGTAACACAAGCTGATCGGGACGAATTCCCCGACTATCCCAAACCCTCCCACGGGAACCCGAACAGGCCAGATAGCAAAGACTTAACGAAGTCATCATCCATGAGACCCTGCAAGAGAAAGGTAAAGAAGCAAAAGCTTCTTCCCAAAAGAAAAGAAGAAAGAACAATACCAAATTCAGAATGATCAGATCTCCCAGAACTGCTACAAATTCTATAAATTTATTGATTTGACTGGTGGTTGATACCATATCACATTAAAGATTGATTTTAGGCACATACTTCTTTG
>NZ_JADMQH010000057.1:0-1240 GCF_015559655.1 Bacteroides sp. 1001136B_160425_E2 | reverse complement strand
TACCATCTCGGACAAGTATTGACGGTTCTATTTTTTACTTGTACTACTTGTATTGTTTATCAATATTTCAAAGAACTTGCTGCTTTCGTTTCAAAAGCGGGTGCAAAGGTAAAGACTTTATTTTTAACCGCCAAACTTTTTCGGAAGTTTTTTTTCAACCTTTCTCTTTACTCATTTCTCAGGCTCTCTATGCGAAAGGGAAAGAATGTATGAAAGAAAGGCTCCGGCCTTTTTCTTTGCGAATCGGAGTGCAAAGATAAGAACTTTATTTATTATCCTCCAAAACTTTTCGGAAGTTTTTTTGTTCTTTTCTTCAGGACCAATCACGCCTTTTCAACAAGTCAATTCCGCAAGGCTTTCTTCTCTTGGAAAGCGGGTGCAAAAGTACGCCCTTTTCGTATACCGTCCAAATATATTAAACTCTTTTTTCGAACTTTTTTTGAAGGAATTTCCTAAAGTGCTGATCCATAACGATGTTGTAGAACATATTTTTTAAGAACGAGTGGCTCGTGGTCGGAAACGATAAGGGAAATACACATTATTATATCACACGCGGGCGCGTACGGGCGCACAACGGGAAAGTTATCCGATGGAGAGCTGTCCGATGAAAAAAAAGAGGAAAAAGGGCAATGCCTGGTTCCGCTTATTGCAAAAGGAAGACTAAAAGGATGAATTCACGGGGAAGGCCAAAAGGAAAATGAAAAGCGATTGTAGCAAAAAAATGCGCGGCCTGAAAACGATTTTATATTTTCATTTCTCATATTCTCATAGATTGTAGGGTAATTAGTTGTAAATCACCGAAATAGTACTATGAGAAATAAAACAGGAAACTGCGTTTCTCATAGTATTACCGGCGTTTTATGCTAGAAATGGCGCATTTCTCATACCTTTTAAAGGTATTTCTCATAGTATTTTGACTATTTATCCTATAAATTCTCAAGCTAGGTCCTAAACTAAAGACCAAGCTGAATACCAGACTAGACACCGCTTTACAATATATTATCAGTGCTTATTGAAAGTATACAGAGTAGACATCCGCATATTTTCCTACCTGCATCTGTATCGTTCCACTACAGTGAACAGATCATTGCACTAGAGTAGAAAGAACCGTCTACTCGAGTGAAAAGATCTGTTCACTCGAGTGCAACGATACAGATAGTAGCAGGAAAAAATAGCAATGATTAAGGAAAAGCATAAAGATATAAGGTACATGATACACAGGAAAGCAATAAACAATAGG
>NZ_JADMQH010000056.1:0-1250 GCF_015559655.1 Bacteroides sp. 1001136B_160425_E2 | reverse complement strand
AAGCGGTTAAGGATAGCCTCGGCGGTCACAACATCACCATTCCGCATTTTATAGACACTATAATCAAGGTCTTTGACAGTGTTTACTTCATACTCCTGCCCGTTTTGGCGTACGACACGCAAGGAACGGGTGTAGGCGTCGGCGTCAAATCCACCGGCATAACTGATTAGAGTAGATAAGTTTTCGTCCTTCTTCATTTCGAAGCGCATTGGACGTTTCACTTTTCCGTCGATCTTTACCAATATGTCATAAGCGGGAACAATCACAACATCACCTTCTTGCAGACGAACATCATCCTGAATGTTTCCTTTCATGATAAATTGGTAAACGTCAATCGTGGCGATATTTTTACCGTTACGTACCAGCTGCACATTACGAAGGCTTCCTATGTCACTGACTCCACCGGCACGGTAAAGCGCATGGAACACAGTAGAAAAGGATGACAGAGAGTAAGTACCCGGCTGGACTACTTCACCCATTACATTAATCTGAATAGTACGGATGCTGCCCAAAGTCAGACGGATGTCAGAAGTAGGGTCATTCGTATTATTAAGACCATTATATATCTTGTTCAATGTTTTTTTGAGATAGTCATTGGCTTCAGAAATGGTTAGTCCGTTCAGGTTGACGGGACCTATTTTCTGAATGTTGATCGTGCCATCAGGAGAAATCTGTTGACGGATAGTGTTCTGGCTGGCTCCCCAGATGTCGATAATCACTTCGTCACCGGGACCGAGACGGTAATTTAAAGGGGTAGCGATATTGACACTGGGTTCAAAAGTCAGGTTACGGGTATTAAAGATGTTTCTTCCGAAAACTTGATTACCACGTGCAAGGTCTTGAGTGCTCGGGTGGTCTTCCAGCATATCGGAAGTGTTCTCCTTCATTTCCTCACGAAGGCGTGATTCATTGACATCAGTACCCGTTGCAGTAGAAGCATTGACATTGTTTTGCTGCTCATACATTTGCTTCACACGCACCGCCTGTTCCTTGGTCACACCTTTACGTGCCAGTTCGGAGGCTAGTTGTTTCTGTTCTTTCCCCTGGCGGATGCCATCCTTG
This sequence comes from Bacteroides sp. 1001136B_160425_E2, assembly GCF_015559655.1. Lineage (NCBI taxonomy): Bacteria > Pseudomonadati > Bacteroidota > Bacteroidia > Bacteroidales > Bacteroidaceae > Bacteroides > Bacteroides sp. 1001136B_160425_E2. The sequence continues at coordinate 188 of NZ_JADMQH010000056.1, read as the reverse complement.
ACATATTCAAGTACCTGGGAATCGCTCATATTTTGAGCCATCAAAGGAGAAAAAACTCCTAACAGCAGAATGAATAGAAATACGTTAAAGTTTTTTTGTGTCGTCATTACTAATCTTTGTGGGTTCTACATAACCGATTGGCATATCTACACAAGCACAGCCAAGCATATTTAAACGAACGGCAATCT
>NZ_JADMQH010000055.1:0-1696 GCF_015559655.1 Bacteroides sp. 1001136B_160425_E2 | reverse complement strand
GAACGGCACGTACGGTGGTGTGAGAGGTCGGAAAACGAAAGTAGGAAGAAAGCTTTCGTTTTCCTCCTACTCGATTTTTGGGGACGTTGTATAAAAAACTCTCTCTCTTTTTATTTTCCCCACTTCACTTGTTAAGTTCAGGTTGTAGGTTTTAATGATATATGGTTTGATTTCTTTTTTCCTCTTTTATAAGTTAAATGCACGGTTATTGAAAATACTGCATGGCTTCACTTATTTTTTTTAGAAATTATTTGATTTTCCATCTAAAACAGTGACTAAATTTAAAATTGTGCTTCATTTTATCTATAATCTTACTATATTCCGCACGTTTTTTAATAACACTTATGAGATAAGTTATAATTTATGGAAAAAAATCGATTTACTATTTGTGCAAACAATTACATCGATTGTTTGCGACAAGAGGGGCGTTACTCTACGGCCCACGTGTATAAGCACGCTATTCGTTCTTTTTCTCAGTTTTGTGGGACCAAATCCATTACGTTTAGTAGGATAAACCGCGAAACTTTAAAGAGGTATAGCAACTATCTGTTGGCTTCCCGTTTGAAGCCTAATACGATTTCTACGTATATGCGTATGCTTCGTAGTATCTACAATCGTGGAGTCGATACACATCAGGCCCCTTATGTACATGGCTTGTTCCGGGATGTATTTACCGGGGTGGACACACGTCAGAAGAAAGCCATCCCGATCGGTGAACTTCACATGTTACTAAACAAAGATCCTCAATCGGAAAAGCTTCGCCGGACACAGGCCATTGCCAATCTGTTATTTCAGTTTTGTGGAATGCCTTTTTCTGATTTGGCCCATCTGGAAAAATCCAATTTGAAACAGGGGCTTTTGAAGTACAATCGTCTCAAGACCGGTACTCCTATGAGTATAGAAGTGTTGGAGTCAGCGCACAATGCAATCGGGGGATTATACAATAAGACCGATGCCCGGAGTCCCGATTATCCCGATTATCTTTTTCGGATATTAAGCGGAGCATATAAGAGAGATGAAGAGGAGGCTTATCGTGAATATCAGTCAGCCTTGAGACGTTTCAATAATGACTTGAAAAGCCTGTCCAGAAAATTAAGGATACCTTCATCCGTCACGTCTTACACGCTTCGTCATTCTTGGGCTACGACTGCCAAGTACAGAGGTGTTCCTATCGAGATGATTAGCGAATCATTAGGGCACAAATCTATTAAAACAACACAGATATATTTAAAGGGTTTCGAATTGGAAGAAAGAACAAAGGTTAATAAATTGAATTATTCTTACGTATGTAGTTTTAAAATGTTCTGATTAATATTATTAAGGCATTATGGATTAGGGACTTAATGCTGGTGTTACTTCTTAGGTAACGGAAATATATTCGCTACAAAGATAGGTAAAAATATTAATAGCAAACAAGCAAAAAACTTCTTTTTTTCCTTTTTCTCTCAAATATGCAACATGAATCTATCTGAACATGAAGGATAACGTCTTCATGCTCAAGGGCTTTTTATTACCTAAATTCAAGAAAGTCTTATATTGAATATTAGGTACCCGCTTTTATATTCCCTCATAATCGATTTTTTTCCTTTTTTCAATGCTATGTGTATCCTATATGTGTATTATCCGTTACCTAAGAAGTAACGGAATCACATGGGGTAAAAAAATATGATTTTAACGAAACCAAAATCAGTAAATG
>NZ_JADMQH010000054.1:0-1742 GCF_015559655.1 Bacteroides sp. 1001136B_160425_E2 | reverse complement strand
TGGTACCACAGCAGGCTCTACAACAGCAAACACAGGTTTTTCTTCCTGAACTTTAGCTCTGGCAACCTGAAGCTGACCAGCAACCTGACTGTATACCTGATAAGCAAGACTCATATCATTCTGCAAGCGTTCCTGTTCGGTACGAACACTCTGCAAAATTAGGTTATCATGAGAATCCAGATAATCGGCATATTTCTTCTGCGCTTCGTAATATTCCTGCTGACGTTCTTTAAATAATTTCTCCAAATAGAGACAATCCTCTTTAGATTTGGAGGTACGATAGTCTATGATATATTCCTGCAACTTTTTTACCACGGAATCGGCTACGACTGCAGCAACTTTAGAATCCTGAAAAGTTGCAGTAACGGAAGTCATCGAAGTTTTCTTATCCACAGAAGCAGTGATCTTTTCCTTTAGAGTCTCAATTTTCTCCGTTTCCTTCTTTGAAAGCTCAATTACACCCTGACTTGTTTTATCAAAATATATATTTTCATCTTCCTCAATAAACAAGGACTTTACTCCACCAATTACCATTCCAGGAAACCCGATTACATAACTCCACCAGGGAGATGTTTCTTCATCTAAATAAGTGTTCAATGTCATGACTTCATTCTTTGTTACCGGTATCTCCATTGCGGAAAGCTCCAGTAAAAAAGGAGTAGAAGATACAATATCAGCAGATAAGGAAGCATTCAAGGCATCAGTACCATCTCCCATAGAAACTCCACTTCCTAAAAAAGAAGCAGCCAAACCTGATAAACCGCCAGTTTTACTGCTTCCCATCTCTGGAGAAAGGGTAACTTCAACCGTGTACTGCTTAGGGATACTTATTGCAACAATAATCCCAATTATCAGTCCAATGCCAGCCGCTTTATAGATTTTCTTACGAATACCTATAACCTTACGAAGAAGATCCATCAAATCGATTTCGATCTCCTCATCATTGTGATTATTATGTAACTGTTTTGTTTCCTTTTCAGATGCTCGTTCCATCAAAGTAGACATAAATAAAGGTATTCGTTATTTCTTGATTAAATTAGCAATAGAGGCAATCATCATACCTAACGAACTAAAAGAAGTGGCATATCCTAGGATTTCACCTACATTAGTACGCTTCTTAGCTTTACTAGGTACAATTATTTCACAACCAGGCTCGATTTGTTTCTTACCACTACCTTTAACCTTAGTTACCTGACCATTCATATAGACAATGAACTTCTTGCTCTTCTTCGCATTCTCAGAATAACCACCAGCCTGATTCAAGTAATAATCGATATTCTCACCTTTCATATAAGAAACGGTATTCGGAACCATCACAGCACCATTAATTGTTACCGTATTAGTATTCTTCGGAATAAAAATCACATCACCTTCACGCAAAACCAGATCTGATGCACTGCCCGGATTAGCTATAGCTTTCTCCAAGTCAATGCCGACTGTAAAATGATCTTCTACACGGACGCCCAAAGAATCCATCATAGCCTCACCCAACTGTCGACTCATCAAACGGATCACATCTCCCATACGTTTTTTCTCACCTTCAGTAGCTACACGAGTAAGTTTGGCACCGCGTAGGTAAGCATAATTCGTAGCACCTCCCGCTTTATTGATCAAATCTGAAAGACGTTCTTCACGACTGGTCATGGCATAAGAACCTCCGAACAGGATTTCACCTTCAACAGCTACATTCTGTTGGGCCTGATAACCCGGACTACGACGTACATAAACCTCATCATAAGGTT
>NZ_JADMQH010000053.1:0-1811 GCF_015559655.1 Bacteroides sp. 1001136B_160425_E2 | reverse complement strand
TCCGAGCGGACACTCACAGGCTGCTTGAGAATATTAAAAAGCGATTTATTTACTTTCTTATTTCCACCCGATGTCGTTTTATGTTCCTGAATCAAATTAAAAAATATAAAATACCCTGATACAAATTAACTGTTTTCTAGTCAACTTATATCAGGGTATGACACTTAAAAAGAAGCGACCTTAACAAATAAAATTCATTGTGTCAGGGAAGCTATTAGATTTATATCCCTCTATAATAGCCTACTTAATATATTAAGGGAAAGATATTTGTATCTCCATAAAAACTATTTAAATTCTATATTAATACGATAACCAGCTAAATCAATAATTTTTTCCTTTTCCTGAAACGAAAGCGAATCATAGTCCTTACCCCATATTTTCAACGATGTTTTATTTCTTTCATCTTCGAATAATTTTATTAACTCATGCAAGCAATTATAAAAGACTCGCCAATCAGAAATCGAGAGACCATTATTATCTTTTACATCTACTCTCATATACACTCCGGCACCTGATACTTCTAATTCTTCCCCCTGATTGATATTACGCCTAGTAAAAATACGTTTTCTACTCGCACTATCAGGATAAAAAATATAATCTACAGCCAAACCGCGAATATCAGATAATTGAGTAGGGATATTTTGTACTTTTATATGCCCTCCTTCATACAGATCAATATTAAAAAAGTACCGATCAGTTTCTCTTAACAGTTCAGCTTCATCGTTATAACCCAACAAACACCAGCCGATTGTACTATCTGGCAAATTAACATTAGTAAATACCGCCATTTTCACGCTACCTTTTTTAAGTAACAAAGAATCATTTAATAATATACATAATTTAGGGAAAACATGATTGTCGTCCACAAAATCATAGCCATTACGAATTAATCCAGGTAAATCAGTGAAAACTATTTTAGGATGAAATTTTGCATCAACTATTAGTTTAATTCCATATATAATTGAAAAAAACAACAAGATTAATAAACAAGCTACTTTTCTATTTCGCATAACTATTTAAATTTATCCATTGGTTACCAGGCTTCCAAGGTGCATATATATAAACTTTAGCATTTGGTGTCGCCATTATTAAACTTCTTGCAGCATTAATATCAGGTGCCGATGGAACAAAGTCCACATTAGGATTCGTACCTGTATGGCTATGAGCATCGTATACTTGATTTTCAAGTTTGTAATCTTCCCCTAAAACAGAGAAACTAGGCGCTTGACTATTCTGATGAAGAGTACCGACAACAGAATTTCCATTTTTATAGTGCGACAAACTCCATTCAACATTAGACGTTTTTGATGCAAAAACAAACAAATTCTTTGCATCTACTTTCGAACGTGTTATTGCTACATGTCCTTGCCTCATTGTAGGAACAACTTCAACACTATATTCACCTTTACTCACTCTTCTTATTATTTTCCCTTCCAAAGGAACAGCCTTATTTTCAATATTACTTTTTCCTGCTAAAACTGGAAGGATATTTTTATCACTCACTGTTACATTTTCGTCTTTCCCCTGCTGATTGATTTGTTCCAATCAATCGATCTGGTTTGGCATCAGGTTTATTAACCGGCCTAATATTACCATTAGTATCGATTCTATAATCTCTTGGAACCATACCTGTAGGATCTATTTTTCGTATCGGATTATTCAAACAATATGTATAGGAACTCCAATTGTAGAATTTTTCACTTAATGGATCCACCACATGCCATCTTCCCAACACCGCATCATAATGTCTCGCCCCATAATCATACCAGTCAAGACCACCTTGTCTATCCAGTTCCTTACCGTTGTACTTG
>NZ_JADMQH010000052.1:0-1928 GCF_015559655.1 Bacteroides sp. 1001136B_160425_E2 | reverse complement strand
TGTTCGCCCGACATGGGCATAGTCTAACGGGTGCAAGTCCCTAACGCAGCTTAATAGCGGCAAGCGTACAGCCAAAGGCAAGGGTGTCCGTAGCGATGCGGAATCTGAAGGAAGCCGTAGGCAAATCACTGACTTGACGAACAGAAACTTGATATTAAGGCACATGCTCGTGGGTAAGGTCGCACGACGGACTAAAGCCCTATAGCTATTCGGAACGAGTGGTGTAAATCAAGCAAGTATAAGTGAGAAAGATTATGTTCTTAATCGGGGAGGTCTCACGGACACAGCAAATAGTTTTTTTTTACGAAAGTTGTGGAGTAAAGCTTGCCGTGAGAAGTCAGCAGACGCCATAGTAGTGGGAAAAAAAGTCAATACAACCCACGAAGGGCAGAACCTAATAATTAAGCGAAAGTAATTGAAACGTACTGTATGAAAGTAAGAATGCAGAAAACATCAGCCCAAGCTAATGACTGCCCTCAAAGAGATAGGTCTGCAACCAAAAGGTATGAGGGAGTGCAGACTTTCATGTGGATATGTGAAGACAACTTCGCGGAAGTACCATTCGACAAGGCACATTTATTGGAACTCATTCTCAGTCCCGATAATCTTAACCGCGCGTACAAGGCAGTGGTAGGCAATAAGGGCAGTGGCGGTATTGACAAGATGTCGTGTGAGCAATTGCTACCGTGGCTCTTGGCCAACAAGAATGAGTTGACAAGTTCCTTGCAACAAGGGACATACCGTCCCAATCCTGTCCGCAGGGTAGAGATACCCAAAGACAACGGAAAGAAGCGGCTATTGGGAATCCCCACTGTAGTAGACCGATTAGTCCAGCAAGCCATCAACCAAGCACTGACCCCAATCTATGAGCGACAGTTCTCTCGGACTAGCTACGGCTTCCGTCCCAATCGGAGCTGCCATAGTGCGCTACGAAAGGCGCAAGAGATAGTTGAGATCGGCTACCGATATGTGGTCGACCTCGACCTTGAACGCTTCTTCGATACCGTAAATCACAGCAAGCTCATAGAAATCCTCAGCCGCACGGTAACAGACGGCAGAGTAGTCAGTCTAATACACAGATATCTAAGCAGCGGAGTAATCACCCGAGGAGTTTTTGAAGCGAGCGAAGAGGGCACACCGCAAGGTGGACCTCTAAGTCCGCTGTTGAGTAACATAATGCTCAACGAATTGGATAAGGAACTCGAACTCCGAGGACACCCCTTTGTCCGATATGCCGATGATGCCCTGATATTCTGTAAATCCAAACGAGCCGCACAGCGTGTAAAGTCAAGTATCACACGATTTATCGAGGGGAAACTCTTTCTGAAAGTAAATCGGGAGAAAACCGTAGTGTCCTATGTACGAGGAGTTAAATTCCTCGGCTACTCCTTTTATGTAAACAAAGGCAAATGTCTGCTTGCTGTACATCCCAAAACCAAAACCAATATGAAAGCCAAGCTCAAAGAGTTGACGAGTCGCAGTAATGGTTGGGGCTATGAACGCAGGAAACAGAAGCTGAAAGAGTACATACGGGGTTGGATAGGGTACTATCATCTTGCTCAGATAAAACGGCTTTGCCTTGAAACCGATGAATGGTTAAGGCGACGGATACGAATGTGTATATGGAAAGCATGGAAGAAACCCAAGACGAGGATAATCAACCTCAAACGATGTGGCATAGCCGCCCGGCAAGCCTATCAATGGGGGAACACACGTCTTGGTAATTGGCGTATAGCCGACAGCCCGATTTTGACACGAGCCTTATCAAATGAGAATCTGAAAAAGGCAGGGTATATCACGCTGACGGATAGTTATCTCGAATGGTATCCAAAATAGGAACCGCCGTATGCCGAACGGCACGTACGGTGGTGTGAGAGGTCGGAAAACGAAAGTAGGAAGAAAGCTTTCGTTTTCCTCCTACTCGATTT
>NZ_JADMQH010000051.1:0-2470 GCF_015559655.1 Bacteroides sp. 1001136B_160425_E2 | reverse complement strand
CCATTGGTATATCGAAACGGAACATACTCTATATTTTGCTCTCTGCACCGCTGAATTTCATCGTTCTCTAAATCCCGTGCCATCCAGCGATAAGTAATCCTGAGTTCATCAATTGCCTCATAAAAGAGCTTCTGTACATGAAACCGGTCATTCGTCATAGTGGCGTTGGGAAAAGCCGTTCGGACAATCCGCATCATAGTCGGTGAAAGATCTAAAGTGACCTCTTTGACTGTCTTGCGCTTGGAGACATGAATCATTTCAAGCACCTTTATGACGTCTTCAGACTTCGTGCCACGTATCATGGCCACAAGTGTACCTCTGCCACCACGTCCCGCACGATTAGTGACAACAGTATATAATTCTCCGCAGCTCAAAGAAGTCTCGTCAATACAAAGGCTAGGACCTATGTTTTGTTTGAACAGGACATATTCTGAAGCATGATCTAACTGGTCCCACTGTCTGTATGCGCTGATAAACTCCTTGTACTGTGAAGTTAGCTGTTTACCGTTTACCCCATAAGCATCTGCTATGGAGCTTATGCTAGCCGCAGTAGTTTCAATCTTCTTCTTTTAAAAAAGCAACGAACTCAGGAGTGAGTTTCGTCCCTTCGGCAGTTAGATCATCGTAGGTATAGGAAAACGTTTCCCCTGTAGCTTTGTCATACCAGCGACGACGTCTTACGTGGAGATAAACAGGTTTGCCACGCAGAGGAAAGTCCTGAATCACTTTCGCTTCAGTAAAACCATGTGAAATCACAGTGCCACTCTTGTAATCAGAACGTTCCATGTAGTTTTTTTCATCAAGCCAAACTTCAATTTTGACAGAGTCGTCATGCCAACCGGAGATCTCGAAATACGTCATTAAAACTTCGGGGAAGATGACTCGTAGTAACTTATGTAGGTTGCGATTGGAAAGCATGGGACAGATTATTTTAATTTGAACGCAAAGATAGTTCACTTTCGCTTATTAACATAACATACCCACAGAGTTTTCGGACTGACCCACTATACGTCCTTATTCAAGGGACTGGTTTTAAAAGCCCGGAATGTTCCACTGCGAGGTATTTACTTCATTCTTTTACAGCACGTTGCACTATTTTACATAACAGGGTTCTCGGTTCGATTTCCTAACTTTGTATCATTAAAAATTGAGCCGTATGGAAAGAAAAAGATTCAGCGTGTTGTTCTTCATCAAGCGTAGCAAACTGTTAAAAAACGGGGAAGCACCCGTGCGTGTGCGTGTCACTTATGACCGCCTATACGTGGAACTTCAACTAAAGCGGAGCGTAAAAGTCCCACTCTGGTCGCAGGAAAAAGAGAAATCGACAGGCAAAGACCGAAACTCCGTAGAACTTAACCATTACATTGACGCCTTGCGTGTGAAATTCTATCAGATTTACCAAGACTTGGAACTGGAGGGAAAGATTATCTCCGCACGTGCCATAGTGAACCGCTATCAGGGAAAGGACGAGACTTTCAAGACATTGTATAATGTGTTCAAGGAACATAACGACAACTGCCGGAAGCTAATCGGGACGGATTATGCCGATATTACCGTAAGACGTTACGACAATTGCCTTAAATACCTCATGGAACTGGTTAAACGGGATTACAAGGTAGATGATATGTTACTGCGTGAGGCAAACGGGGAACTGGTGCGCAAATTCGACTTATACCTAAAGACAGAAAAGCATTGCGCACAGAATACTGTTATCCAGTACATGAAATGCTTTAAGAAAGTGATAAACCTTGCCATTGCCAACGAGTGGCTAACAAAGAACCCGTTTGCTGGAATCAAGTTTCACGAAGTGGAGGTAAACAAACAGTTCCTAAGCCAAGCCGAGATAAACCGGATATGGCAGAAAGAGTTCAAGATTGAACGGTTGGAACTGGTACGGGATGTTTTCATTTTCTGCGTATATACTGGACTGGCATTCATAGACGTGTATAACTTGCGCCCCGAACACGTTTCAGAGGACAGCAACGGCAACCTGTGGATAGTGAAACCCCGTGAAAAGACAAACAATATCTGTAACATCCCGCTTTTGAGCATTCCCAAACAGATACTTGAAAAGTATAAGGATAACCCCTACTGCATGGATAAAGGAACTTTGTTGCCCGTTCCCTGCAATCAGAAAATGAACAGCTACCTGAAAGAGATTGCCGACCTGTGCGGTATCAAAAAGAACTTGACCACGCACACCGCCCGCCATAGTTTTGCATCGGTTATTGCGCTGGCTAACAACGTGTCACTGCCGAATGTGGCTAAAATGCTGGGGCATTCATCTACACGAATGACACAACACTACGCAAAGGTGTTAGACCAAACGATATTAAGGGATATGCAAGCGGTTGAAAAACAAATAAATATTTGTACTGTATAACAAAAAAAACGGCACTATAAAATATTTTGTGTAAATGGAAATACGGGATTCAAGTTTGAGTCTCGTATTTTTTATTTTATACATTTG
>NZ_JADMQH010000050.1:0-2472 GCF_015559655.1 Bacteroides sp. 1001136B_160425_E2 | reverse complement strand
AGGTAAGCAGCCATCTATAGTTGTATCTCCATCATTCTTTATTCTTTTCCTTCCATTTGTGTGGCAACATTTGTAGCAGTTCCTCATAATTAGCCTTCTGCATATATGGCATTCTTGCTATAACGTCATTTAGATAAGTGCGCGGATTTACTTTATGCGCTTTGCACGTAGCCAGTAACGAACAGACGACACTCATGCTGACGGCCGCCTGATGGTCTCCACAGAACAAGTAGTTCTTTCTACCCAATGTGATTGGTCGGATGGCATTTTCCGCCAGATTGTTATCAATATGGATACGTCCATCCTGCAGATACCTCATCATATTCTCCCAGCGGGTATAGGCATAGGTTATCGCCTTTCCGGTCAGGCTGTTTGGGCTGTATTTTATCCCTTCTGTTTCCATCCATAGCTTCAAGGCATCCATAATAGGTCCGGCAAGTTCCTGACGTTTTTCCATCCGTTCATTTTCTGTAAGCTGCTTCTGGTCACAGTCATGTTCTATGCGATATAGAAGCTGTATTTCTTTTAAGGCATGTTCCGCCATCTGCCTGTTTTCAGCAAGTGCCTGCTCAAAATACCTGCGTATATGAGCCATGCAGTTAACAAGGCGCACATTCGGGTTAACCTTGAAAGCCGATTCGTAACCCTCAAAGCCGTCGCATTGGAAATAACCCTTGAAGTCTTTAGCCAGTTGCCCTATCACCGTACCAGACCGTGATCCTTTGTCATAATGGAAAAGCACCAGTCGTTCGACTACCGCCCTGACCATCCACAAGTATTCCTTGTTGGTCTGATGTCCTGCCTTGTCCAGTACAGGTACGGTCGTTTCATCCCCCTGTATGTAGTCGGATTTCATGATTTCCTGCCTGAGTACCTCGTAAAGTGGCTTGAGAAGCTCAACCGCAGGCTTGAACCATCCGTCTATGGTACTTTCACTAGCTTTGAAGCCCAGGTGATGCAACTGTTTCACCTGGCGGTAGAAGGGAAGATGATACTCATATTTCTGCAGGAGTATCTCCGACAAAAGTGTAGGTCCCGCTATTCCTTTGTATATAGGCAACAGCGGCATGGCGGCTATCTCCACTCCTTTTCTGCCGACCGGTGGAAGTGAAGTGTTGTCTTTAAGGGCATACTTGGGCCGTACAATCTCCTTTATATAAAGTTGTCCGGGCTTATGTTCCACCACACGGGTCACTTCCTCACCAATCTTCCTGTACAGTTCCAGGTCAATGTCTTCCGGCTCGATGATTACCCTTTCAAGTACGGGAAGACCTTCCATTATCCTGCGGTTATTCCGTTCCCGTTTCTTGCTCTCCACCGTTTCTTTTGTGATTGTCTGCACCGCTACTTCACGCGCTTTTTCCAGTTCAGCCGCATTATCAGGAAGAAAGTCACCGAACAGGTCAGGCTGGTTGGAATCAAGAGACGGGAGTTTCTCTGACTTGTGACCGAAAAGCTGGCGGTTCAGCCATGCGACTTGAGCCGTCAGCTCATTGAGACGATTCTGTAAGGATTCATTCTGCCGGGTAAGCCTGATAATGGTCTCAGCCTGGGATGCGTTCACCTGCTGCAGGGACTGCAGCATTGAGCTCATCTGTGAAAGCATCTCTTCCTGGGTCATAATCCGTTTCTTTTAATTACACTATAAATGTACAAAATATATCCCGGACAGACAAGGAATACGACATCTATTTTTATACAGTATATACATTTCGTTCCGCCCTCAGACGTCTCAAACGCTGCCCGGGAGATTCACGGATTCCTTCCACCATAATGACAAGATCGCGCCATTCCATCGGATAGCTGCGCGATTTCTCGTCATATTCGGGAATCTTGAAATGACCGGCTTCAAGGCGCTTGACATACATCACCAGACCGCCATCCTCGGCATGGAGAAGCTTCATCAATTTACGGCTGCTGCCAATGAAGATGAATACATCACCGTTCCTGACACTGCAGCCCATACGCTCGTGTACCACACCGCAGAGAGAACTGATACCCTTGCGCATATCAGTCCTGCCGGGGCAGAGAAAATACCGCATCGTATCATTCAGGCAGAACATGGCAACAGGCGTATTGGTTAATCAAACGGGAAGCGGCCTCTTCCATACCGGCACCCAAATGGGCACGGACGCCATTAGGAAACAACAGGGTCATTCCGGAAACAGAAGAGGAGGAAGCAATACAGGGGGACTTCAGGCTGATGGGGGCTAAGACTGATTGGGGAGCAGAGGTCTCGTGATCGGGAACACTGGAAGATTTACGTTTCCAATAATTGTACGTGGAGTAACTGACATGTTCACGTTGCAGAAATTTCAGAAGACTCAGACCGCTTAAACGATGCAGTTCCTGTAAAGAGGTAAATTGTTCTTTTGTCATAATGAAAATATGTTAGAAGTTCATGCAATATTGCACAGGCAAAGGTGCTATGAAAATATGACAGAGAAAACGGGTACTTTATCGGATGCTTAC